>CALECT010000097.1 GCA_937949725.1 uncultured Pseudanabaenaceae cyanobacterium
ACCTCACCCTCACGCAACTCCACCGTCGCCGAAGTATTGTGCCGCGTGTAATGCTTCTGCACCTGCATGTAGAAATCAAACTGAGCCAGCGCAGAGAACTTACTAATGTCAACCTGATCCGCCCCAGGCAAATTCGCCCAGCTCACCTCAGTTGGAATCTCCACCAGCCACTCCGTGCAGCGAGGATCAAACGGGTTATCCAACAGATTGCCCTTCTCATCCTTATCCGACTGGGAAGGCACCACAGAATAACCGTAGTCAATGCAAGCCATCGCCACCGGGTCATTCTTGCGGAAAGTAATGCGACGCAAGAAACGCTGGGACTTAGGAGGATGCCAGCCAGAGCTAGCCCCCGTCAGCAAACTCTTCGTGCCCGCAGGCTGAACCGTCGTGCAACGGTTGGGGCGACGGAGATTGTGGCGATCGCAATAGTCCCAAATGGTCTCATGGACCACCTTGCGCCAGCGCGTCAAGCAAGCTTCCTCTTGGGCCTTAAATTCCTTACCCTGCTCCGTTTCAGGACGACCTTCCTCCCACCAGTTCAGCCAAGGCGTCCCAAAGGCATGAACACAGAAGTCAAAGAAGCCCGTAAAGGACACGCCCACAATGGGGTCCAGCTCGCGGGACTTGCGATAACGCTCTTCCATGAACTCATGGTTCAGCAACGCCGCCACAGAAAGCGCCCCAGCCCGGAAGGCATCATCCTGCTCCTCAGGATTCTTAGGGTCCAAGCGATTGAGGTGAATCTCCGACAGGTTGCAGTGGAAGTTGGCACCGATGATCTCACCGCATGGGTTAAGGCCATAGCGCTGGAAACGATGCTCCAGCTCTGCATCGCTCATCTCAGGCTTGTGCTGCTTGAGCCAGCCCTTGGCTTCCTCGGCACCTAGCTCGTTGTAGACCCCCAGGAACTCGGACTTGAGTTCTTGGGTGGTTAGGAGATCGGCACTGGCACGGGCGATCGCCTCCGGCGCGTACTGAATCGCCCCCTCACCGGAGAAGAACTGCTTCTGCACCGCCTCAAAGGTCTCTTCCTTAGTCGGCTTGCGGTGGAAAACGCGGGTGTGGTTCGCCATGCGCAGGGCATCGCGCTCGGGGTCAATGCTCCAGTTGCCCTCAGCATCCTGACGCCAGAGGTTTTCCTTGGCACCCGTGGCAACGCTGTCATTGCTATCAAACTGGCGCATCCCAGCGGAGCGACGGATATTGCCCGCCACGATGGTCACCGCAGCTTCATCGATCAGCAGGCAGCATTCAATCGAATCCAGCTGACGACCCTTGGCCTTATTCAAAATGCGAGCCACACGGCTGTACATATCCGGCAGCTTCACCGGATTGGCCATGCCACCAAAGCCCTTGAGGATTTCCCCAGCCGGGCGCACATCGCTCATGTCGATGATGATTTCCACTTCGCCATCGAAGCGCTCATCACTGGAAGCCTCCAGAACCGCCTCATAGGACTTAACCCAGCCCTGGCGGCTATCGCCCACGTTGACGAAGATTTGATTGCCCGTGACGCTAACTTCCGTCTCTTCCCGACGCTTCAGCGCAGGCGTTGCCCCCAGGTCGCCCTGGACCTTGAGGCTGATCTCATTGCGTACCGCAGGCAATTGGCTGATGTACTTGGGCTCCAGCATGGCACCCGTGCCGCAGCCCATCATGGCCAGGTCCATCATCAGGGCAAAGGCGCGCCAATCCGTGACGTTGGTGGAAGTGCAGTTATAGCCACCGGAGAAATTCTTCTGCTGGGTAATCCACTCCGTGCCACCAATCCAGAGCCAGCGGCCAGAGGTCAGTGCCTTGACCTCGCGCTGCATGCGGGCGATCAGGGCTTCTTCGGGGGAGCTGAGGTCACCCAGCTTGGCGACGCCCGCTACGGTGCGATCGCACATCTCATCCCAACTCTCACGCCCTTCCTCCTTCTGGCGGCTGTAGGTGCGAAAGAACACGGGATTCGCAGCGGGTGCCGTTACGGGGAAACTCACGCGGGGAGTAGAAGAGCGACGGAGTTGTTGAACCATGGGAGGGAAACGTTTTAGCGGAAGGGATAGCGAACAGTAAACGAACAGGCTTTTATAGAAGCGAGTCTCACCCAAGCAAGACTTAAAAGTAGAAAAGCCCCAGTAGAGATTGGGATGTCCTCTCTCCACTGAAGCAGAAACAATGCTGGCCAGTGCGCCGTATCAACGCGATGACATTACTACTTATAAAACATTTACATCTAGGGGTCAAAGTTAAAGCATCACACTATCAGTAGCGTATAAGACAGAATCTGGCTACAAAAAAATCTGTATCCCCAGTCAGCAAGGGAAAAGGAGTTTTCAGACGCGAATAGGAGCCAAGGCGCAGCCATTCGTATGACCGTCCAATTCCATCTCAGTCCGAGAGTTTTCGTATTTAATATTGCTTAGCTGCCGGGAAAAAGTCTGGACCGAAATCACAACCAGCCCAGGCCAGACAAAACCCAAGACCTCGCCCAATAAATCTAAAGTCGTCTAACGTTACGCTTCTCAACTTCAAAGGCTTAATTGGGGAGCGATCGCTTCACTCCAACATTGAGTTCCATTGCGACAAGTGATGAATCACACTGTTTTCCCAGTCAAAATCGCTACCATGGAATGTAGCTAAGCCCGCGAAGGATTTCCTTCAACCCAGGCCTCGTTTGCCCCCCACGAAAGAGAAAGATTGCTTGGACCCATGGGCTAAATAGAGTTACACGTCGTATTTCCAAGGGGAGAGCCCCAGGGAGAAACCAGATGTTAGTCCTGCTCACCGACCGTGAGGTCCTATCCCCCGGTCAAGTCTGCCGCCAATGCTTATACGCCAGCGCTGAGGGCGAGCCCCGCTTCCACGAAGGAAAGGTCACCTGCGGTCGTGGCCCCGGCAAGCCCGCCGCTCAGAAAAAGCCCCAATGCTGCCCCATGGGCTTCCGCGTCGTGGACATGCCCAACGAAGCCGCCTAGGAACGGGACTCTAAATAGACAGACCCGATACCCCGGCAGTGATATGCCACTCTATGGCAGCTCTAGCGTTTGTGGCTTCCCAGTTTAATCTGGGCCTCATTCCAGTCAAGAGCCCCCATCACGACCACCAGGCTGCATAGCGCAATTTCCTTTGTGCAAGCAACACCTCTACAAAGGAAGTTGCGCTATTCTGGTGGGATATTCACTTCCCTGACTAGAGGAGCCCGAAACGCATGACCGTGCGCGGTGCCACAACGCCCCAAGAGCGACTCTTTGGAGCCCTACCTTATCTCCTTCCCATCGTGGAGTCCCTCGTATTCGGGGCATTCTTTTTCAAGCAATTTCCCGAGATTGGCGGGATCCTGATTCTGGTGCTTTCACCAGTCATTGCGCTCTACAGTGCCTTCCCTCTTATGGGATTGATTATTTTCTTCGCACTGTTCATTCTTGTGGTGCGCAACGATTCCATTCCTCACTTCATTCGCTTCAACACGCTCCAGGCAATCATGTTGATGATTTGTCTGTCCATCATTAAAGTGCTGCTGTTTAGCGTCATTGGACCTCTGATGGGTCTGACAATGGGGCCTAGTCTTCAGGTCGCAGTGGCGGGACCTGCCGAATTCTTGGTTGAAATCCTATTCAATTTTGTTTTCTTCGGTATCCTGGCCGCTTCTGGCTATGGCATTGTCCAGGTGATTCGTGGCCACTACCCCGATATCCCCACCCTGTCTGACATGGTTTATATGCAGCTGCCCTAGGCCAAGGCTGAAAGCCTCATTTTTGCCTCAGGTCCCCTTGCTCCTTTAGGAGTAAGGGCTAGGGAAAGAGGTCGGCTGTTTGGCTGTCGAACTCTGGCTAAACACAATTATTCGCCAAGCGCCTGGGATTCCCCAGTCGCTTTTTTATTGTCCGCTTCTTCGGTGGATTCATCTGCGGAGGGTTCAGGCTCAGGCCTCGCCACCACCGCATTGCTCAAGCGACCAATGCCCTCGATTTCGATCGAGATGCGATCGCCCACGGCCACCGGCCCCACTCCCTCCGGCGTCCCCGTCAAAATCACATCCCCTGGCAACAGCGTCATCACCTGACTGATGTAAGACACCAACACATCAGGCCCATAGACCATCTGATCCACCGTTGCGCTTTGCACAGGTTCCTCAGCATCATTCATAAAAGTCTGCACAGTGGCACAGGGACTCAGCTCCCGCACCATCCAGGGACCCAGAGGACAAAAGCTATCAAATCCCTTGGCCATGGCCCAAGGACCGGGGCTACGCTTCTGCAAGTCCCGCGCCGTTACATCATTGGCAATGGTGTAGCCCCAAATGGCCTGGCGCGCTTCCTCCAAGCTGCAGTTTCGGGTCTTCTTGCCTACAATCAGCGCCAGCTCTCCCTCGTAATCCACCCGGAAAGAGGCTGAGGGATACAGGATCTCAGCGCCATGGGCCACCACAGCACTGGGCGGCTTAAGGAACAGCAGTGGCTCCGCTGGCACCTCAGAATCCATCTCAGCCGCATGGGCCTGGTAGTTCTTCCCCACCGCCACAATCTTGGACGGTGCACAGGGCGCTAGCAGCTCATATTCTCCCGGCTCTAGCTCCTGCTCTAGGGGCGTTCCCCCCAGCCAAGGCGGCGCATCCCACAGCTGCACCGTGCGGTTCAATGACAGCACGCCGTAGTAGACACGACCGGATTGGGCCTGGACACGAACGTATCGAGTCGCCATGGCTTCCTTGAGAGGTGGTTTGAGAAAGGCTCTAAGCCGTAGCTCCAGCCTGCAAGACGCTTCAGTCTGTGAAGAATGCCCCTAAAAGGATATTGGAAGTATCTAGCCTAATATCAGGCCGAATTCTCAAACAACCTCTTCGGAAGAGTTCCTTTTGTTAGTTTGCGTAAACTGGTCTAAGATTGTAAAGCCTTGCTTCTCCTAGGAAGCGCAATTGTCGTTATCGTTATCAAGGCTGTAACGCCTGGGGTAACGGTTTGATTCAAGTTTTGAGACTAAAACATTGAGACCCTGTGGAACTTTAGGGCCATAGGGTGTTTTACTGTTTGAGCCTAAGTTTGGATCTCGGCTAAGGGCTGAACTGTTGAGGGATTGTTTCCCCACAGCCCAAATCTGCGACCTTCGAGGGGCCTTTAGTCCAAAGGGATGACCCGATGAAAGAGTTTGTTTACGAAACCATGTACATTCTTCGCCCCGATATGGGTGAAGAGGATGTGGACACCGCCATCAATAAGTACAAGACCCTGCTGACCGAGGCAGGTGCAGAGGAGCTGGATATCCAGCACCGTGGCAAGCGTCGCCTCGCTTACATGATCCTCAAATACCGTGAAGGCATCTATGTGCAAATGAACTACAAGGCTCCCGGTGCGGCGATCGCCACCTTGGAGAAGGACATGCGCTTGAGCGAGAACGTCATCCGCTACCTCACCGTCAAGCAAACAGTTCGCGAAGAAGAGCCTGAAGAAGCTGAAGCTGCTTCCTAAGCAACATCACAGTCCAGCTTGATGAGAATTGAAAAAGAAGGGGAGTGTCACATTGTGACACTCCCCTTCTTTTTTCTGGCCAAGATCTTCACTCCCGCTGGGGGGCATGGCAGTCCCGACACCAGCCAAATGCTTAGAGACTCAAGCTACAACAACCTAGTTCACTTAAACATGTTCAGATCGATAAGCTGGAAAAGTATCGGCTTGGAAAATTTGCACGGGATCGAGGCGAATACGCTTACTGCGTTCATGAATCAGCTGGTCATACAACCGGTCATTCAACACCAGGCGCAAACTGTAAACCGGAAGACTCAAGGCAGAAAACTGGCAATTAAATCGATATAACGCATCCGATGCATTACTTCCCTCTAAGCCGCTGCCTAGATGGAGCCATTGGTTGTTTCTCGCCTGGGCCCAATTACAAATTTCCATCATCATTAGAGCACTGGGAGCATCATGCATCATTGACTCCTCAGCACCACTGAGGTGACATTGCACAATGCCGCAGGTCTCCGTTACAAAGCTCGCTGCCACGGGAATGCCTTCTCGTTCAATAAAGCAGAGGTGAAAGCTCCCCTCTAGGGCTTGGGCCAATCCGTACAGGTATTCGGGGTCAAAAATATGTTCAGCCGCCACCCCCTGGTGAGCCATGGTGCTTTGATAGAGGGCAATTAATGTGGGTAATTCCATCACAGTCTCGGTCCAGCGCGCAGTAAAGCCTGCCTGCCTGGCCTGCTCCACCCTTTGCCGACTGCTGTGACTGAATTGAGATTGCAACGGCCGCTCATCATCCGGGGCAAGATCAATGGCGACACTCTGTCCCACCTCTCGTCGCTCCACGCCCTCCAGTTCAAGTTTCCCCAATTCAGCTAACTCCTGATAGAGCAGGGGATGCAAACGCAAATAGGCCGTACAAAACTCTCGCTCTCGCCAAAAGAGCATCGCTGTTTCAATGGCTTCAGCCAAGAATGTTTCAGAGTTTTGAGCGGCTTCACTCAATAAAGCGGAGGCATAGCCATAGGGGGAAACGATATCCTTCGGTGCTGCATCAGAAATATAATCTGGCAGCATCGGCGCACAGCTGCGGATCAAATAGGGCAGGAAGAAATAGCGAGCGCCTTGACGCACTAATAATCCTTCCGGCGTCGCATTCAAGCGCCTCGCTTCCAAGGCAACATAGTCAGGCAAATGATAGAAGTCATGGGGAATAGCCTGGAGCAGGTCACCCCAATAGGCATCACTGGGTGTCAGGCAGTAGAGTTCCATTGCCTCTCCAGTCGATTTAGACGTCATGGAGATGAAATTCCTATCACGAACGGGAGCTGGTAGATGCTCACACCAGCTATAAGAAAATGCATCGAAAAATGCGTTCAGCCACCCGTCAGAATCAATTTCTGGGATCGTCGCTGAGATTTCGTCAAGCTCAAAAAGTTCATCAGGCCGCAGACTCAGGCATGGACTGATGCTGTGAGGGAGAAGCAGAACTCTCACATAAATACGGACTTATCATTCCCAAGGGCTGAGCATTCTCACTCAGCTAATCCCACAAAACCTGCAAAATAGTGGTGGAGGAATAGTCATAGCTTTTCAGGCATCGCCATGGGATCGCGTACCCCTTATTCGCCATACAACTCAATGACGGCATCCATGAAGTTCTGCCATACGTCATTGGGCACCCAGATTTGGTTCAAATACTGCGTAGCCTCTAGATCACGCATCTCTCGATAAATGCGGTGGTAGAGGTACATCATGGCCGAGACTCGCATATTGAGGGCGCAGTGAACCCAAACTTGGCGATCGCGAGCCTCCGTCAGCACCTCAAAGAATTGTTCTGCATCTCCCAGGCTGGGGTAATCCCAAACCACTGGCAGGGGCACATACTCCATTCCCAAGCCAGTCACCACCTCTACCTCATCCGCGAGCCAGTTTTCGGATGTGGGCATCGCTAGATTGATGACGATCTCATAGCCCGCCGCTTTGATTTCTGCGAACTGTTCCACCGTAGGCTGCCCAGAGGTCGCGATGCCCTGCGGCAGGGACAGGTAAGCATTGATATCGGTCAAAGCCATAGGGGTAAAGTCAGAGCAGAATGCCAGGAGAAAAGTCGCAGCGAAGACAGTTAGAACGAGGTGAAGCCTGTCACGAGCAGCGGCAGCAGCAGCAGAGCTATCACGATCGCCATCAGAGTCAGAGAATCTATATTGATGGGGTCAGGTTGAGCCATGGCCGGTAAGGCATTGAGCCGGATAGTGTTGTATCTGAGATTCCATTTTACTGAAAAACACTAACCCCTCAAAGATCTTCAGGGAAAAGGTCTCCTTCATGGAGAGCAGTTTTGCCTTCTTCAATCGTTCTCGTCGATGTTGTATGGACTTCCATCCCGGTGACAAAAAATCCGTCCTGGCTCCACGAGTAGGTCATCATCGGGGTAGATCGCCTGGTCCTGGCTAGGATTGCGGGTGCCCACCTCCAGGTAAATCGCTGGTTGGTGACTGCGGTTGATGAGCTGATGACCATCTGCCTCCCCCGCCGGAAAGCCTGCTGCCATGCCAGCTTTTAGTCGCTGTTCACCCGCGTTGGTATTTAAGATCAGTTCTCCTGACAGGACGTAAATAAATTCATCCTCATGGGAATGCCAATGGCGCAATGCAGAAGCCGCTCCCGGCAAAAGGGTGACTTGGTTGACGCCAAACTGGGTCAGTCCGGCGACGTTGCCTAAGCGTTTTCGGCTACGACCTGCAACGACGGCTTGGAAGGGAGCTGGATAGGTACTGCCTGTTTGGCTGGGGGCTTGGCTAGGGTCGATGAGCATGGCAAGCGGATGGGAGGGGACCCTTCCAGGTTATGGCTTCGGCAATGGTTCGGGCTGACCTAGTCGTGCGATATCACCACAGTGCTATCGGGTCTGATTCAACTGCCCTGACTTACGCCCCGACGCCAATGGGCGATCGCCTCGGGCAGTTCAACTCCATCCCCTAACTTTGGGTCAACTACCGCCGCTCCGGCTTGCAAGCCTAGGGGCAAGACCCCAGCCCAAATTGGCAGCTCATAATCCGCTTCATCATCAACGGGAGGTCCAGTGCGAATTTTGGCAGAAGCTTCTGTGAGGGGTAAGGCTAGAACTGTCGTTCCCTTGACCTCTGGTTCCGTCATGGGCCGCAATGCATCCCAGCGCCCCGGCACCACGTGTTCTGTAAAGGCTTTCAGGGCAGCAGCTTTATCGGCTGGGTCGCTCACCCACTCAGCTTCACCAAAGACTACGACAGAGCGATAGTTCATGGAATGGTGAAAGGCAGAGCGAGCCAAGACCAGGCCATCCAGTAGCGTCACCGTCACACAAACATCAATGCCCTTTTGCAAGGACTTGAGCATTCGGCTGGCGGGAGAACCGTGGATGTAGAGGCGATCGCCAACACGCCCATAGGCCGTGGGAATCACCACAGGCTTGCCTTCTACAACGAAAGCCACCTGGCAAACTAAGCCTTCATCGAGAATTGTATGGATGGTGCCATGGTCATATTGGCCCCGCTGGGGAGCGCGACGGACTTTTGTCCTTGTTGTGGGTTCAATTTGTCCACCCGAAAATTGCGTACCAGAGTTTGTCGAAGTCACCATTGCGGCCTCCTAGAAGAAATCATCAAACGTGAAAACGGTTTGCCAGCTTAGACGCCAGCTACGACTCAAGCCTTAGCTCTCAGACCAAATCCGGTTCGGTGACCCCCGATTCCCGTTCGTTTATTGGTAGGGGCGAACCGCTGTTCGCCCGCAGAGAGTTTAGGGGAACAGCTATGAGGATTTGTTATTACAGGCCATCACAGCGCCAAGGTCATCGCATTACCGGCTAGAAAACCTAGTTGCTCATACACAGATTTGCCCGAAGGCGAAGCATTTAGCACTGCCCTCGTGCAACCCAGCGATCGCAAATGGGCCAATACTTGCTCAGTCAACTGCTTGCCTAAGCCCTGACGACGAAACTCCGGCTCCACATAGACCCCCCAGACATAGCCATCGCGACGAAAGCTAGCCGTAAAGTTAATCGGGTAAAGCCCCGCAAAGCGTTGACCGCCCGCTGAACCCACCATCTGCCCATCCACCTCAGCTACAAAAGCTTGATAACCCAGAGTTTCACGGGCTTCAGCCACATAGGCCAGCGTAATAGCCTCCCAGTCCGGTTCAATCTGATCCGGGCTCAGGCCGTTGTCTAGCCACATCTGGTAGAAGTGGCGAGCAATCACACTATCTTCCTGGGGGGTAGCAGGTCTGATTAAGGCCATGGCACGAAGTAAAAACAAAGCGAAACAACGGCATAGGGCTAAGTTAAATTGCGAATCGGTCTGCCACAAGTGCCAATTTTGTATTTTAGAACCAGTCCAATTCTGGATCTCCCGTGGAACTGTCCCTGAGCCTAGACGGTAATCTCGCAACGCCCCTGCACCGGCAGATCGACAACCAGATTCGCGATCGCATCCTCAACGGTCAACTAGAACCAGGCCAACGCATACCCGCCAGCCGCACCTTGGCTCAATCCCTCCAAGTCTCCCGTGCCACTGTCACCCTCAGCTATGACCAACTCATCAGCGAAGGCTACCTGGAAACCCGACCCGGTGCGGGCACCTTCGTCGCCGCCCAGCTTCCCGAAACACTGTTGCAAGTGGAAGCCAGTGTGCCCCAAGCAACCACAAATAACTTTCCCCTCCACCTATCTTCCTATGGCCAACGGATCGCCCAGGCTAGCCCCTGGCAAACTCAACCGGCAGCCCAATACAACTTTCGCTACGGCCATCCCTCCCTGGAGTTATTTCCCCATCGCCTCTGGAAAAAACTGATCAACCAGGAAATGGCAGCCAGCAATCACTGGATGGACTACATCACAGATCCCCTTGGCTATGAGCCCCTGCGAGTCGCGATCGCCCAATACCTCACTCGCTCTCGTGCCGTAACCTGCCATCCCGATCAAATTGCCATCACCCATGGAACCCAACAGGCCCTTCAGTTGGTCACACAATTGTTTGTTAATTCAGGAGAAGCGATCGCCCTCGAAAACCCTGGCTACCTCGGAGCCCAGCGCATCTTCCGCAGCCGGGATGCTCTGCTTCAGCCCATTCCCGTGGATAGTGATGGCATCATCATCGAAGCCCTAGCCCAACTCCAATCCAAGCCCAAGCTGGTCTATGTCACTCCCTCTCACCAATTCCCGACCGGAGCCTTGCTATCCTTGCCCCGCCGCCTCCAGCTCCTGGACTGGGCCCAACAAAACAACTGTTTGATCATTGAAGATGACTACGACGGTGAATACCGCTACAGCAGTCGGCCTATACCCGCCCTCCAAGGCTTAAAAGCCAATGCTCCTGTTCTCTACATCGGCACCTTTGCCAAAGTCATGTTTCCGGGATTGCACCTGGGATATGTTGTTGTGCCAACTAGTCTTGTGCAGACCTTCGCTCAGGCGCGGTGGTTGAGCGATCGCCATTGTTCCCTGCTCGATCAAGCTGTCCTCACCCGATTCATAACAGAAGGGCACCTGGAACGACATCTGCGCCGCATGCGCCTCTGCTACGACCAACGTCGCCAAACCCTCGTCAACGCCTTAAGAACCTATTTGGGCACCACCGTTGAAATCCTGGGTGACAGTGCCGGACTCCACCTCGTTGCCCGCCTCCACATTGACCTATCGGATGATGAAATAATTCACCGCGCAGCCCAAGAAGGCATTTACATCTCCAGCCTTCAAATCCACAACCTTCATCCATGCCAAGGAGACTTCATCCTCGGCTACACCGAAATTGATGAAACTCAAATCGAAACAGGCATTCAGCGCTGGGCCTATGCCATCCAGGGCAAATAGCTCCTAGAGAGACTGGCTCTTGATCGGAGTGGTCAGTCTTCCGAATGAATTTGGCCCCCAGTTAGACCTCTAATCTGACGGCCAAGCTGGGAACCCTAAGCATAACTCTAGCCATGAGAAATCTTAGTGCTTGGACGCTTACGCCAGCGGCTTCATCCTCCGTTAGCCCAATCAATTCAATCCCTCGATAGCAAACTGTTACTTCGCCACGGTTTGGTGCCAATTTTAGCTAGCAGTGTCTTCGTGACGGTGTTAGTGGGTGGTGTGCGGCACCTGGGAGGGCTACAGCGTCTTGAATTAGCCATCTACGATCGCTTCACCCAATGGGAATGGTCCCAGCCAGACATTCCCAGCGACCAACGGGACATTCGCAATTCCAAAACCTCCCCATCGCCCAGCCCCATTGACGAATTCACAGATCCTCGGCTCCTAGTTGTGGGCATTACCCAAGAGGATGTCGAGAGTCAAAAAAGCTGGCCCCTCACTGATGAAACCCTAGCCCAAGTTCTCAGCACTCTCCAGGCCAATGGTGCCGTGGCCATTGGCCTGGACATGTATCGTGAAATCCCTTACGAACCAGGAACCGAGGCCCTGACAAGCCAGCTGCAGCAGCCCAATGTCATCGTCATCAATGAACTCAATGACTTTGATAAGGACTTCATTCCTGCTCCCCAGGCCTCTCCCCCGGAGCAAGTGGGTTTCAATGACTTAGTCGTAGACCGCGATAGCGTTGCCCGTCGTCAACTGCTCCTCATGCATGACGGTCAACAGTTCCATTACCCCTTTTCTCTGCTTCTCAGTCAGTATTATTTGCAAAATTTGCCGACTGCCATCGCCCAAGGCAATCCACCGCCCAATAGTGAGCTAGATGTGGATGAATGGGGATTTACCCTGGGAGATTATTATTTCCCCAGCCTGCGTCCCAACGATGGGGGCTATCAGAACGCGGATGATGGGGGATGGCAAATCCTGCTCAACTATCAAGGGGGCGATCGCATTGCCCAGACGCTGACGCTCACTGACGTCCTGGAAGAACGCTTCGATCCCAAACTTATCCAAGACAAAATAGTTCTCATCGGCAATGTCGCTGCCAGTAGCAAGGACTTCCTCGAAACCCCCTATAGTTCTGGGAACCAAACTGAGACATACACCATGCCAGGTGTAATCGTTCATGCTCAGATGGTCAGCCAACTGCTGCGCCATGTTCTAGATGGAGAACCTATTTTTCGCTTTTGGAGTGAATCAGCAGAATGGCTTTGGGCTTTGACCTGGGCGATTGCTGGCGGGGGCTTGGCTTGGGTCTTGAAGCACCCATTCTCCCATGGCATTGCTGGTCTCTTGAGTATCACCAGCCTATCGGGAATAACCTGGGTACTATTTACCCAATCCGTTTGGGTGCCCATAATTTTCCCCGCTGCTACTTTCTTAGCAACCGGAACCTGCCTACTCGCCTATAAAGAATTCTTCCGTTCGTTTTACGATCCCCTGACGGGCTTACCCAACCGCGATCGCTTCATTCAGTTGCTGGAGCAATCCATGGCGAGACGACAGCGGTTAAACATTCCCCAAGGAGAGAATGAATCCACAGCGGTCATGTTCCTCGACCTCGATCAGTTTAAGGATATCAACGAAAGCCTGGGACATGCCAATGGCGACCAGCTCCTCCTCCACGTCACCCGCCGCCTCAAGCAAAGTCTTCCCAAGCAAAGTCACATCGCCCGTTTAGGCGGTGACGAATTTGGCATCGTCCTCAGCACTGTCCGAAACGTCGATCAGGCTCGCTCCATCGTTGACGATCTCCAGCGCTCATTGGCCAAGCCCATGCGACTCCAAGGGCAAGAAGTCTTCACCAGCGCCAGTGTGGGCATTGCTCTAGCGCCAGTCGAGCATCATTATGCGGCTGAGACATTACTCAGAGATGCCCACACTGCCACTTACCGAGCCAAGAGCCAAGGCAAAGCCCGCCATGAAGTGTTTTCCAAGCGAATGCGCACCCAAGTGGTGGAGCGCTTCCAGTTAGAGCGTGATCTTCACCAAGCCCTAGAACGCCAAGAATTATTTCTTGTCTACCAGCCCTTCGTAGAACTCACAACCCAGCGCGTCATTGGTTTTGAAGCCCTCGTGCGCTGGCAACACCCCGAACGGGGGCTGATTTCTCCCGGTGAATTTATTCCCATGGCCGAGAGTAGCGGTCTCATCATTCCCATGGGCAGATGGATTCTGCAAGAGGCCTGTCAGCAAATGCAGAGCTGGCAAAGCCAGTTGAACAATCAACAAATAATCATCAGCGTCAATCTCTCCAGTGAACAATTTACAGAGCCAGACCTCCCAGACCAAATCCGCCACATCATCCAGGAGACTGGCATTAATCCGGCCAGCCTCAAGCTAGAGCTAACCGAAAGCATGATGATGGGTGATGTTGAAACAGCGATTCAAATGCTGCTCAGCCTCAAACAGTTGGGTATAAAACTAGGCTTAGATGACTTTGGCACAGGCTACTCTTCCCTCAGCTATCTCCATCGTTTTCCTATCGATACGCTTAAAATCGACCTCTCCTTTGTGTGTCACATGACCGAGGCCAGTGAAAATGCTGCGATCGTCAAAACCATTGTCGAATTAGGCCATAACCTTTCCATGGATGTGATTGCAGAGGGTGTGGAGAAGCCAGAGCAAGCTGCTGTCCTAAGAGAGTTGTGCTGCGAGATTGGGCAAGGCTATTTCTTTAGCAAGCCCCTAGCGAAGGAAGATGCGAGACGCCTGCTTATCCAATCGCCAAGCTGGAATTATTAAGCGAATGAAGCCAGAGGCTCCCTCCGAAGTTTCAGAGCTGAGCCGTCTCGTCGTTCAGTGACAATAGAATGACGATCGGGAGCAATCGAAGCCTTTTTGATATCCCCCGATATTGAGATCGAAACGATCACGATGGCACCTGGAACATCAGCGAAAGCCACAGAAATCGCCTAGAGGTTTATTTACCTCTAGGCCATGTTCATATCTCAATCGACCTTAATAGTTGCTCTAAAAACTGTTGAGTTCTGGAACATCAGCGATCGCCAAAGGAGTCAGAGCAGTCTTCGTATCATCGGCAATTACATAAAGTTCCTCATCTGCCTCAAGCAATTCCTCCCAACGCTGCTGGGCTTGCTGTCGAATTGCAGCGCTGGAGCCTTCTTGACGCAAACGATTGAGCTGCACCATAGCGTCATGCCAGAGACCCACCTCAATGGACTGCTCCACCTGGAAGAAGGGATCTAGGGTGTTCATGCTCTGGCTAGAAGTGGATAACGAGGGCTGCCGCTGAGCCACCCACAGGTCAAAATCAACCGAACTTAGTTGGCCTTCGACCACCATGTCCTTGGAGCGATCGTTCGCATCACATACCAAAGAGAGATAGATATAATAATCCTCACCCTTCGATAACCGAGGTGCATCCTCCAATTCCGACATATCTAAGGTCACCAGCCCCGCTTTGTCAGAAAGCTTCAGCATCTTACGGTAAACGTCCTGGCCATCGTCACCATTACCGTCCAGTATGGCAAATTCTAGATTTCGCTCTTGCTTCGACTCATTCACCCACAGCATTAAGCTGGGCTGGTCCGAGGTGGTCACCGTGACATTATCAGCGGGAGAAATCATAGCCATGGCCTGGGGACCCACTGCGCAAACATTCTGAATGCGACTGCCTCCACCAAAACGACGGCTAGGAGCCCCCTTTTTCCCAGACATATTTCCCTGGGGAAGCTTACCAAGCTGATTAGATAAGGGCTTAACATCGCTTGTTGATTGAGCCGTCTGGGCAATAGCAGCAGCCCCACCCAACATCAGGGGCATGAGCGAAGCAATGGAAGCAGCTAAGAGCAGTGAGCGAGAAGAGCGAAATAGTTGTTGGATGCTCATAGTGAATGGTTCCTTACGTTAAATACGCCCACCCAGGGGAAGACAGTGGAATTGAGCCCCGAGGGGCGTAGATAGCTGCGTTGCTGGAATCCTCCAACAGGGGACAGATAAAGGTTGGGAGCACCTGACGTAAAACAGCGATTACAGCGAAGACGAGACTCAGCTCACTATGGAATGACTTACAGTTCCGCTCATTTGCTGTGCTTGTCTACCATTCTGAAAGTTTTCTAGGGATGAAAAACCGAGGATACGCTGACCCTGTAAGAAAAAGTTTTGGTTTGCTCCCACAGCTCGTACCGGATAAATACAGATTGGGGAGATTTTGTCTAAGCTAAATCGCTTAAGTCTTTCTTTATAAACCTTGGATTGCGTTCGAATATGGGTTGAGCGTAACTCCTATCCGAGACTAAATTCCATCGCTGGAGGGGGGATAGTTTCGATCGCCATTGAGGGTCTTGATTGCCAGAACTTGCGAACCATTACGGTTTTAGCAGAAGCGATCGCCTTTCCATCTCCAACGGCTATAACCAGATCAAGTCTCGGACTCATTTCCATTGTCGCCATGGCTCAGCCAGCCCCTCAACCCCCACCCCCCACTAATGCATTGAGGGATCTGAGCAATGCTCTGAGCCATCCACAAGCCTGGATTTGCGATCGCTATGAGATCAAGCATTCCCTCGGCCGAAGCCCGCTGGGCAACCAACGCCAAAACCAGCCGCAAGCTCAGAATCACAGTCCAGTCAGCACTTTCCTAGCTTGGGACCACCAAAGTCAGATCGATGTGGTCCTCAAAGCCCTGCCCTTCGCCCAACTCCAGGGCTGGAAACCCCTGGAGCTGTTTGAGCGAGAAGCCCTTGCCCTCTCCCAGCTCGACCACCCTGGCATCCCTCGCTATCTGGATTACGTAGAACATCGTGAGACGGATAACAGTGCGAGCACGTTTTATCTGGTGCAGAGCTATGTGGAAGGGCTATCCCTAGGGGAGCGGGTGCAGCGGGGCGATCGCTTCAGTGAGGCAGAAGTGAAAGCGATCGCTCGCCAAGGACTAGAGATTCTCAACTATCTCCACAGTCTCAACCCGCCCCTCATCCACCGCGATATCAAACCCGACAACATCATTTGCAGTCCCTCAACCACCACCACCGAAGCGCTACAGATCAATCTGGTTGATTTCGGAGCCGCCCAAGCGGTTACTAGCAGCGGCAGCACCGTCATTGGTACCTATGGCTATATGGCTCCCGAACAGTTTCGTGGCCAAGCTAGCACCGCCTCAGATCTCTATAGCTTTGGGGCAACGTTACTGAACCTGCTCACCCACCAAGAGCCCATTGCCTTGCCAACCGATCGTCTCCGTATCGACTTTCGCGCTGTCCTCAACCTCAGCGATGACTTTGCCCTCTGGCTCGATGGTCTTGTTGCTCCCATTGCTGCCGATCGCTTTCGTTCCGCTCAGTTGGCATTAGAAGCCTTAGACAATCCCACTTTAATGGCGACTGATTCGAACGCAGGGGGAGCGATAGCCCAGCAAGCCTCTAAGACCATG
Source organism: uncultured Pseudanabaenaceae cyanobacterium (assembly GCA_937949725.1). Classification (GTDB taxonomy): domain Bacteria; phylum Cyanobacteriota; class Cyanobacteriia; order PCC-9006; family JAAUQQ01; genus JAAUQQ01. Next base: position 16,739 of record CALECT010000097.1, read on the forward strand.
GCTCCACCGAAGGGCACGGATGGCAGAGCGACGGCAATTAGTTCCACCCACAACTTCCCACAACCTAGCAATAGCAAGATCCGTCTTCAGCGCCACAGCGGCAGCTACCCCCTCAACCAAGCCAGCCTCACCCTGGATATTCCGCCCATTGGCCTCCAGCGAGAACTTTGGGCTTTGGGCAGCTTTGCCCTGCTCTGGAACGGCGGCCTACTCTACTGGCTGATTATGGCCTGGGCCATGGATGCTCCTTGGTTTTACCCCCTGGCCTCTGCACCCCTATGGGGATTGGGCCTACTCCTTATGGGACGGCTGGGGCAATCCTTCTTCGGACAAGTGCGATTGGTTGTAGAGAAAGATCAATATTGCCTGGAGCGACGGCTCGGGCCAATCCGGCGAGAGCAGCGCGGTCCGCTCAGCGACTGGCAAAGCATTGACCTGCGACAGAAATATAGTCGAGACAGCGAAGCCGTTAATGCGATCGCCATGGTCATCGGTCTAGAAACCGTGGAATTTGGAACCATGCTCTCCGAAGCCGAAAAGCAATGGTTGGTGAGCGAACTCCAAGACTTTCTCAGTCCTGAGTCAAGCCACATCGCCATACCATCGCCCTAATGCTCCAACATCGGCAGTACCAGAGTCACAAAGTAAAACACCAGCGGAGCCGTAAAAATATACCCATCCATCCGGTCCAGAATCCCACCATGACCCGGAATGATCGTCCCCGAATCCTTCACCCCCGCATCTCGCTTCATGATCGATTCAGTTAGGTCACCCAATAGACTAATAATTCCAATAAACAGTCCCAAAACCCCACCACTAAACGGTGCATAGGGCCACTGCAACACCATCGAACTTAAGGCCCCAGTCACCCCGCTCATGCCAAATCCACCTAAAGCCCCCTCCACCGTCTTCTTGGGGCTAATGCTGGACAGCGGCGTTTTGCCAATCTGCTTGCCAAAGATATAAGCCGCAATATCCGCCGCACAAACACAGCCGATCGCTAGCAACACACAATTCAATCCCAAGGGCAGTTCACGCCAGCCGGGCCAATCAAACGGGAAATAGCCTCCCCCCAGCAGATTGGGGACATCTCCACCGGGTAAAGCCCGCAGCCGCACCCAATAGCTGGGCAAGAAGCCGCAGTAAAACAATCCTAAAATCGAGCTAGAAATATCTGAGATGGAAGCTAGACGAGGGCGGAACAGTAGATAAAAGCAAGTGAAGGTTCCGGCGATCGCCAAAATCGCCTCGGTCAACTCCGGCTTCGCCTGGGCCGAAATAATCAATGCCTGGCTGACAATCATCGTCGACTTGGCCGCAGGCTTACTTTTGGTCGCCTTAACCATCTGAAAGTATTCAGACTGAGCCAAATACACCAAAATGCAGATGGCAATGGTGAAATACCAGCCCCCCAGGATGCCAACACCAATGCCGAGAAGGGCGACTACGATTCCGCTGAGAATTCTCAACCAGGGCATGACGTCATCGGGGAGAAGTGATTGGCTACAGTGCTTGACGAGGAAAGCACTCCAGGATCACTCTTGCACAATTTCTCTGGTGTACCAGTAAAAGTTCTTAATCTTTGATGTCTCAAACCAGAATAGAAACAGCCCATTGAGATAGAGACCATGGCAGACGATGGCTCGATCTTTTCTTAACTCCGCGCGACGATTGCCCTAACCCAACACCCGTAGCGTCGACAAAGTCTCATCGGCACAGCCGCTAATCACGCCACCCTGGGCCTGAACCTGCCGCAAATAAGCTATCGATTCCCCTGTCACCCGCTCCCCAGGTAATAGTGCTGGGATCCCAGGAGGATAGGGGCACACCGTTTCTGCACTGACCCGGCCGATCGCCCGTTCCAGCTCCAGGACAATCTGCTTGCCATAGAAGGCATCACGAGGTGTGCAAGCAACCTCTGGCGTTAAACCCATAAAGCTGGAAAATTCAGTCAAGGGAGCCGGGTGAATGGCTTGCGCCTCAAGAGCTAGCGCTGCAAACCCTTCCACCAAACGGTCAATATCACGCTGCCGATTGCCCAAGCTAATAATGAACGTCAGACTGCGTAGACTGGGCAATTCAGCGACCACGCCAGGGTCATTGCAAAGCCGTTCATCGGCTTCAAAGCCGCTGATGCCCAATGAGCTGACATCAATCGTCAAGCGCGTGGGATCCAAATGGGTAAAGCCTGGTAAGTCTGGTGGCAAGTCTAAAACGCCCAGACCTGGCAGACCACTCAACCGCCGACGAGCATCATGGGCCAAGTCCAGCGTTTGAGCCATCAGAGCCTCGCCTTGGGTCGCCATTTGCCGCCGCGCCAGGTCTAGGGATGCCAGGAGCAGATAGTTAGGGCTTGTGGACTGGATCAGGGCGAGGGACTGGCTGAGGCGATCGCGGTCCACCCGTTCTCCCTGCACATGCACCATCGCCGCCTGGGTTAGGGCTGATAAGACCTTATGGGTGGATTGCACCGTCAAATCGGCTCCGAGGCTGAGGGCGCTGGGGGGTAAATCGTCATGGAAGCCAAAGTGGGGACCATGGGCTTCGTCTACTAGTAGAGGAATATTGCGCTGGTGGCAGAGATGAGCGATTGCCTCCGTCTCCCCACAAATCCCCTCATAGCTGGGAGCCACCAGCATCACCGCTCGAATATCGGCATGCTGCTCCAAAGCCTGAGCCACTGCCGTCGCTGTCAGTCCCCCCCCCAGACCGGAGTGGGAGTCATAGGCAGGGGCCACAAACACTGGCCGGGCTCCACTGAGAATTAGCCCTGAGACCACGGAGCGATGAACAGTTCGGGGCAACAAGATGGCATCGTCAGGGCCGCAAGTCGCCAAAATCGCAGCCAAAATCCCGGCGGTAGAACCATTGGCCAGAAACCAACTCTGCTCTGCTCCAAAGGCCTGAGCTGCTAGGGTCTGGGCCTCAGCAATTACGCCGCTGGGCGCAAATAGGTTATCCAGCTCCGGCAGTTCCGGCAGATCTGCTCGCAACATCGCCTCTCCCCAAGCCTTGCTGAGCATAGGGTCTACCCCTTTGCCTGCTTTATGTCCCGGTGTGTGGAAGGGAGCCGTAGCGCGTTGGGCACAATGCTGGAGTTGCTCGAATAGAGGCGCTGCTTGTTGGGCTAAAGATTGACTGGCATTGAGATAGACCAATGGACAGTTTGTAGAGATTCCCAAGAAAATCCTAATGTTTCAATGTAGTTTCCTACAATATGATTACGGATAGTTAAGATCACGGATAGGGCAGGCAGCTGACAAAGCTCCAGTTCTCACCACCAGGGATCCCCCAGGCTGGCTGATATTCGCGACGACCAGAGGTGAAACCCAAAACTTGATGGCTCAAAACTCCCTCGACCCTGAGCAGCTGCGGTACTACGATTCTGCGGCGATCGCTCGTTATTATCGGCCCCGCCTCTGGAAGCCTGTTTCCCGAGCACTTTGGGTGTTTTGGAGTTTCATCGGGTTTGTTTGGGCACTGCTGTTTGACCGCGTCCTGGGTCTAGAAGAGCGCAACCAGTTCAAGCGCGCCAAGCATCTGCGCAAGATTTTGACTCGCCTCGGCCCCACCTTTATTAAGGTTGGCCAGGCCCTGTCCACCCGTCCCGACTTGATCAAGCCAGACTTCCTCGAAGAGCTGATCAAGCTCCAGGACCAATTGCCTCCTTTCTCCAGCGATAAAGCCTTCGACATCATCGAGCGAGAGCTGGGCATGCACCTCGGTGATGCCTACCGCGAGATTTCGCCCCAGCCCGTAGCAGCGGCAAGCCTGGGACAGGTTTATAAAGCCATGACCCATAAGGGTGAAGAGGTCGCTGTGAAGGTACAGCGCCCTAACCTCGTCCCAACCCTGACCTTGGATCTGTATCTGATTCGTTGGGCGGCTGGCTGGCTGGCACCTTGGTTACCCCTCAACTTGGGTCATGACCTCCAGCTCATCGTCGATGAGTTTGGAACCAAGCTATTTGAAGAGATTGATTACGTTAACGAAGGTCGCAACGCTGAACGTTTTGCGACCAACTTTGCAGACTACGACTATGTCAAAGTCCCCAAAATCTACTGGCGCTACACCACACCGCGCCTCCTGACCCTGGAATGGATTGAAGGCTGCAAGCTCACCACTTCCGAATTGAAATGCTCTGGCTTAGATGCTGACGCAACTGTCCGCATTGGCGTTGTCTCTGGCCTTCAGCAGTTGCTGGAATTTGGCTTCTTCCATGCCGACCCTCACCCCGGTAACCTCTTCGCCCTCTCCGCCGTTCCAGATTCCGGTGAGTCAGCCCGCATGGCTTTCATCGACTTCGGCATGATGGATCAGTTGGAGGAATTTACGAAGGAGACCCTGGTGGATGCCGTGGTGCATCTGATCAATCAGGATTACTCCATGTTGACGGAGGACTTCGTCAAGCTCGGCTTCCTGGCAGAAGGCACGGATATTCGACCCATTATCCCGGCGATTGAGGATGTGCTGGGCGACATCATGGGTGAGAGCGTTCGGGACTTCAATTTCAAGACGATCACCGATCGCTTCTCGGAGTTGATGTATGAATATCCTTTCCGCGTTCCGGCGAAGTTTGCACTGATTATTCGTTCCCTCGTGACCCAAGAGGGCTTGGCTCTCAGCGTCAATCCCGATTTCAAGATTGTCGACGTAGCCTATCCCTACGTTGCCAAGCGCTTGCTGGAGGGCGAGTCTCCGGCTTTGCGCCGCCGTCTCTTAGAAGTGCTGTTCAAAGATGGCACCTTCCGCTGGGACCGCTTGGAAAACCTAATTATGATTGCCCGTTCCGATGGCAATTTCGACCTCTTGCCCACGGCTCAGATGGGTTTGCAGTTCTTGATGTCTGAGGAAGGCAGCTACATTCGTCGTCAACTGCTTTTGGCGCTGGTGGAGGACGATCGCCTGCACACCGCAGAGGTCCAACGGCTTTGGGATTTAGTCAAGGGTGAATTTGAGCCGACGAAGCTGTGGGGAACGGCTTGGGATACGGCAGTGACTGCAATTTCTGATTTCTCGCGGGAGCGGGTGGCCAGTTTGCTGCCAAGCCTGGAATCGAGTTAGGCGAGTTCGGCTCATTCGGTCGGTTTTGCTCCCTTGAAGGGTTGTCGGAGCTGAGTTTAGGGGTGGCGCGATCGCCTCTAATGCTCAATCATTAAGAAATGTACGCTGTCCTTTACTCTGGAACCCCATGGATTACGACGCCGCTATGGATTACGCCTCGATGTATGGCTATCCGTCGCCGAATTACGCGCTGTTGATGATTGGGTTGTTTATGGTGGTGACATCGGGCTATGCGTTCCAGGAAACGCTAAAGCTGATGGTGCGTGCTTGGTTCCAGCAGAGTCCTGATTGGGAGTTGCCTCGGGTTAGGGAGAGTATTAGTCTGCGGTTGCCTTTCTGGGGAATGTTGGTGGGGACGGGGTTGTTTTTGTCTTCGGGTGTGGAGATTTTTGGTTTTTCGGCGAAGGCTTGTTATGCGTTTTCGCTGCCTCTAACGGTGGTTACTGGAATTTTGGTTTGGTGGCAGTTGGGTAAGATTTTGGGGCAGTTGGGTGAGGGTGGCTCTGCTGCTATTGATTTAGACTCGTTGGTTTAGGTTGAGTGGGTAGATAAAAGAAAAGCGATCGCACAGCCATGCGATCGCTTTTCTTTGTCCTATGGCTTGGCTTGGGGAGACAAATCGGCAAATCCAGCAGCCATGGGGGCCAGCCCCCATCGGCGGGGGTATGGGGAGGAGATGCCTCCCCCTACGGGTTACCCCCTGCATAACCTTCGGTTGGTTTAGTGAGATCTTGGGAAACGTGCTGTTTGCATAATTAGCGTTTCTTTGGGCTGGGTTAATCTGTGGGACTACCGCTGGCGCGGATCGAAGTGCTGGAGAGTACGACAGGTGGAGTAAATATTTGCCTGTCTGCTTGCCTCATATCCCTATGCGTTGCTCCTTTTTAAGGATGAGTGGAAGGTATCAACAAAATCATCCATACGACACCCCACAAAATCGCCCGTAAAATCAGCGTTGCCCAAAGTACTCACCTTAAACACTGAAGTAACCCAGCCCACTTGCGCAGGAGGATAACCTCTAGGTCGGAGGCGCTTCGTCCTCCTTGAGCGGCCAGAAAACGAATAGCGGGGGCTGGCCCCCAAGGCTGCCGGATTTGCCGCTTTACGACTTGCCTCTTCAAGCACATGCCATAGCCACCTCAGACAAATTTAGCCGCCCTTCGAAAACGTAAACAAAATAATGATCGACAACAGCAAACCTGGCGACAGAAAACCTGCCAACAAACCCAAATCATGCCAAGTCATAAACCACTCCTAAACAAACCACTATCCCCAGAGCTTAACACCGCCAAATAGCCATCCCAGCCTTCGATCCTACAAAAAATATTAAGACCGAACCTCCCCCCATAACCCCCATGACCATCTCCCAACTCTTCGACTACTCCAACCTCTACGTCCTCCCCTTCTGGGCCATCATGGTCCTCCTCCCCAACTGGACCTGGACCCGCAAAATAATGGGCTCCTACCTTCCCTTTATTCCCCCCATCCTCCTTTATCTCTACCTCTTCAGCTTTAGCCTCAACGCCGAAACCGCCGAAGCCCTCGCCAGCCCCACCCTCACCGACATCGCCCGCTTCTTCGCTGACGAAACCGCCGCTGCCACCGGCTGGACCCACTTCATCGTCATGGACCTCTTCGTCGGTCGTTGGATTTATTGGCAGGGGCAAGCAACTGGTGTTTGGACCCGCCACTCCCTGGCTCTATGCCTCTTTGCTGGCCCAGCCGGACTGTTGTCCCACATCATCACCGCTGCAATCCATGGCAAATGGTTTGCTCCAGAAGGCAAGGGTGACGTGACTGAAGCTACGGTTTCAAATTAGGAGAACAGGGCCTTGCTAAGTCACATTCGCGTCGTGCTTGTAGAGCCTGCCGGCCCTTTAAATGTTGGGTCCGCAGCACGAGTGATGAAAAATTTTGGGTTGGACAAGCTGGTGCTAGTAAGGCCTCGGTGCGATCGCCATGACCCCGAGTCTCTCCAAATGGCCGTCCATGCCCGCGACCTCTTAGACAAGGCTCAAATCGTGGATAGTTTGCCTGCAGCCCTCGTGGGTGTGGAAAGAGCCATTGCCACTACCGGGGAAATCCACGATACCCCCACCCCTCTAGAGACCCCCCGCCAAGTTTTGCCCTGGCTCTTGCAACCTCCTGGCCCTGAGCAGCCTTCAAAGGCTCAGCCCGTAGCACAGCCCTTTGAAGCCGCCCTCATCTTTGGCCGCGAGGATCATGGCCTCTCTACTCAAGAACTTCATTACGCCCAGCGCCTCCTGCAAATCCCCAGCGACCAAGCCTACACTTCCCTCAACCTGGCCCAAGCCGTAGCCGTCTGTTGCTATGAGCTGAGCCAAGTCGCCTCACTGTCCCCAGACCAAAGGCTGAGCAATGTACAGAGTTCTCGCCCCGCTCAGCCCATTACGGAGCTATCAGATGAGGATCGCCCCGCAACTTTGGAGGCCCTAGAGGGCTACTACGAGCAGTGCGAATCGCTGCTTTTAGAGATCGGCTACCTGCTTCCCCATACAGCTACTAGTCGAATGAAACGCTTTCGTCGTCTATATCACAGGGCTCAGCCCAGCGATCGCGAAGTCAAGATGCTGCGAGGAATTTTGCGCCAAATGCGCTGGGCTTTACACAATTTGCCCAGAAGCAAGTAGAGTATGGGCTACCTGAGCGCTGGGAGGAGCTGTGCCCCCTGGTGCTTATGGCTGCGAGTCAGGCAATATTGAGACCCTACCCAGGGAATTCCCCTTTCATCCCTTCACTATATAGATGGGCTGAAACGATCAATCCCAATGCTTGACCAACCTGCTGTCCTTTGATCTAGGGCAGAGAGGGTTGCCAGCGCAGCTGTGATATTCCTTGTTAATCCTCGGTGTGGCTATCTATGGTGCTGGATGGAAGAAATCGACCGCAAACGCGCAATGCGCGACGGCCTCGTGGCCGCCGTGGACCGTTGCGGGTGGTTTCTTCTGACCGTCGTGAAGCTCGCAATACAGGCAGTACGACCTCTTCAGCTGCCCGTAAAGCTCGCTTGAGTGTTGTTTCTGAGCGCTTTCCAGCTCCTCAATCCCTAGAGCGCCCTGGACGCAGCTATATCGGCTCCCCAACTCGTCGCCAATCGCAGTCTCGCCCCGGCCAAACCAACCGTATTGAAAGTCGCTTAGGCCGAACAGAGCGGACAGCTCAAAACCGTCGCCAACGCAGCACCACACCTCGCAAGCGTCGCGGCCTCTTCTCCAAAGCTCCAACGGGGCAAACCGGCCTAGGACTGCGTTCTCCCCATCAGCTCAAGTCCAATGGTGCTGCGACCCCCAACTCTCTGTCCCAGAGCGGAACTGGGGGCAAGCTGAGCCAACGTCCTGGTGCTGAACTCACCAGTCGTCGCAATCGGCGTGGTAGCCTTTCTCGTCGTCGCCCCCCCGGCATGAAAGCGGCGAAGTGGAAACAGCTTCAACAACAGCGCCAGCCCCGTCCAAAAGCCCCCCCGGTTTCTCCCCTCACCTACGTCCTACGCTTGCTGATTGTCGGTGTGGGCCTGGGCGTGATAGCGGGCACGATCTTAGCCTCCATTGATCCCAGCCTGCGCTACGAGCCCACCGCAGCCGAAACCGCTGCTATGGCTGCAGCCAAGAAGCCTCCCTCCACTGAGCTAGTGCTAAAGCGGGAAATGCCCGCCCTCAAAACCCAACTCCAGGGACTGATTGACCAAAATGAAGGTCTGACCGCTGGGGTCATGGTGGTGGACCTGGAGCGAGGCAGCTATGCTTCCATCAACGCTAACCGCCAGTTTGCTTCGGCCAGCACGATAAAGCTGCCGATCCTTGTGGCGCTCCTAGCGGAAGCTGATGCAGGCAACCTCGACATGGGCGAGTCCCTGACAATGGAATTGGAAGATATTGTCGATGAAGCTGGGGAAATGCAGTTTCAGCCCCCCGGTACTCAGTTTTCCGTTTTAGAGACCGCGACGGAGATGATCCGGATTAGTGATAACACCGCTACAAATTTACTGATTAAGCGCCTGGGTGGAATGACTTTGCTCAATGAGCGTTTCCGTTCCTGGGGGCTCAAACAAACGGCGCTGCAAAACATGCTGCCAGATTTGGGTGGCACCAATACGATTTCTCCTAAGGACCTAGTGACGTTACTGGGTCGAGTGAATCGCGGGGATATTTTGTCAGCGGCGGGACGCGATCGCCTCTTCCAAATCCTCCAAACCACGGAAACCAATGACCTCCTCCCCCAAGGCATTGGTCCCGGCGCAACCATTGCCCACAAGACCGGCAACATCGGCAAGTCCATTGGTGACGTTGGCCTTGTGCAGATGCCCAGCGGTAAGAACTATTTGATGATGGCCATGGTGGAGCGCCCCCATGGCGACTTGCGAGCGGATGAGCTGATTCGCAATCTGTCCTGGGAGACCTATCAATTCCTGGAATCGACGGAGCAGAAGTCTCAGCAGATGGTGCCGCCCAATGTGCCGCGTTCTAATATTGCAGGTGAGAATCTGGAGCTAGATTCTTCCATCATGACGACTGAGCCTTAACTCAGAAGCGAGCAGTGGAAATTGAGGTCGAAATTGCTTGGGCTGACTATCAGCCCAAGCAATTTTTTCTATGACGAGCAATTCGGGAAATGATGTCAGATGCGGTGATTTAGCCTGTAAATCCACTGCACAAAGAAAGCTCAGGACATCTTTTTTATAGAGGCGGCCCTGGGTCAAGTTTCGATTTGACCCAGGATTTTGCGTGTTTCTACGCGATCGCCAAGGCTACAACGTGAGTAATCCCACGGTGTCATCCCAGCCTTGCGCTCTCCCGCTATGAACCTTGCATCTTCTCAACCGGTCCTGTCCAATACCCCTCAAATCGCCTCATTTGCGGGACTTCTGGACGATGGACTGTCGCTGCTTCAGCAAACTGTTCAGCCCGGTAATCAGCAAAGTAGCGCAATTGAGCAGCAACTAACCCAAGCTCTAAGCCAATCCTACGCAGCGCTGCTTCAGCAACAATCACTAGGCAACCTTGCTCAGCTTTCAACTCAGCAATGGGTTCAGCTAGCCAGCTCTGTCACCGTCGATGTCCTCCAGGGAAGCGCCGAAGATGACGTACTCATCGGGGAAGCAGGTGCAGATGTCATCGTCGGTGGAGCTGGGCGAGACACTTTCAAGTTCAATAGCGCTGCTGAATTTGGCGATACGGTACTGGACTTTGAAGTGGGGCGCGATCGCATCGACCTCAGTGCCATCCTCACCACCGGCATCAACCTGGGGCCGACGCTGGATCAAAATCTCAAATTAGAGCAAAGCGGTTCCCACAGCTTGGTCTGGGCAGATGCCGGTCAGGGCTTCCAGAAAGTCGCAACCCTACTCAACACAGAAGCTGCCAAACTCGGAGTCACCACCTTCCAGACGGTCGCTGACTTTAATCCAGCAACGGCCTTAACAGACTTCAACAGCGATGGCCAAGGTGACTTACTGCTTTACTACGAAGCCTCCGGCTGGAGTGGCATTGGTTTTACCCACACAACAAACCAGCGAGCTGAGGTTGTAGGCTCAACCGCACTTTGGCAAGGCTGGAAGCCCATCGCCACGGGTGACTTCAACGGTGATGGTGAGACCGATATTATCGTGCAACACCAGGCGCATCACTGGCAGGGCATCCTCTACACCAAGGGCGGCCAAGTTCAATCCAGCCAGAGCATTGTGGGCTGGACGGATTGGGAGATTCTAGGGAGCGGTCACTTCGACGGCGATCGCCAGGCAGACCTCCTCATTCGCCATCACACCCAGGACTGGCACGGCGTTCTCCACCTGGGGGGAGAGCAGGGCAATGAAGTGTTGGCTTCCCAAGGCTTTAACCTGTGGGAGGGTTGGGAGATTAAAACTGCTGGTGACTTTGATGGCGATCGCCGGGCAGACCTTGTGGTCCAGCACAACACCGAAAACTGGACTGGAATCCTCGGTCTCAACGACCAGCAGCAGATCGTCCGCTCCCAAGGAATTGCGAGCTGGGATGGCTGGGACATCGCTGGGACCAGCGACCTCAACCAAGATGGTCAGCTCGATCTGTTGCTGGAGCATCCCGAGTTGAATTGGCAGGCGGCTTGGTGGATGGAAGGCAGTCGCGTAACCACTGCTGCAGGGCTCACAAATTGGCAGGGGTGGGATAGCAAGCCCGCTAGGATTCCGCTCAGTGAGGAT
>CALECT010000098.1 GCA_937949725.1 uncultured Pseudanabaenaceae cyanobacterium
GCTGACGAAGTTCTACTGCCTACCAGGGCTACGGTTGGGCTATGCCATTTCCAATCCGGAGCGGTTGCAGCGTTGGCAGCAGTGGCGTGATCCCTGGCCGGTGAATGCCTTGGCAGAGGCGGCGGCGATCGCGGCGGTGCAGGAGGTTGAGTTTCAGCAAAGGACTTGGGATTGGCTGGGGCCTGCGCGGCAGGCGTTGTTTGAGGGGCTGGGGCAGATTGAAGGGCTGGAGCCGTTGCCGGGGGCGGCGAATTTCTTGTTGGTGCGCTGTGAGGGGTCGGTGGTGGCGTTGCAGGAGCAGTTGCTTAAGCAGCATCGCATTTTGATTCGGGATTGTATTAGTTTTGAGGAATTGGGCGATCGCTATTTTCGAGTGGCGGTGCGGCTGAAGGAGGAGAATGAAAGGTTGGTGGGGGCGATTGCTCAGGAGCTGCCTCCGCTTTTGGAGCAAGGGTTAGCCTCGGCTGAATCTGGCAAGCTGGAACGATGATTTACGACTATGACCTGGTAGTGATTGGTGACTCGCCGGAGGCGGCGTTTGCGGCGGAGCGGGCGGGGCGGCTGCGATCGCGGGTGGCCTGGGTGACGCAGGTGCCGACTGGCAAGCGCAATGACCCAGATTGCGGTGGTAATCCGGCGCTGCGAGCGGAGGTGATGCTTGAGGTGCTACGTCGGACTGTCGAGCATTTAGGACCGGGTGAGGTGGTTGCTGATCCCCAGGGGCTGTGGGATCGGGCGCGGGGGGGGGCAGATGTTGCGGTGGCGGAGCGAGATCCCCAACGGTTGCAGCAGCTGAGGGTGGATGTGATTGAAGGGCTGGGGCGGTTTGAGACGCGGCCTCGGTTGCAGGTCAATGTTGAGGGGCAGTTGGGGATGCGGGAGCTGCGATCGCGTAATTACCTTTTGGCTCCTGCTGCCCACCCGTTTGTCCCGCCGTCGCTACAGGAACGCGAGGAACTAGAGACGCTGCATAGCTGGACCGCCTGGCAGACGTTGCCTCAGCATCTCGTGATGGTGGGGGCAGCGCCGGAAGGCTTGGCGTTGGCTCAGGTGCTGGTGAGTTTGGGCTGTGCCGTTACGGTGATTGCTTCCCAGGCTGCTCTTTTGCCCAGCTTTGACTCGGAATTAGCAGAGCTAGCGATTGGGCTGCTCCAGGCTTCGGGGGTGGAGCTGAGGCTGAACGGGGGATCGTTCGAAGACTGTGTGGCTCAGGCTCAGGATTTGAGGTTGGAGGACGGTGATGTTCGACTGATGATGGCGGAGGGTTGGCGACCCCACTGGCCTGACTTGAACTTGGAAGCGGTTGGTTTGTCGGGGGATGTGGCGGCTGGGGTCAATGCCAAGCTGCGCACGAAGCATCGTCATGTTTATGGTTGCGGTGCGGCGATTGCCCATGGGCCGGGTCGCGATGCAATGGCTCGGCATCAGGCCGAAGTGGCATTGCGCAATGGGTTGTGGTGGCCTTGGTGGCGGGCTCAAGAAGAGACGGTCGTGAAAACCTTGGCCCTCTCACCGATGTTGGCTCAGGTCGGGCTGACTGAAGCCCAGGCCCAGCGGCAATATTCTGGTCAGGTGACGGTGGTGCGCTGCTATGCCAAGGATAATGAGGCTTCCCAATGGCGGGATCAGACGGTGGGCCTTTGCAAGCTGGTGGTGCATCGCAGTGGGCAGTTGTTGGGGGCTCAGGCTTTGGCTGCGGGGGCTGAGGATTGGATGGCGATCTCGGCCCAGACCATCCAACAAAAAGGCTCGGTCAAAGATTTGGAACAGTTATCGATCCCTCGAAATTCTGCTGCAAGCTTGCTCCATCAAGCCGCTGCCCAATGGCGCTGGGATCGCTTGGCAGAGAATCCTCGTCGTGAAGATTTGATCGAGCGATTTTTTAACTGGCGGCGTACAGGAAGTGTTTGATATCGAAGTGTTTGGGAGAATTGTTTCAAGTTGCGGCGCTGGGAAGGTCGGGGTGATACGAAATAGGTAATGGGTTGCTCAAATTTTGATGCCCCAGTCTCAATGACCTCTTACTCAGACCGCCATGGATCGCTGCCGCGTTGAAGTTATTTCTGCCACTCCCAATCCGCAGCAGGTGATGTATGCGGCGATGCACCAGGACTACAGTGAGAATTTTGTCGTGGATGAGCGGCCCCAATGGCCTGACGAGCAGGCTTCGGGGGAGCTGATCGTGAAGCGGCTATTGGCGGGGGAGCGAGGGCATTACGGTCCGCTGGAGCATCCTCAGATTGTGCTGAATTGTGGCTTTTTCCCCCACAGCGTGATGCAGCAGGCGCGGACCCATCGCGTGGGGATCAGTTTTGATGTGCAGTCCATGCGCTATACAGGCATGCGGGTGGTGGAGATTGCCGATGGAAAGCGGGATGTGGAGGACATTTTCTATCTGCGGCCCGTGGGAGATTATCGCGATCGCCAGGGCAAGCGTTATAACTACTCAGTGGAACAGCGCCAGCGGGATTTGGATTGGTGCTTTAAGGCGGCCCAGGGCTACAAGGCGGATATTGAGGCGGGTTGGTCTGAGGAGCATGCGCGGGGCAAGTTGCCGTTTGACTACCGTCAGCACTTTGTGATGAGTGTGAATGTGCGATCGTTTATGCACTTTTTAGATTTGCGCAGTAAGAAGGATGCGCAGATTGAAATTCAGAAGCTCTGTGATTTGATGTGGCCCCATTTTCAGGAGTGGGTGCCGGCGATCGCGGGTTGGTACGAGACGACTCGCTTGGGCAAGGCAAGGCTGTCGCCTTAGCGTCGGCTTTAGCATCACGATGGTCCCTCGCGTTGTTCAGCCGCCGTTGGAATTTATTCCGCCTGCGTTTACCCCTTGGGTTTGTCGGGCGGCGCAGCTTGCTACGCCAGCTTGGCTGCATTGGCGGACTGGTGTTGATGGCTTTGAGTATGAGGGGCTGGCAGAGCTGGTTGATCTTGTTCACCAGTTTGAGCAGGGGCAGGTGCGTTTGCTTCTAGCGTTTCGCCATCCCACTGCGGATGATCCGCTGTGTTTGATGCAGTTGTTTGGCTATGACTTGCCTCGGGCTGCGAAGCGCAAGGAGGTGCCTTTGAAGGGACTTACTTGGAAAGGGCTGAGCCATTTTCATTTTATTTACGATCGCGGCATCCCACTCTGGGCTGGGGATTTTGTCGGCTGGCTTTATTCCCGGCTGGGGGGTGTGCCGATTCATCGGGGCAAGGTGGATGTGCAAGGGTTGCGATCGGCGCGGGAGCTGTTGGTGAATGGTCGGTTTCCTTTGGCGGCGGCACCGGAGGGCGCGACCAATGGTCATGGTGAAATTGTCAGTCCGATTGAGTCGGGGGTGGCTCAGTTGGGAGTGTGGGCGGTGCAGGATTTGGCTAAGGCTGGGCGGGAGGAGACGGTGCTGATTGTACCGGTGGGGATTCGTTACCGCTATGGGCAAAAGCCTTGGGATGCGATTGATGAGTTGTTGACTCAACTGGAGCAGGATTGTGGTTTAGACGGGAGTTTAAGCGCTGGCTCAACGGAACAACAGCAAGTAGGCACAGCGGAGGAGCGGCGCTATAACCGGCTTTATCGCTTGGCCCAGTCTGCGCTGGTGTTACTGGAGGATTATTATCGTCAGTTTTGTCAGCAACCTTTGCCTGATGCTTCAGCCTCTTCTGAGTTGGGGCAGGTTGGAGCAGATTTGGAACCGGAGGAATTGTTGGAGCGTTTGCAGGGGCTGCTGAATGCTGCGCTGGCGGTGGCTGAGGCGCATTTTTGCCTGAAGCCCAAGCAGGGCAGCAGTTTGGCGAATCGCTGTCGCCGTCTGGAGCAGGCTGGCTGGGACCGGATTTATCGTGAGGATTTGGGCGATCTGGAGCAGCTGAGTGCGGTGGAGCTGGGCTTGGCGGATCGAGTGGCGGCGGAGGCGCAGATGCAGCTATGGCATATGCGGATTGTGGAGTCGTTTGTGGCGGTGACGGGGCGCTATGTGCGGGAGAAGCCGACGGCGGAGCGGTTTGGTGAGTCGGCTTTGTTGCTGTGGAAACTGTTCTCTCAGTTGAAGGGGGAGGCGAAGCCTAAGCGGCCTAAGTTGGGGCGGCGGCGGGTGAAGATGACGATTGGGGAGCCGCTATCGGTGACGGCGGTTTATCAGCGGGAGTTGGAGGCTGGGGAGATGCTGCGACGGGCGGGGCGTAAGGCGGTTGAAGAGTTGAATGGGCAGTTGCAGGGAGCGTTGGAGGCGTTGACGGTTGATGGTGGCTCGGAGGTTGGTTAAGTGGTGAGCGATTGCTACGCAAGCTTCCGAAGGAATCGCATCCAAGTCTCATCCTCATCACTCAGTGGCGGCTTAGGAGCTTGAGCATAGTCAATTGCGCTGTCCAAGGCAGCGTCTTCACAGGCTTGATCGAGCAGTTGCTTTAAGTCAATTGCTGGCTCTACTGCGTCTTTATCAAGAGGAAGGAGGAAGCAAGGCAGCGGGTCTTGCAATCCGAAGGCGTAGCGTTCCGCGCTGGGGCGTTGGTCGGTGCGGCTAACGATAACTTGGTAGCTGGCGTCTCGCCCGCCTACGGTGGGCATGGCTTCGCCGGAGCGGAGGAGGTCGATCTCAACTAAGTGAGCATTGCTGTTGAGGATGTTTTGGCGCTTGGCGAGGTATTGCTTGCGGCCTTCGCCGGGTCGTTTGTTAGCGGGGGAGAGGATTTCGACGACGGTGACGACTCGACCTGTGCCTGCTTCGCGGATCTCGATAAAGCGTTCGCGGATTTCGCTGAGGATGGGCAGGGTGACTTGTTCGGGTTGGCTGAGGGTTGCGGTGGCGGTTTGCTGGGCGGCAGTTTCTTCGGGTTGCGTTGCAGCTGATTTTTGATAGACGGCGACGTCAGGAATGCCGATGAGTAGGGCATCGCTGTAGACTCGCTTTTCGACGGCTGCTCGGTATTTTGGGGTGATTTGTGCGTTGAGGGCCTTGCCCATATTCCAGATCAAGCCGGTGTGGACCTCGGGCCAGATGCTGGGGTCTTCGAGGTATGGGTTCATGCCGGGGAAGGCAAGTCTGGAGCGATGAGGGAGAGCCATGGCAATTGCTCAGCGGCTTTGGCTCCATTGTAATGAATCGCTCCTGCTCAAGCTGGTCATGCAGCGAAACTTTAGGTGATATCTGACAAAGACTATCCCATCTATGGCTGCGTTGATGGAGACTGGAGCTAAGCGAGTGAGATGGATTAAACATCAATGTCAGAGCCGTGGAGACCAGAGTTGAGTCAATCCCAAATCGAGGATCTACGGTTAGCCTCTTCAAAATTAACGGGGCCAACTCGTCGGGCTTTCCAAGCGGAAATGTCCTGGAAGTACTGTGGTGGAAGTGCGAGACAAACCGAGACTCGATTCGGTTGGAGTCGTCACACCGTGAGATTGGGGTTAGCTGAAAAACGAACGGGTCTAATCTGCTGCGGAGCTCAATCGGGCTTTGCAGGGAGTAAGCGATGGGAAGAGAACTATCCTGAAGCTGCCGCAGCCCTAATCGAACTCGCCGAAGCGCACTCTCAGCAGGACCCGAGCTTCAAAAGCTCTATCGCTTATACTCGCTTGACCTCAGGTGAGGCGCTAAAGCAATTGAAACTCAAAGGCTTCCCCAATGAGCAATTGCCCAGTCTGAGAACGATGGCAGTGGTACTCAATCGACTCGGCTATCGTCTACGGAAAGTCGTCAAAGCCAAGCCTCAAAAAAACTCCCCGAAACCGACCTAATTTTTGCCACGCTTGCTGCCAAAGATGAGCAAACCCAGGTCGCCGGAGCCTTGCGATGGAGCATGGATTGTAAAGCAACGGTCTATTTAGGGGAGTATTCGCGAGGCGGACTCAGCCGAGGAGATCCTCAAGCCCTCGACCATGACATGGGAATCAAGCAGAAGCGCATTCCTTGCGGAATCCTGAATGAAGATGGGGGTGGATTACACCTCGAATTTGGTTGCTCTTACAAGACGAGCGACTTTATGGTGGACTCTTTACAGGCTTGTTGGTCCTGTCTCTCGCCCCAAGAGCAAGACGCGATTCCCTTCATTCAAATCAAAGTCGATAACGGACCTGAAAGTAGCGGAGTGCGCACTCAGTTTCTCGCTCGTCTCGTCCACTGGGTGGACCGGATTGGGAAGTCCATTCAGCTTCTCTATTTCCCGCCCTATCACAGCAAGTACAACCCGATTGAACGATGCTGGGGAGGATTAGAGCTCCATTGGAATGGCGCATTACTGACTGATTCGGACACCATGCTGGCTTGGGCGAAAAGCATGACTTGGAAAGGGAAACATCCTTTTGTTGCTCTCAACTCATTGGACTACCCAAAGGGCGTTCGCCTCACAAAGAAGCAGATGCGCCCCATTGAGGCACGCTTGATACGCAATCCTAAGCTTCCCAAGTGGGATATCCTCATTCATCCCGGATGAATGGGATTCTCTTTCTCAGACATCGCCTTAGGGGCTTGTCTTATAGTGAGGCTATTGGTTGGATGCCTTACCTATGGTTGGTGCTAAGCCCCGGATTGAACAGACGGATCCGCCTCGCTCACCTCGCGAGACGTTGCCGACGATGTATGACTTGCCCACGGGCAATGCGGGGGAGAGCCCGGAGGAGAGCGGCTTGCCTGATGAATTCCATGATTGCCAGGGTGATCTGCTGAGTGAGACGTTTCGGCTGGCAGATTATGTCGCGGGTGAAGCTTACACGGCTAGCGATTGAAATCTCTATTACGACATCAATCATCCCCTTTGGTATAAGCGGCCCGATTGGTTTGCGGTGTTGGGTGTGCCGCGTTTGTTTGAGGGGGATATGCGGCTGAGTTATGTGCTGTGGCAGGAGGGGGTGAGCCCTTTTGTGGTGGTGGAGCTGTTGTCGCCGGGGACGGAGAAGGAGGATTTGGGGGAGACGGAGCGGGTTCCGGGGCAGCCACCGACGAAGTGGGAGGTGTATGAGCAGGTTTTGCGGGTGCCCTATTACGTGGTATTTGACCGCTACGTGAATCGGTTGCGGGTGTTTGTGTTGCAGGCGGGGCGTTATCAGGAGATGACGTTGGAGCAGACGTCATCAGAACAGCCTAGGGTTTGGATGCCTGAGCTGAAGCTGGGTTTGGGAATGTGGGAGGGGGAGTCTCAGGGGATTACGCGGCGGTGGTTGCGGTGGTATGGCGAGGATGGGGAGTGGGTAGCGACGGAGGCTGAGAAGGCGAGTCAAGCTCAGGGGAAGTTGGATAGTTTGTTGGCGAAGTTGAAGGCAGCGAGGATTGACCCTGAGAAACTTTAGAAGTGGGTAAACCTCGGATGTTGATTGGTTCGAGTCTTTAACGGCTCCGATGACGAAGGTTGCAGCTGGATGGCTCAGCAACTGTCCAATGGCGGCCATGGTGCCTGCATCTAGGGCGCTGAGAATGAAGGGTTTGAGGGACGAGTTGGTTTGTGCTCGGAGGGCTGGGGCTTAAGCTAGTTGGGCTTCCTACGTTAGGGATTTGGTGGGTAAATTTCGGAGAGTTGGTCTAGCAAGGCTTGGATTTCCTCTGCTGCTTCAGCCAGCGCTTGGTGTTGCTCTGGGCTGTAACAATTTTGGGTGGCGTTGTCTTTGAGGACATTGGCCAGATTGGTGATCGCTGTGCCCTTCATGTTGTTAGGGAATTGGTGACGGTTGGCATTCGTCGACCCTGCTTGGTTCACTGTGCCACCGCTGATGTTGCTCTGAAAGTTGGTACCACCGTAGTTCGTTTGGTTAGATGATTGATTCCTGGCATCCACATGAATGTTGGGTCCAGGTCGATTAGCTAGAGACTTCACAATCTCCGTCATCTCTGCTCCCTGTTTTCGATATATATCAATCAACTCATCTTTGCCCTGGAGCTTCTCCTGATAGCGAGCTTCGACGATCTGGAGTTGCTGCTGGTAGCTTGTTTTAGCAGCCTGCTCAATCGCTGTCTTGTCAATCTCCTCAGATATTTCGAGCCGAATTAAAAAGGAATCACCCTTCTTTTCAATAGCTTGAATATTGAGATCAGTATTGCTGTATTGCTGACGTAAATCTTGGAAAGATGTGAAAAAGGCCTGCCAGTTGATGCCGTCTACAAAGATCAGGTCGAGGGTGTCAAGGGCTTGCTGAAAAAGGGCAGCGAATTCGCCGGGTTTAAAGTTGCCGGAATGGGGACGGCGATCGGTGAACTTACCCTTTTCGTGTCCTGAGTAAATATACTCGGCCTTTGCACCTTCTAAGTTGGTTAGACGATTTGCATTCCAGTCTTTGAAGCATGCTCCTGTAAACGTAGCTGCCTTAAAGTTTGCTGCCAGAACTTGAGCTCTCAGCAAGTTAGCGCCTTCAAGGTTAGCGCCTTTCAGGCAGGCTCCTTCTAAGTTGGCTTTGATAAGGCTGACTTTGACGAGGTTGGCTTGAATCAAACTAGCTTGAACTAGGTTGGCTCCGTCTAAACTAGATCTGATTAGGTTGACTCCGTCCAAGCTCGACCTTGCCAGGTTGGCTCCTTCCAGGTTGACTCTGACAAGTTTTACTTTGGCTAGATTGGCTCCGTCAAAGTTGGCTTTGACCAGGTTGGCTTTAATCAGATTTGCTCCTTCCAAACTTGCTCTGGCTAGATTGGCATTGGCCAAGCTCGCTTCTCTCAAGAAGGCTCTTTCTAGATTTGCTCCTTCTAGATTTGCTCCTTTTAAGTTGGCTTGGACCAAGCTCGCTCCTTGTAGATTTGCTCCTTCTAGGTGGGCTCCTTCGAGATCGGCATTGTTTAGGTAGGCATTAATTAGGCTGGCTCCTTCCAGATGAGCTCCTCTCAGGTTGGCTCTGACCAGCCTGGCCCCTGCCAGGTTAGCCGCGTGAAGCTTGGCTTTGACTAGGTGGGCTTCTTCTAGGTAGGCATTGACCAGGTTGGCATTGGCTAGGTTGGCTTTGGTCAGGCTGGCTTTTTCTAAGTGGGCACCTTCCAAGTTGGCTTTTTCCAGGCTGGCTTGTTGGAGGTTAATTTTCTGTTTTGGATTATTCTGGCGCCATTGATTCCACTTCTTACCTCCCCTCTTTAGATATAACTGCTGCTTTGGATTAGCCACAGTTCGCTTCCTCAGCATTGCTAGCGCTGATTACGACAAAGCCCCATAACTTGCCCCAGCGCATCGCTTCATCCTTAAGATACGGCGACACAAAATGCCCCTTGGAGCATTTACAGTAAATTTTGCAGCTTTTCATTGAGGAGCTACCTTTAGGCCAATAGTTATTCTAATAATCTTGGTCTTGAGTCCCATGCTCTAAATCCGAGCAATCGTCACTTGCTCCTCCTGGTCCTGATACTTACCCTTCCGCGTTTCATAGCTAATCTCACAGCGCTCCCCCTCAAAAAATATAAGTTGCACACAACCCTCATTGGCATAAATCCGCGCATCCGCTGGAGAGCTATTGCTAAACTCCAGCGTCAAGTGACCGCGCCAGCCCGCCTCCGCAGGCGTCAGGTTCGCAATAATCCCCGCCCGCGCATAGGTGGACTTGCCAATGCAAAGCACTGTCGCACTGTCGGGAATTTCTAACTTCTCCAGGGCCACGCCGAGGCCGTAGCTGTGACCTGGCAAGATAAAGAATTCGCCTTGCTCGTCTTTGTGGAGCTTGGCCGGTTCCAGGTTCTCGGGGTTGAAGCGCTTGGGGTCTATCACCGTGCCGGGCACATGTCGGAAGATGCGGAAATCCTTGGGCGACAGGCGGATATCGTAGCCGTAGCTGCTAAGGCCGTAGGAGAGCACGGCAATGTCGCCTTCGGTTCTGCGAACGAGGCTGGGCTGGAAGGGCTCAATCATGCCCTGGGCAGCTTGTTCTTTAATCCAGCGATCGTTCTTAATCATTCGTTCTAAGTCATGGCCAACGGGCCGTTTGGTAAGCAGACAGATGGGCGATCGCGTAGATAGGTGCGATTGCTACGCAAGCTTCCGGAGGAATCGCTCAACCCTAATCTTACCGATGCCCTGGATTAATCAAAACCCGGCAGAGAAATCTGCTGCTGAGAGCGACGCTTGGGCCGTTTGCCAGCGTATTTCGACTTGCGATTTTCTTTGGCCTGGATGGCGTTTGCCTCGGCAATCTCCTTGTCATGGGCTTCGGAGAACTTGACTAATAGCTCATCAACAGGCGGCTGTTCCAAGTTCAAATCGTGGGGCGTAGCCTTTTCAACGCCGGCAATGCCTAGGCCCAATTGCATTAGGGGAGCTTCTTGTGTCGCTGCGGATTGCTCTGGCGCTATGGCTTGTTCTGGTGCTGTGGCTTTTGCAGACTCTATTGCCGCTTCGACTGGGGTAATGCCTTCGGCAGATTGCATCGCGATCGCGGGAGCAGTTTCTGGGGACAGGTCTTCCCCTGCTGGAATGGCGGTTGCAGCAGTCTCAGCAACTGGCGCGGAAGCGGTGCCCATTGTGGCTGGGTCTGGCACAAGGCAGAGCTTGGCCGGGGCCGGAGGCTCTGGCAGGACGGTGTTGAAGATGTTGCGTAGCTCTGTCACCTGATCTGCCATTTGCAGCAGGCTCTGGGGCATTTTCTGGCCGGTGAGGGTCACCTCGATGTGGGAGGGCCGGGATTCTAAACAGTCCAAGACTTCGGCCTCGGGGATGATGCCATAGGCGATCGCCAGGCTCAGTTCATCTAGGACGACTGAGTCGTATCGGCCACTGGCGATCGCTTCCTTGGTAAAGGCCCATAGCTCCCGCACCGCCGCAAAATCTCCCTCAGCCTGGGGCGCAGAATTGATGCAATGCTCCAAGCGGCAACGCACCCAATCCAGTGCCTGGCCAAACTGCATGGGCTGGTCTGGCCCTTGGTTACAGCCGCCTTTGAGGTACTGAACAATTAAGGTTGGCGTTCCCTGACCCGAATTTCGCAGGGCCTGAGCCATAACGCGGGTGAAGTAATTGCGGTGAACGCAGGTGAAGACTTGCAGCAGCCCCGCTAGGGCTGGGCGATGGTTCGCTCGTTGCTCCGACTGGGGAGGAGCTGCAACGGCGAGGCGAGGCACGCTATCGCGAGGAAAGTCAGACACCGCTGGGGAAACACGAAGGGCTGATTGGGGTTGCGCAATCATAATTCTAGCGATGCCGAAAGGGTTGGCAAAAAGCGAGGTGCGGTAGCTCGCTTAGGCGAAACTAAATATAGCGCAGTTCTTTCCGCTTTTAATGATGAAACCGCTACATGTAACGCTGAAGGCTGATCTTTCGTACAAATTACTGGGACCAAGTCGCCACAGAATGCCCTGATGGTCGCAAAAACACTGAGAAGT
>CALECT010000099.1 GCA_937949725.1 uncultured Pseudanabaenaceae cyanobacterium
CCGCTTTGGCATGAGCGTAGAAGTTCGCACCGTCCGCGACCCCGAGCAGCGTGTCCAGGTCGTTGAGCAACGCTCCGAATTTGACGCTGACCCCCAAGGCTTCCTCACCCAACACCAAGCGGAGCAAGATGCCCTCCAGGCAAAGCTTGTTGCAGCCCAGGAGCTATTGCCCCAGGTCACCTTGGACTATGACACCCGCGTGCAAATCTCCCAGGTCTGCTCCGAGCTAGACATCGACGGGCTACGCGGTGACCTCGTAGCCAACCGTGCTGTTAAAGCCCTGGCTGCTCTAGAAGGCCGTACCGAGGCTACCGTTGAGGACCTCCAGCGCATCATCACCACCTGCCTGCGCCACCGCCTTCGTAAGGATCCCCTGGAGTCAGTTGACTCCGGTGTCAAAGTGATGAAGACCTTCTGCAATATCTTCGGTATGGCAGAGCCTGACGCGACTCAGGAGCTAGTTGCCAGCAACGGTCGCCGCTAATGGTTCAGTTGAGTGCTTCACAAGTTCGTACAAATCATTGATTGAACGAACGATAATCTATTAAAAAGGGAGAGGCATATGCCTCTCCCTTTTTAATAGATTGACTATTGGCATCAGCCATTTGTCGAGCTTTAGGCGACTGTCTCTTTAGAAGATTCATTTGTGACTGTGCCTGCCGCCGCTAAAGTCAAATTAACCGCTCCATTCAAACCATTCGCCTCCACAAAGCTTGGGTCAGCCATGGTCGAAGCTAAGTTCATCTCATAGCCTCCCCGCTCCAAGACGTTGACTGCATCACTCGCTGATAGGGGACCGGAGAAGAAATAGCCCTGGATGTATTCGCAGCCTGTTTTCTGGACTTGGAATAGCTGTTCGGCAGTTTCAACACCTTCGGCGATCGCCTTAATCTCCAAGTCATCCGTCAGGTTAACGATGGTGTTAATAATCTCCCAATTGCCTTCCTGGGCACGGGAGGAAATCACAAAGGAGCGGTCAATCTTCAACGCATCCACGGGGAAACGATGGAGACGGCTAAAGGAGGAGTAGCCTGTGCCAAAGTCATCAATACAAAGGTCAATGCCCAGGGCACGAATTTCCCCGAGACGACGCTCCACAGCGCCCTTCTCGTCATCAATCAAGACACCTTCAGTAATCTCAACCCGCAGGCATTTGGATTCCAGTCCAGTCTCCTCAAGCACAGCCTGAATTTGACCCACAATGCCAGGCTGGGTGAACTGACGACCCGAAACATTCACCGCCATCTTCAGCTCAGGTTGAGCTACACCGCTGACCTGCCATTCCTTGAGCTGACGACAGGCTTCCTTTAAAACCCAAGCTCCTAAGGAAACAATCAGGCCGCTTTCCTCAGCAGCGGGGATAAACTGCGTTGGCGAAATCATGCCCAGCTTGGGATGGTTCCAACGAACGAGAGCTTCGAAGCTGGCGATCGCCCCATCCGGTACAGACACAATCGGCTGATACATCAGCCGCAACTCACCGCGCTCAATCGCCCGGCGCAAATCAGTCTCAAGCTGTAACTGACTCAAAGGGTTGGTCTGAGAACTGCGATCAAAGACCTCAGACAGGGTGCGGCAGCGCTTCGCCTGGTACATCGCAATGTCCGCATCCCGCAACAGGTCTTCAATGCTGGTGTACAGGTCTTGGCTAGCGTAATCTCGGCAAGGCACCAGACCAATACTGGCGCTAACGAAGAACTCTTGATCATTGAATCGGAACGGCTGGTGCAGGCTGTTATGGATGCGCTGGGCAACTTCCAAGGCCTCATCAGGCGAAGCAGTTTGATCCAGTAGCACCGCAAATTCATCTCCCCCCAGACGCGCCAAGGTATCACTCGCTGACAAGCAGGTACGCAGTCGCTCGCTGAACTGGACGAGGAGTTGGTCACCGACCAAAGGGCCCAAGCTGTCATTGATATTCTTGAAACGATCTAGGTCTAGCAATAGCAGCGTAAACTCACGGCCTGCTTCTTCAGCTTGGCCCAATGCATATTGCAACTGAGTCGTGAACTGAGTCCGATTGGGCAAGCTGGTGAGGGAATCATAGAGAGCGCTGTACAACAGCTTCTCTTCAGCCTGACGATGCTCTGTAATGTCTTTGACTGTCCCTTCCAGGTAAACGCAGTTACCAACATCATCCTGAATAGGTCGCACGCTGAAAGAGACCCAAATCGGTTCATTATCTCGGCGAGAGACCTGAGTCTTGTATTCAATAAGCTCGCCTGCCTCGTCCATCTCTTCCAAGAAATCTTCCCAATGCTCGGGAGACAGAAAGAGCTGCTTGCTCACATCAGTCAGAGTCGTAATCAAACTCTCCGAAGACTCATAGCCCAGCATCGTCGCTAAAGCAGGGTTAACGCTGATGTAGTAGCCCTGACGCGTCATTTGGAAGATGCCTTCATTGGCGGTTTCAAACAAAGTCTGATACCGCTCTTCCGCACGCTGGAGTGCTTGTTCAGTTAACTTATGGCGGGTTAAGTCCACCACCTGGACCAAAAAGCTTAAAGGCTGATGCTTTGAGTCATACATCAAAGCGATCTTCAGCAGCACATGGACTGTTCGTCCCTGTTTAGAAACATAGCGCTTCTTCACCTGGGCGTAGGGTTGCCCCTCTTGGAGCAGCTTATTGACCAGGGCAGAGCTCACAGCCTGATCGCCTTCGTAGGTGATTTCTTGTTGAGACAGATTCAAAAGTTCTGACTTGCTGTAACCCAGGGTTTTACTGAGGGCTTTATTGACCCTGAGATAATGACCCTCCAAATCCATTACTGCCATGCCAATAGAAGCAAGGTCAAAGATAAGGTGGTACATCGCCTCCGAGGACTCCATGAGGCGCTCGCGCTGATGGAGTTGACTCAGGGTGTTCTGGAAGTGATTACTGAGCTGAGTAAACTCGTCAGGAAAAGGAGTCTGGGAAAAAGGGCGCAGGGCATTATGGTCCTGGTCAATCTCAAAGCGCTTGACGGCTTGGGTGAAGCGATGGAGCCGCTCAATCCAGTTCCCTGCTAACCAATAGACCCCAAACCAAGACAATCCAAAGATAATGACGCTGCCAATGGCTAATTGTCCCTTCAGCAGCTCAGCTGCAGCAAGCACCTCTGGATGGGCAGGGCATTCCAAACTGGCGCAATTACTCACTTGGAGTAAATTGCCAACCATCGTTTGATACAACACCACACTGAATAAGCTTAAGCTGCCGCCTAATAACAGTGCCAAGCCCAGCATGAGCTTGAGACGCTGACTAATGAGGGGATTCGGTGAAGATTGGTTCGCAGAATGCGTCATCGAGAAGCCTTAGCTGAGAGCGGGTCTATTTCCGGTTGCGGGGTCCCAAGACGAGCCAACGGAGTGGAATGTAGGGAAAACATCGAAGTGCTGGCGCAGGGCCAAGTCGACTTTCGAAGAGGTAGAGGAATGACAGGCTTTCAGAAAAGTCCATTGGTTACCCATTACTAGAATGAATCCCAATGAACAGACCTAATCCACTGGTCTATCGCTATATATGACAGCAAACAACCGTGAAATTTCGCTAACTTACATAACTCTCAATTGAGAAGAAGCAAAATTTCAGAAAATTACTTCACGTAAGAAAAGCGGTGGGCAAGGGATAAAAAATTACCGAAGCTACCCATAAAATACACAGTCATCCCCTAGAAGTAACAGGGTTGATGTCCTATAAATGCAGAATATATAGGGCAGAAGCGATCGCCCAGAGGGCGCAAGGGCCTATGCTGCGGGAGTTCTTCTCCCCTTAGGACAGGGTGCCATATTTATATGCGGGGTTAGAATCTTAATATTTTTTCAACTATTGGGGCAATACTGACCGAGTTGCTCGCTCCAGAATGCACTCAGCATCGTATTTATAGCGGTCACACAGTTTGGATGGCGCAACTGCGAGCATTGCCTCAGCTTGCCGAATGAGCCGGCTTTTGCCTCATTCAAAAGCACTCTCAGCCTGCGACATGTCCTCAAGCGCCAAAGACAATGGAGCTCTAATCCCAGGATTAGGGCAGGAACAGCACGCTTAGAAGCTTTCATCAAGATTGGGGGCCCAAAAAACTACTAAACATCTGGTTCGACCACGCCATGCTCTCAATCATCAGATCGCCTAAGACTCCAACGTCTTGCGTCGTAACAGTTCAGTTCTGGCTGAATCAACAGTTCCGCAGAACGGTCCCACTCAATGTAAACAGAACGTTACAGTGGAAGCTGAACATGCTAGAGGTTCGGGGCAATGACAGTTGGAGTATGGGTTTTAGGTGACCAACTGTGGCAGGCTCAAGCCGCCATTGCTGCCCAGGCAGCCCCTTCAGACAACTGCAAAATCCTGCTGGTTGAATCTACTGCTTGGAGTCAGCGTCGCCCCTACCACTATCAGAAGCTTGTGCTGGTCTGGTCTGCCATGCGCCATTTTGCTGCGGAGCTGCAGGCCAAGGGCTGGACGGTGGTGTATTGCCGGGGAGAAACCTTCGGGGCTGAGCTGAACAGCATGATCGAAGCTGAAGGCATCACAGAGTTGCAAGTGATGGAGCCCAGCGATCGCCCCTTTCGCCAAGCCATTGAAAACCTCAAACTCCCCTGCCCTCTCACCTGGATTCCCAACAACCATTTCCTCTGGTCTAGGTCAGAATTTTCTGCCTGGGCAGATCCATACAAGCAACTGCGTATGGAAAACTTCTATCGAGCCGGACGCAAACGCTTTGGCATCTTGATGGAGGGGGACCAGCCCCTGGGCGGCAAGTGGAACTTTGATAAACAAAACCGTAAACCTCCCAAAACCGGTCTGGAGCCACCGGAGCCGCTTTGGTTTGAGCCCGATGAGATGACTCAATCAGTCATGGCAGATATTCGGGAAGAGGATCTGCCAGGCTTTGGCGAAATGGAGCCCTTCCGCTGGGCCGTTACCCGTACTCAGGCCCTGGCCGTTCTGGAAGATTTCGTCACGGTACGCCTCAAGACCTTTGGCCCCTTTCAGGATGCCATGGTCACTGGTGAAGACACCATGTGGCATGCGCTGCTGTCGCCGTACATTAATCTGGGACTGCTTCAGCCCCTAGAGGTCGTCAAAGCGGTTGAAAAGGCTTTCTATGAGGATCAAGCTGGTGATCAGGCCCTGGACCTAGCCAGTGTGGAAGGCTTCATCCGGCAGGTTATGGGCTGGCGGGAATATATGCAGGGCCTTTATCACTACTTTGATGGGGATTACAGCCAAAAGAATTGGTTTGACCACCAGCAGCCCTTGCCCCAGTTTTTCTGGGATGGGGAAACGGAGATGAACTGCCTCAACCAATCCATTGGCCAGACTCTGCGAACTGGCTACGCCCATCACATCCAGCGGTTGATGATTCTGGCGAACTTTGCGCTGATTGCAGGCCTGAATCCCCAAGAAACTGAGAGCTGGTTCCATTCAGCCTTTATCGATGCCTACGACTGGGTCATGCAGACAAATGTGATTGGCATGGGGCTGTTTGCCGATGGGGGCCTGTTGGCCTCGAAGCCCTATGCCGCCTCAGCCAACTACATCAATAAGATGAGCGACTATTGTAAGGGCTGTGCCTATCAACCCAAGGAAAAGCTAGGGGAAAAAGCCTGTCCTTTCAATTATTTCTATTGGGACTTCTTGGCCAGGCATCGCGATCGCCTCAAGTCTCAAGGCCGCATGAACCTCATCCTGTCCCAGCTAGATCGCATGGACCCCGAACTTCTCGGGCAAATGCGCAGCCAAGCAGAAAGCTGGTATCAAGCTCATTCCCCAGTGAAAGATTAAGGCCGGACCTCAAGGCTTCTCAAACATGAAGACCCCAGCCGTCGCGACGACTGGGGTCTTCACTCACTCCAACTTCAAATCGAGCTAGTCAGAGCTGTCAGGTAGCTCTGCAGAATCCTCAGCTCCAAACCCCATGCCGGTAATCTGGGTCTCCAATTCCATGCGCTGCTCCATCTGCCGCAGGAAATACCCCGTCATCATCGCTGAAGCCAACAGGCCGGAAAGATTATCTCTATTGGTCGTGACCTGAACATTGAAATGTTCATTGGGCAACATGCCCAAAAGTCCCTGCACGTTCTGATTCACGATTTGGCGAACCTCCGGCGTCACAGACTTTGCCACCCTAGACAGCACCTCTGGCGGCTGGTGCTGCAAGTAATTCAGCAGTTCATTTGCAGAAGGAGAGTCACCTTCAGGGCCAAACAAATCGGAGCTAAACGCCATAGAACTAAGTATGAATACCTCGTTGCGAAAGGCAATGCGATAGAGAATGAACCTATCAACCTTGCATTCAGGGAATACGTCACTCAACCGAAATTTATGAATGAAAACCACTGAACTATAACCACTGTAACGCAGCGTTAAGAAACGGTCTCACATAATGTTTCTTAACTAAAAACGACAGTATTCACTTCAATAACGAGCTGTGGTTTATGAAGTCTTCTAAAAATGTTCAACCTGAACTTGAACCTGAACTTTGTAAAACGAAAGTGCTACATCAACTGACAGCCTAAAGCATTTGTAAAATCAATCCTCAGCCTCTGCGACTGGTTCAACGTCAGGAACAAGCTGTAGTAAGGGCTGAGCTTCTTCCTGCTGTTCACTCATGACGTTGGCTGGAGCGGGTTGCTCAGGTTTTACTGTTGGCTCTATTGATGCTTCATCCTCAGCGCTTGCGTCTAGGTCAGAATGCTCAGAATCGGCTTCTTTCTCAGGGGCATTTTCTTCAGAAGGAGGTGCTTCTAAGGCCTCAATTTCAGCTTCATATTCTTCCTCCTCGATCGCTTCTTCCAGCTTCAGTTGCACCGCTTCAGGCGCAAGCTTAGGGGGCTTAATTTCTGGCAATTGATCAATCTGGAAATACTGATGGAACTTATCGGTGATGCGCAGCTTGGCCGAGCGGCTGTCCTTGTGTTGACGCTTTTGGACAAAGCCTTCCGCGACTAGCTTTTGCACATGCTGGTAAGCGCCAGAGCCTCGCAGGTCCACCAGCTCGCTGAGGGTGAGGCCATTCTTGAGGGCGACAGCAGCCAAGCTCCGCAATACTCCAACGCCTAGATCCACCGGTACCAGCGTATGGACTAGTTCTTTGAGAGCAGGCTTGAGTTGGAGCAGATAGCCCTCCTTTGACTCAGAAATCTCTAGGGCGCTATCACGCTCACTGTAAGTTTCCATCAGGTCAATCAGAGCATCTCCAGCTTCCTGTTTGGTGCACTGGGCGTAGACCGCTAGCTCATTGAGCCTTAAGGGCCTGCCCTTGAGATATAAAATTGCTTCTAGCTTGGCCGCTAGGGAAACTTCCATGGTGGGTGGCCACAGTGAAGTGGAGTGGTGGATGCTGCCTGAACCCCACGGGTGAAATAAACCACCATAGGGTTGTAGCAGCACCCATAAAACCACAGATCCTCGAAGCTTGGAAGCTTATTACGCCATTTGACGAAACGACAGTAGCGATTCGCTTCCCTAAATCTTGCTGACTTAACGTCAGTTCCGGCTAAGACTCAGCAGCCGGAAGTGCAAAATCCAGGTTGAGCGAGGGTTTCTTGGGTTGATGGCAATATGCGATTAAGCCGCAAAGCAGGTTGACCGAGAAATTGATGGGACTGCGATGGCGCGA
>CALECT010000100.1 GCA_937949725.1 uncultured Pseudanabaenaceae cyanobacterium
TGGGGCCATTGGCATCACCATCGCTATCGCCCACATCCACATAGTTGGGCAAGTTGGTCTGCACAACGCTGTAGTCGCCTGCATTCAGATCAGAGAAGAAATATTCGCCGTTGGCATCAGTCACTGCACTGTCAATCACGACATCAGCAGCATCCAAAAGCTCCACCTCGACATTAGCCAACCGCTTGTCGCCCTCATCATCATTGTCCGTATCTTCAAACACTGTGCCTGCAATGCTGGACAGCCGCTCATCGATAAAGTCATTACCAGTGCTGTCGGTGGCTGGGAGCAAATCCACAATGGAAATCACATTGAAGTCACCACCGTCGCTGTCACCCACATCGGTATAGGTCGGCAGATTCGTTTGGGTCACGCTGTAGCTGCCAGGCAACACGTCCTCAAAGAGGTAAGTGCCATCAGCACCTGTCAGAGTTGTACCAACTACAACATCGTTGCTGTCCCGCAACTCAACCGTGACGCCCTCGATGGGGACATCGCCGCCATCATCATTGTTGGTGTCCTCAAACACCGTGCCTGCAATGGTGGAAAACTCTAGCAGAGCGACTTCAGCAGTATCGTCATCGCTGACGGTATTTGGTGTGGAAGGATCGCCATCCAAATCAACCGTAATCGGCGTGCCATCACTATAGGTGGGCTCACCTGTTGTCGTAGCAGTGTTAACCAGATCGGCAGTGATGCTGCCTTCGTAGTAATAAACTTGGCTAGCTCCCGGAGCCAGGGGAACCGTCGCATCACCATCCAATAGAGTGAAGTCTGCCAAGCTAGCCAAGCCCAAGGTGCCATCTGCCAAGGTAATGCCATCGAGGAAGGTAGAGCCAGTATTGGTCAACTCAAAGTAGTAGGTCACCGCAGTGCCATCAATACCGGACACCAGCCCACCACTGCCCGCAAAGAAAGCGCCATCGTTGTGCTCCAAGGCAACGGTCTTCTGAATTTCCAGGGCTGGCTCAAAGGTCAGGGGAGTCTCTGCTTCAATGGGTACGTCTTGACCGATCGCACTCACTGTCCCTCGGTTCTGAATCTCAACAGTGCCAGGCGCAAGCGTCTCAATGGGCTCTACATTCACCTCAAAGCTAACGACAAATTCGCCATTAACCGGCAGCGCACCTAGCTCAACACCAGGGGTAATGTCGGTATTAAGGTTGATACCCGTTTGGAAAGGATTATTGGTTGCGCCAGCAGTAATCACCTGCTCACCAGTACCATAATCAATCACAGCGCTGCCGGGCACATAAACGGTCTCCTCAGGCAGAGGGTCATTTAGCACCACATCGGGCACGGGCACCCGGCTAATGTTGTTGATGCGAATGTCATAGCGAATGGTGTCACCCGGAGTTGCAACACCATCGCTATCTGCATCGGTCACCAGCTCAGAAACCTTGGTGGCGGTAAAGCTAGGCAAGGGGGGAATGCCTGTGCCCACGTCAAACCCAGGAGAGCCCGCAGTGGCAGTCGCCGGATCTTGGCCCCAAGCCGCAGCTAGCCTAACGTTTGGATCATCGGTGTAGAGCAGGGTGCCAGTCTGGTCACCATCAGGGTCAAAGACCAACCCAGTTTCTAGAGAGTTGAGTTCGAGCAGCGCGTCATACTCATTACCATTGGGGTCGAGTAACACAGGGCCACTATTGGTCTGGCCATCGCCGTTATAGTCCACATAGACTTGGAACGGAGTGTTGGGAGCAGGGCCACCATTAGGATCCACAAACACGGGCGTAACCCACACCGGGCTACCGTTTTCGTCCAGATTGGCCTGGGATGTGGGATCGCGACCAAGGCCTAGGCCAATGATGACCTGAGAGCTGAGGCGATTTTCAGGAATGAGACTTATGCCCCAGTCATGGTCCTTATTGCCATCTCCACGCCCTTCGATATCGGGGTCTGTATCTACAGTGGTTAGGGCATAGAAGTTGCCATCCTCTGAGAAGAAATGAGCGCCAGAGCCAATGGGGACAGGTAGAAAGAAAGTTCCACCTGGAGCCACTTGAACTGGAGTGCCAGGACCATTAGCTGTTTCCTGCTGAACCGTAATCTCGTCGTCATTTGGGTTATAGAGCCAAACCAATGTGAAGTCAGTTCCACTCTCTGAGGGGATTGCATTGGAGCCTATGGGAGTGTAGTAGCTATTGCTCCACTGATCCGTCGGCAGCAGCGTAAACCAGCGCGATTCATAGTTCGCACCTTTATCACCCGTGAGCAAGTCAACCTGCACCGGTGAAGTTGCTGTGACGGTAGCCCCTGCATTAACACCGCCATTTACAAGAAAAGATTTGCCCTCATCGAGCGTGATCACCTGGGCTGGGTCACCGTTATTTAAGTCAATGGTGACTGTGGTGCCATCCTCAGCAGCCAGAATTGATAGCCCTGAATATTCGAAGAGCTGATCGTTGGGATCATTGCTTGAATTGGTGTTTTCCCCAACCGGTACAATGTAGTTTTGACCAAAGTTATTGGTGTCATACACCTCCAATGCCCCAGCCAAACGGGTATCGGGCCCAGTAGCCCAAGCCGCACGAGTCACCGCTATTGGCCTGGTTGCGCCAATTTTATCTCCACCATCAAAATCAATCTCTGCAAGATTTGTAGTATCTACCGGATTATTGAAGACCACCACATCCCCAGCCTGGAGCAAATCATTGGCAAACCCAGGGGCAATCCCATTGGTCAGATCGCCATCGCCAAAGATCTGGGTTGTTGTCTGGCTTGGGTTCGCCAAATCAACTTCATAGCCATCCTCACCATGGTCGTAGTAAAGAACCGTATTATCGGCCACCGATGCGATTGAAATATAGCTTTGCACCGGGCTCTGGGGACCGGGTGCAGCAAAGATGTCAAACGGGTCGGGTAGGGGCTGAATAGACAACAGTGCCTGGAGAAGCTGATCCTCCTGTAAGGGCACATAAAACGTTTGTACGGCTGGCTGGTTGGCCATGATTGCTCAGTCCTTATTGAGGAGATGAATTGGGCTAAATGCTCGTCAATAGACCCCAATGCAACGAATGTATCCATTCACAATGGATCTATAAATCATTAACATTCCCAGCAAGCATCGAAGCTCAGTTTCTTACTGGAGGTGGCTAAATAGAGATGAAAAGCTGTATAGATGCGGACTCAAGAAATATGAGTGATGTATCTATTTATTCCCACAAATCATCAAGAGCGATCGCGCATTCTGGCCAAAATAGCAAATCAAATTTGAGCCAATAACCTAAGTCTCAACATTCTTCAGAGAATTTACGCATCCATCGCAAGGCCACATCTAGGTGGAGTTACAAACGAGATATATTGACCCACATTTAATATAAAAGCATTGAGATGAGGCAAAATCCCTCCATTCAAGCATTGCCTACAGATCGAAGTTGAGTCGGCCTTAAAACGACTGGTAATTCCACATCAACATGCCTTAGCCTGCTTGCCACAACAGTCCAAACATCACAAACTCCACATCTGCAACCTTTGCCCCCACCTCAACCTTCTCAAATTCCACATTCTCGGCTCGATACTCTTTCTCAACCCCAGATAGTTCTGTTTGCAACTGTTCTTCTAGCTGATGCAAATCATCCGCCATCAGCGCAGCCTTGTTCTGAGCCTGCTCTATATCCAGGCGATCTTGGTTTAAGCGACCCACAGCCCTGACCGCACGGCGACCTGAGCCACCTCCCCTGCGGCGTCCCATAAAGGCCCCTAACAAACTGGAGCCCACCGCCACCGCCGATTCGAGCTGGCGTTGCTGGGCCTGCATTTGCTCTCGCTCCAGCCGTTCTTCGGCGGTCATCAGCTTTTTCTCGGCATTGCGGAGCTTCGTGGCGTAGCGATCTCGCATTTTCTCCAGCGCTGTATCCCTCTCCTCCCTAAGCTTTTGCCGCACTCGCAGGAGAAAGTCAGTTT
>CALECT010000101.1 GCA_937949725.1 uncultured Pseudanabaenaceae cyanobacterium
ACCTCTCCCCTAGAACTGAGTGCAAGGGGAAAGGGAGGAAGCCGGATTTTGTCGAACTTGGGTAATGCTGGAATGTTCACCAAGCCATGGCAGCAAAAAACCGGCAATGGAGCTATCGCCGGTTGAAGTGTGTTCCCTGTGATGACTCCGCTTTAAGCGATGTCAGACAGATGTTACAGGAAATCCAAAATCCAATACAGGCTGTATGACCCCTCACCCCGCATGATCTGGAATTATCATTCGGCAGCTACAACAATGGAATAATCGCTGCCGTTGAGATGAAAAAGCCAAACATTGCCGGAATCTAGTCCAGGCGATCGCGCCAGGTTAAGCCACCAAGCTCCGCTCAGCCATAACCAAAGCGATCGCAAGATTAGCCTGGGTCCACAGCAGCGGCGTCGAATCATTCGGCCCATACTCACCGCCCTCGGCATAGTACAGCTCGGGGCATTTGCAAGCGCCCACAGGACAATCCGCCGCTGTCACCTGCCCCAGGGAACGCCCCAAATATTCCAACTGCTTCGCCAGATCGGCCGCTGCCCCGGACTGCTGGTAGCGCTGGCCATAGATCACCGAAATAATCGGGTCAAAGATACACCACTGGGCTTCGCCGCCGGGGGTGAGCAGGGCATCGCGCCAGCTAGAATCGTCGCTGACATCTGCGGTGCGATCGCCCTCCCCCGCCTTAGCCTTATAGTCCGGTGCCCAAAAGGAATCCCCCAGATAGCGCTTGATGCCCAACGCCCCCTGAAGATTCCCGGTCACATCATCCAGAATCTGCTGAGCCATCTCGGGCTGAACGACATTGAGGGGATAGATCAAAAACAGCAGTGCGCCATCGTAAGGGCGGTGCAGGGGCTCCGGCTGATTGCACTCCCAAGGCAGGATTTTCGCCAAGGCATCCTGGCCGTTCTGGATCAGCCGAGCAATCTGCCCCAGATCAAAAACAGAAGCAAAATTAGCCGAACTGAAAATATTTGCAGTTCCATCTGTTAATATTTTCAGTTGCTTTAAACCGGCGGCCACAGCTCCGATGCTGGAAGCCTCTATTTTGCGGGCTTCTTCCCAATGTCCGCTGTCCGCATCGGTCCAATAGCGAATCACCTCTAGGTAGGTCACGAAGCAATTCAGCATTTCTCCCGCCGATTCATCGGGCCTAATGGCAGCGGAATTGGCCAGCAGGCAGTAGAGCCAAAGGAAATAGCCCAGGGCATCGTTTTGGGCATGGGCCCACTTTTGATCAATCTCAGCGAGATCTTTGCCGTTGAAGCGAATGTGGGGCCGGTTCATGGGATCAGCGGCGTCGGCCTGGCCCTGGATGATGGCCATGAAGCGATCGCGGTGGCGCTGAAAATAGTCCATCAGCGTTGTCACAGTCCTAACCGCCACCCCGGTCTGGCCCATAACGAAATGAGCATGGGCCACATGAATGTTGTCCCGCACCCAGACGCTGTCATAGCCGGTGTATTCCGTGGCTCCGCTCACCGCAGCGGCAGGAAAGAGGCCGTTGTCCAGGGCAGTGAAATCCAGGCTGCCCCAGTTCTGGAGCTGTTGGCGAATCTGGGCTAGGGTTTGGTGGCGATCGCCAGGGCTGCCGTCGTCACGGAGCAAGGCTTGGATCGGCGATCGCAGTTGGTCGTTATGGATTGTCGGCTGGGCAATGGGGGGAAGCTGAACCATGGATGCGATCGGCGGGGGGACAGCTTCCATTGTGCTTAGCCCGCCCAGTCAGCACAGCCTCTTGGAGCAGATCTGCACAGATCTACATCTGTAAAGCAGGAAGCAATGGATTTTAGGTTCGCCCATGGGGAACAGGAATGAAATGGGCCTGTGAACTTGCCAACGCTAGGGCAAACATGGCAATGCCATTTCCCCAACCGGCTCGCAGGCGGGGTCACAGAGTTGCTCAAATTTGTAGACTTTAGCTGCCCATGGCAATGCGCGAAAACGTCGGAAAGATCTCCGCTAACGACATGCTGAGCGGTTCTCGCTCTGGCTCTGTCTCTATGGGCGACTCCAAAGAAACCGACTCTTCCAGGCCATCCTCCCAAGGGAAATCAGACTCGTCTTGCACTTGCACGGGCAAATACAGCAGTGAGGTAGGGTCACTCAAGACAAAATCGGCACGGACGCTACGCAGCGCTTCTGAGGTATTGAAGCCCCAGTTCACTCCGACCGATCGCAGACCCACTTTCTTAGCGGCCTGAATATCACGAACTTCATCACCTACGTAGAACGTTTGTGACAAATCGAGACCTTGCTGTTGGACCATCTTGCGCAGTACTCGGGCCTTTCCAAATAGGGAAATACCGTATTGTGCAAATTCAAATACACCTTCTAACTGATTATTGCCTAGGAATATACGTAGATTTTCTTCGCCATTGGAGGTCGCTATCCCCAGGCGATCGCCTCGTTGCTTCAGCGCCATGACTGCCGCTCTCATGCCGGGCACCATCTCCATATCCGGCATGATCCGGTGCTGTTCCCGCCGCACTCGTCGCACAATTCGGGGCATTTTCCACAGGGAAACGCGACCCTCCTGGAGAATCTCTTGAGTCGTCAATCCCCGCCAGCGCTGAAATTCAGCCTCATCCATGGGCTCAAAGTCAAACTCCGCCGCAAGACCGTTAGCAATACCTAACAAGGCAGGCAGGGTCTCGGCCAATGTGCCGTCAAAATCGAAAATATAGGTGCTCACGGGCGTTTGAATAGGATGAGAAGGGTCGAGTTTTCCACAGGGCAAGGCAAGGTCTACCTTTGGCAACAAAATATACTTGCTGTTTTCCGTAGTTTGAGAGAGCGCTGTTTTATTGTTCGCCAGAGAGTAAGAGATGCCCCAAAGGAACGCTACTCCGTTGTTTTAGTCATTCAGTGGGGCTCTGGCCGATTCCCCAAAAATTGTGTGAATCCCTTGTGAATATTGGATTTCAGCAAATCTACGGGTGTGCCCTAGAAAGGATCAAGAGACCATTTATATAGGGAAAGAGAAATGGAATAGCACTCCACCCATCACGGAGCTATTCATTGCAGAAGAAGAAGACCACTTTCCAAAAAGATTTCTAAGATTTTCCGCTCCAACCTGTGGATAACCCCCTCAAAACCTGTGGAAAAGATCGGGGAGAACCTGTGGATATTCTGAAAGAGAATGGGGATAAAGCAGATAGGTAAAAATGCTTAGTGGTAAAACTCCCGATCTTTCCCCCAGGTTTTCCACAGTGTTTAAAACCTCTGAAACCATTGTTGATCAAGGGATCGGGATCTTTTCCACAGTTTCAACAAGACCTACTACTACGATCATTTAAAGTTTTAAAAACAGCCTTTAGATCGGTTTTAAAACGCGCGAGATGGACATTTGAACCGGATGAAATCCAGTGTTAGGATGCTTGGGCAGTTTGGAAAAGGCGCTTAACAGCCCTAGTTGAGTTAAGGCCAATCAGCCTGGTAGGAGACAAAGCCCTGTGGGGTCTGAAGCTCTGTAGGGCTGAGGCATAGAGGGCAAGCTGTTGGAAGTTGAGAAGCGATCGCCCCATAAAAATTCTGATGTTGGCTCACTGGTTCAGTGATGTTCCGCAGAATCTCCGTATTTCAAATCGATAGAGTTCTCTTTTATACGGACTTTTGAAGGTTTGAAAAGCTCGTTGGAGTTGGAGAATAACGGCATTTTTGCGATCGCTTCAGCTTTCAACTTTCGGTTTGTTAACCCTCGACCGTAGCTCTCGGTCATTGGCGACCCATCTTGTGCGCTGCGCTTTGTATCTTTTCGAGTGACCCCCATGAAGCTGGTTTGTAATCAAAGCGATCTCAATACTCACCTCTCCCTTGTGAGCCGTGCGGTACCTTCCCGGCCAAACCAGCCGATCTTGGCGAATATTTTGTTGACTGCGGATGCAGCGGCTCAGCGCGTGAGCTTGGCGGCGTTTGACTTGACCCTGGGCATTCAGTCCAGTTTTGCGGCCCAGGTGGAGACCAGCGGGGCGATTACGCTCCCGGCGAAGCTGCTGACGGATATTGTTTCTCGCTTGTCCAGTGATAGCCCGATTACGTTGGAAGAGACGGAGCCGGGGACGGCGGTGACGCTGCTGGCTAGCTCCGGTAAGTATCAGGTGCGGGGCATTGGGCCGGATGAGTTTCCGGAGTTGCCGCTGGCCCAGGCCGGTGAGGCGATTCATTTGCCGACTGAGGCGTTGATGGAGGGTTTGCGGGGGACGCTGTTTTCGACGAGTGCCGATGAGACGAAGCAGGTGCTGACGGGGGTGCATTTGAAGGTGGCACCGGAGAATTTGGAGTTTGCGGCGACGGATGGTCACCGGTTGGCGGTAGTGGAGACGCCTAGTCAGGATGAGGGGGCTACGACGGCGGCTCCGCCGGAGGCGTTTGAGGTGACGGTGCCTGCGCGGGCGTTGCGGGATTTGGAGCGGATTGTGAGTGCGGGGACGTCGGCGGAGCCGTTGGCTTTGTATTTTGATCAGGGGCAGACGGTGTTTCAGTGGGGGGATCAGTATCTGACGAGTCGGACGTTGGATGGGCAGTATCCCAATTATGGTCAGTTAATTCCGAAGTCTTTTGATCGGCAGTTGACGTTGGATCGTCGGTTGTTTTTGAGCAGCTTGGAGCGGGTGGCTGTGTTGGCGGATCAGAAGAATAGTGTGGTGAAGTTGACGATTGATAGTGCGGGGCAGCAGGTGATGCTGTCGGCGGATGCGCAGGATGTGGGGAGTGGGCAGGAGTCGATGCCGGCGCAGGTGACGGGGGATGATTTGGAGATTGCGTTTAATGTGCGGTATTTGATGGATGGGTTGAAGGCGTTGAATGCGGCGGAGATTCAGATGCAGTTGAATACGGCGACGAGTCCGGTGGTGGTGACGCCGTTGGGGGCTTTGAAGATGACGTACTTAGTTATGCCTGTCCAGGTTCGATCCTAAGGATAGTTGCTGTAGCGACATCCCAATAATTCGATGAATTAAAAGCTGGAGCATGGCTCTCATGTCTCGACTTCTGGTTGCAAAGTGGGAGCTAGTTGAGTTTGGCTTGAATCGCGTTGAAGTTCTCCCTAGCTGTGATTGTGTTGGGATGCTCTGAACCGAGAGCTTCTTCAAAGATGCTTACTACGCTAGACATGGTTTCTGCAGATTCCGTAAAGCGTTCTTGGTGATAATAAAGTAGCGCCAAGTTATTGAGACTTAATGCGGTAGAGGGATGGCGTTCACCGAGTTCCGCTTTCTTGATAGCGAGTGCGTCGATTAACAAGGGTTCAGCTTCTTGATAGCGCCCTTGAGACTTGTATAGTTCCGCCAAGTTATTGAGACCTTGAGCGGTATAGGGATGGCGTTCACCGAGTTCCGCTTTCATTATAGCGAGTGCGTCGAGATACAAGGGTTCAGCCTCTTGATAGCGCCCTTGAGAACGGTAGAGTTCCGCCAAGTTATTGAGACTTAATGCGGTATCGGGATGGCGTTCACCGAGTTCTGCTTTCCTGATTGCGAGTGCGTCGAGATACAAGGGTTCAGCCTCTTGATAGCGCCCTTGAGATTCATAGAGTGCCGCCAAGTTATTGAGACTAGAAGCGGTAGAGGGATGGCGTTCACCGAGTTCCGCTTTTCTGATTGCGAGTGCGTCGAGATACAAGGGGTCAGCCTCTTGATAGCGCCCTTGAGCATCCAGATAACAGCCTGCTTGATTGAGTAATAGACCTAATGCTTCAGACTGAAGCTGATGATGTTTTGCCTGTTCTGCTGCCTTGAGCCAGTGGGGCAATAGCTGAATACAGATGGGCCAATGTTTGAATTTAACGTGAGGTGAAACTGTGGCAATGGCTTCGATCGCCCTTTCAACCCACCCAACCTGCTCATTTTGCTCCAAACCATCCCGCACCACCGCCTGCACCAGCCGGTGAACGCTATAGGCGTCTTGCCCCTCCTCCCATCGCACCAAAGAATATTGGCTCAACGGCTCCAGCAACTCACTCAACGCCAGGCGTTGCTCATCCTCATCCTCCCCTCGCAACGCCTCCTGCAAGACCTCGCCTAAATCCTCTGTCCCCACCGTCAAAATCCGATAGGGAATCGCATCAGGTGCTAAAAAAGCGCTAAAGGTCAGCAACTCAGCCGCAGCAGGCACTTCCGCTGCCACTGCCTGCATATTCAAAGCCCAAGTTTTCACCACAGAAGACGGGTAGCTGCCCGTTTTAGCCTTCACCTTTTCCAACTGCGTCAAGCCAGCCTTGCGATAGGTCTTCAAATAAGTTGTTAAACCAACTCGCTTCCGCAGCATAAAGGCACTAGCCTGCTCCAGCGCCAGGGGCAG
Organism: uncultured Pseudanabaenaceae cyanobacterium; assembly: GCA_937949725.1. GTDB lineage: Bacteria > Cyanobacteriota > Cyanobacteriia > PCC-9006 > JAAUQQ01 > JAAUQQ01. The sequence goes on from CALECT010000101.1 coordinate 6,304, forward strand.
CCCATCCAGCTCTTTATTCAGCTCCGTTGCCGCTGCCACCGCTTCCTCACTGCGCTCTAGCCCCGTCCGTTCAAAAATCAGCTCCAGCGACTCATCCAACGACAGCACATCCAGCGCCAATGGCGAGCGAATCCCCACCTCATCAAAAATCGTCGCCCGCGAGGTCAGCAACACCTTGCCTCTCGGGTTCGTTGGCACCAGCGGCGTCAGCCACTCCGGCTGATCCGCATTGTCAAATACCAACAGCCAGCCATCATGGTTCGCCAGCCAAGCCTTCACCGCCGCCAGCTTCTCCTCTTCCTTCCCCTGGGCCGCAGGCAAGGCCAACTGCACCGCCAGTTGGGCAAAGTCACTATTCAGATTGACTTCCGTATCCGCCTTCACCCAAAACACATGGCTATAGGTTGGCTGATCTTGAAAATGGCGATAGGCATATTCCACCGCCGTCTGGGTTTTACCAATGCCCCCCAAACCGCTAATCGCCTGGATTTGTGTAATCGCAGTGCTACCGCTGGCATTTAACTGCCCATGCAAGCGCTCCAGCACCGCAGCCCGCCCCGTAAAAAAGCGATTGCGCTGATAGGGCACCCCAAAGGGATTCGCCTCACCGCTGGGCAACGGCCCAGAACCATAAATATTGATCGTTTGGGCCTGATTGACCTGACCCCCAGAAATATTGTTCTGGAAGTTCGTGCCACCGTGATTGTCCTGCCGCATCGCATCCGGCTCTTCCATGAGGATAGCCCTAGACCAGTCTTCCTATCTTTATACCCTGACGAACGGGTTTCAGCAGGGGCTCTATGACAGTTCATGGAGTGAGACTTGCTCCAGGCAGTTCATCACGGACGATTTTCGATTAATAGGGATATTTATTTTCAACCCGCATCATTTGTTACAGCTTTGATGTGAGAGAACCGACTAAGCTCCCATTCAAGCGTCGAGCATGACGATATCTCCCTAAACAAGCAGATTACTGCCCCGGCATTCGTGCTGGGGTTTTCTATTGGGTGTGAACCAGACGCTGAGCGGTGCCGACCCGAGCATTTCATCCAGATAGAGGCGATAGAGCCCTTCTGTTGATAATGCTGTGGGTGCGACTCGCTTTCGTTTATTTCGTTTGGACTCGCTACAATAGTCACAGTTGATCATGGAAACTGCTGCTGTGGCGATCGCTAACTTCCAAACACCCCAACCGCTCAGTGCCACAGACACTGAACTAGCCCAAAACTCCAGCCAGCGGCTCACAGCGCTTTTAGGCACAGACCCAGAACGCTTGCAGTCAGAAACCGTAGAGCTAGTTGTGCGCATGGGCAACAGCCAAGAAGAACTCGCAATTCCCGCCTCAGCCATTCAACTCCTGGCCAACATCCTTTCACAGATGGCCCTGGGCAACCCTGTCACGCTCATGCCCGTTCACGCAGAGCTAACCACCCAGCAAGCCGCAGACATCCTCAACGTTTCCCGCCCCTATCTAGTCGGTCTACTCGAAGCCGGAGACATCCCCCACCACAAAGTTGGCACCCATCGCCGAGTGCGTTTCGATGATCTGATGGCTTACAAACAACAAGATGACGAGCAGGCTCTCCAAGCCCTAGCTGAACTTACCCGAGAAGCCCAAGAGCTAGACATGGGCTACTAGGAATGAGCGAGTTCACCGCATTATTCGATGCCTGCGTCTTGTATCCGGCTCCCCTGCGTGGAGGTATGGCTACAACCTTCCCAGCAAAATCTCAGCCAACGACTATCAAAGCCTCATTTACCCTTCAGAGCAGACTCAGGGAAGCGATGCATTCTGTAGACATCGAAGAAAACAGGTTGTTCCAAACCAACAACCGCCCCAAATTCCCGGAGTCACCACCATGCAAGTTATCACCCGCACCCTCTCCGCCCTCGCTGTAACCGCAACTGTCCTCAGCGCAGCCAGCGCCTTCGCAGCCACCCCCTTCAACATCGCCACCCGCGCCTATCGCGGCCAGCTCGAAGGCATCGCTGGCTACCAATCCCTCGAACAGAACTTCCGCTCCGGCAACGTTTCCGCCTCAGACGTCATCCGCGCCGCTGGCGAAACCCCCACGCCTCAACTAGAGCGCGAAGTCTCCAGCTTTCTCAACCACCTCGGCAACGACGACTAAGCCTCGCTAAACTCACCAGCCCAGCTTCTCATCCCCAATTGATCCACTTCCGCGCTGTTGCTTAGCCCATCTTGCCCGAGGCAGTTGGGACAACAACCCAGCAACGTATTTCAACTCAAAACCCCAAGGACACAAACCATGAAATCCATCACCCGCGCCCTTTCCGCCCTCGCCTTCACCGGCACCCTCTTCGCCTCCGCTGCCGCCTTTGCCGCCCCCGCTGACATCGCCCACCAGGCCTACCGTGGCGAACTGCCCGGTATCCCCGGCTACCAGCGCCTAAATCTAGGCCTCAACTCCCGCAACATCACCATCAACGACATCATTGAAGCGGCTGGCCAAGAAGCCACCCCTGAGTTGCGCAACCAAGTCCGCAGCAACCTCCGCACCGTCACAGACTTCCGCTAAAACCCAATGCAAAACCGGTGCTGAAAGAGGAGAGACCGCCCTGTCTCTGGTCGTCAGCCAGTAAATGAATATTCTTCCTAAAAAACAGGAGATCTCACAGATCTCCTGTTTTTGTCTTGATCGCCTGAAGTACGTTTTGAGTTCCGAGGGTGAACCCACCCTTAAAAGCCTTTGTGCTCCCCCCTGGCCCAGCTTCGTCTTTCCAAGCTATCTAGAGGGGACATTCCGGTCTTCTGTTCGGTCAATTTCTTTTATTCGTTGTTGCTAACCATGTACTACCACGCGACTGCCACAGGTGAAGTGCTCTGTAGCGATGAGCCCTTAGAGGCGATCGCTTTCCACCTCACCGACAGCCAGGACTGCATCATCCATAGCAATGCCACTACTCCTATCCAAGCAGTTCAAGGTAGAGAAGGTATTCTTCTGCGCATGACCCAACGGCGCTTGGAAGCTTGGCTCCTGCAGGTTTGCTAGGTAAGGCTCGATTTGCCTGGGGTGAGCGAGTTATCGGTTGGCGAGTTGCTCGCGATTGGCTTGTTCAAGCCCACTCTGCTTTGCATGGCGTAGCGCCTGCTTCATGGCAGGGAGCACGTTGTACCAAGTCAGCCCTTCGTTCCCCAGCAAGCGTTTGATTTGATTGAGGGTTGCATCGGCGATCGGTTCCTTCTCATGGGGCAACGCACTAATTTCCCGTAATGGGTCCCGTTGCACCGCTGCGATTCCTTGCCGGACAGCCTGCGTGATCTGCTCCTTCAGCTCCGTATTGCCCTTTTGCCAATAGCTATGCCAGCCCTTCTCACTCGTGACATAGAGAGGCGGCAACACATTCAAAGCATAGGCCTTGACCTGGGCGAGCTTGATAAATTTCAAGGTCTTGGGCGGTAAAAGCTGCATTTGCCGCACTGCCTCGGCCTTCACCAGCATTTCCATGACATTTGTGGGCTCAGAAGCCATCTCCTGAGCACCCCCAACAGACTGCCCTTCCAAAGATGCAGAGAGCTCACTAGCTGCCTGGAATCTGCGGTTCCGAACTGCTTCAGCCTGTCGCTGATAGGGATTGAAAAAAGAGCCAGACATGGAATAAATACCCTGAGATACGCGAATAGATCTAATGAGATCGTTTGTGAATCATCATGATCATCGCTGCCTGAGCAGCTATGGCGCTAGATTGTTGTTATTGTTGGAAACGCTCTTCTAGAGTCGATTTCCGGTAATTTCCGGAATTGATTTTTCACTCAATATAGAGACGGCTTTAGAGCACAAAACCTACCTTTTTCTTTGGGTGCAAAATCCCAGCCCAAGATGAATCCAGCATCAAAGAATGCTACAGAAGCGATTCATCAAAAAAGCAGGAGCCTCAGCGGCTCCTGCTTTTTTGTCATCTGTTTTGCTTTCCAGCCTGCCGGGCTGGGATAAGTCGCTGACTTTGGAACAAGGATCTAATAGGGAGCGCCTGACGTAATTTGTGTCCCTTAGCTATCTGCCCCGATCAAGACCTCAGCCACAGTCCTAGCTCGATCAAACCCGTCTAGATCTCCCATGACCTGGGCACTGGCCTGGGCACCATCAATTAACAACAACAGCGTTTGGGCCACAGAATCTGGGTTAGGTATTTTCAGCTCTTTGGCTAAACCTGCTAAAACCTCCACAATCCTTTGCTTATGATTTGCAGCAATTTGGTGGACGGGGTGATCTAGCTCCCTAAACTCTGAGGCTGCATGGCTAAAAGCACATCCCGTAAACAGACCATCGTGGTCTTCGATGTCTTTATCCATTAGATCTTCAAAGAAGTCAAATACCGCCATCACTTGCTCTGCGGGGGTTGCATCTAATTCCGCTAGCGTTTCATCTAAGCTCTTAAAAATTCGCTCATGATGTCGCTCTAGTACAGCCATGACCAAGGCATCTTTGTTCTTAAAATTGTTGTAGAGGGTCATACTCGCAATGCCCGCTTCCTGGGTGATTTGATTAATCCCAGTGGCGGTATAGCCGTTGCGGATGAATAATGCTTCGGCTGTATCCAGAACGAGCTCTCGCTTTGATGCTCTAGCCATTGGTCTTGCTCTGAGAATGTGCTTAGGGGAGATTTTATCGTTCTGAACGAATTGCCTCTGATTGAGAAGGAGGTGGAACTCCTTCCTAACCTGAAACCATAGCCATTAATGATTGAAACATCATCAAAAGCAGCGTAGACAGCAGTAAAAAGGCTGTTTGATGCACTGGCTACATCTCGATTATTACTCTATTTGGTAGCCATGATGAGGTTAATCCTAACTATCTTTGAGGCTTTCTGTCTGCATATATAAACCTAGGTAAACTGACCTCTACTTAAGTATTTTTGAATAGATTTGCTTACTTAAAAAAGCTTTGAGCCATTAGATTGTGGCTCAAAGCTTTTGCTTTCGGTAGATTTGACGCTTTTAGCTGGGTTGGCGTCCTATGTAGAAAATCGTAGAAATTATGATGTATTTGATACCGTTTGGTAAGGATTGAGGACTGTCTCGAACGACCTCCCACAACAAAAATTTATCTCGACAATCGAAATACTTCACATTCCTTAGGAAACAGGACTTGATGCCAAGACATTGAATCTGTTGATAAGGGCTCGTCCATCTTAAGAGGTTTTTAGAGAAAAGCCTCTAGTTATGGCAAGATGACCTCCTATGACAGACGCTGCCAAACTGAGGGGGATTTCTTCGATGTTTCATCGCGAGCCGAGTTTTCAAATGTGACGCTCGGTCGAGTTCTCAACATTCTCTAACCTGAATAAGCCCAGGGAGAACGCTGCCTAGCTCAACGTCGTTTAAATCATGCTTAGGTCTGCATCAAAATTACAACAGCTCCAGGTGTCTCCCCAGGGTGGCAAACTTGTTGAGTTGTTCCAACGGAAACCTTGCTATACCCCTTGTTAATCGCAAAGAGTACAGCTGCACAAACGACTCTCACCGTTTGGCTCTGGGACTCGTTCATGATTGCTGTGATCGCTAGGGACATCCCCAAATTGGCAGGACCCTCCATCAGTTCTGTTCCCCTCGGGGAGCCACGACGAATATTGCCGACGAAGCTTTCAACTGCTTGGGGCAGGAGTTCTTCCGGTGTATAGACCGCTAGGGATAAAAAGATACGCTGGGCAGCGGGGTCATGAATCGCTACGTTGACGGCTCCCAGTTTTCTGGAAAGCACCTTGCGCAAGGTTGCTTGTAGCTCTGCTTCACAGAAGCAGGGCTGACTATTGACCGTTGCGATCGGGCCTTGAAATTGTTGCCAAGGCTTTGCAATGGCCATATCTGAATACCTCCAGGCGGAAAATATATGTTTTTCTTCATGACCACCCCTGGGATGAGAACTAGCCCGATGGTGGTGGCTCGTGGGAGGTTAGGGTTCTCCTCCCTAAGCAGTCACTATCCTTAGACAGACAGCGTTTTAGGCGCTTAAAGCTTTTTACTGCTAGTTCAATCGGGTTATGCATATTGGCGTAAGCCAATGTGCTGGGTGTGGGTCACTGAAAATGCCTTCTGGCAACTATTTGCCTGGAATCATGCCCTTCCTCAAGGTCATGACGCTTGTCTTCTGGGCGTGAGGTTAGACCAGAGAACGACTGCGGGCGAACTCTGTCTTTGGAGCTAGGCATCGATAGATGAAGTGATTGATCTCACTCATAAGAAAAGTCATGGTTGTCGTTTTGTAAACAAATCGTTACATTGATGTTGTAGAAGTTAACAAAGGCTCGCATGACTTACTCCAGCAGCATCTCTCCCGATTTCACCTCCATCGCTCAAGACTTGACAGCTTCTTGGAGTCTCAAGCCCGTTTCCGGCGGTAGCGCTTTGATTCCCGCTGAAGCACATTCTCGTATGCGCCGCGAAGGCGATCGCTTTTTGGCCAGCCCTTCCCTCAAGGGCGCAACTGTTGATCAAGAAGGTTTGACCAACAACTATGCGGTCGAGCCTGACATGTACTACGCTGTGTTCCCCGCTCCCGAGCAAGCTCGTCGCTATGCATTGCAAGGTCTGGGTGCGGTCGCATTTGTGGTGAGCTTGGTGCTGACCTCTGCTGCCATTTAGCCAGTAACGGTGCGGTTTTTGTCTTGGACTGCTGGGTGTTGTGCAGAGACGTGCCACGGCATTGAGTTGCCCAGTCCATCAACCAAGCCATCGTGTTTTGATAGTTGCTTTGCCAGCAATTTGTGTCAATCGGTTTCTGGTTTGCATTACTGCAGGACTGATCTGTTGAGTTCAGTGTCTGTTGTGAGTTTCAGCCACAGCCGTTGTTTGAGCCATTTGAATCCATACGTTCTATCAATTAGCAGGGGACCACAACGGTCTCCTGTTTTTTAGCGTTTGGGGGGCTTCCCTCGCTCTGTGTGATTTTGAAGATTGGGTGCTATGCGGAGACTTTGAGAGGGCCAAGCTTTAGAGGCTTCTGCGATCGCCCCAGGGCCTAGTGGATTTTGAGCTGAGCCGCTTGATTGAAGCTGAGCTTTTCAACGCCTGTAACCATGACGATCGCGCTGATAAGGCTCGTACAGATCAGCATTAGGATGAGCAGTAGTTCCAGAATGACAGCCTCCAGTGGGTCGATTCCACTGGCAAGTAGGCCCCCCATGAACAGGGGTAGGCTGCCGAGACCGGCGATCGCCACTGTCCCCAAGTTTGGCAAGACCCCTGCCCGCAATGCTCCTCGCTGGTAGCTTTTGGCTGCTTGAGTCGGCGTAGCCCCTAGGCTCAAATGCATCTCCACATCGCTGCGATTTTGTTGTAGAGCACGGTTGAAGTGATTAGCAGCGATCGCGCCACTATTCACGCCCTGGGCCAACACGGCGCTACCCAAAGGCACCCATAGTTGGGGCAAATACCAGGGAGCAGGCCGCAGCACTACCATGACGCCGTAACCGACGCTAACGATGAGACTGAGCAGCAACCCTAGTCCAGCCCAGAGGCGAATGCCCGCTAGCTCCACGCGATTGGTCAGCAGTTGCGTAGACACGAGCCACAGCAATCCCAGAACGATGAGCATTCCCCAGGCAGTGGTTAAGCTCCAGGCAAACGCTAAGAGGTAGGCCAGAACGATGAGCTGAAGGAGCGATCGCCCGAAGCTCACCAGTAAGCTCAGTTCAATTCCCATGCCCCGCCAGGCAGACAGTGCTACGGGAATAGCCAGAAGCGCTAGGGCGAGGAGGGCATCAATGGGAGTGAGATCGAGCATGATTGAGATGGATGCGAGGAGAAAAGCGAGAGCGATATCAGGTCGATTCTTCAGCTACACCTTGAGTTCAACGGGGACGACCCCCAGTCTTAGCTGCTGCTGTCTGCGTAACCAAGATTGCTTTACCCCCAGTCCTACGATGGGGGCAAACTGACTGGCTCCCCAGCGCAAAATAGGATAATTGTGCAGTAGTTCCCCCTGGGCTAGCTCTGCTGCTTGGAGGGCTTGGGCCCGGCGAATCTCTGGCTCGCGTTCCGCTTGGATCTGGTTTAAGACGGTATCTATTTTCGTTGAGTTAGCATCTGATTTGATGGCTGGAACCAAATAGTTGGCAGCCACTATCGCATCTCGAAAGGCCATATTAATTCCCTGGGCTCTCACTGGAGACATGGGATGGGCTGCATCACCCAGCATTAGGAATCCTGGTTTAGACCATTGGGGGGCCAGGGCTACCGCCACTGAGAACAACGTTGGCTTCCAGACTGCCGGGTCAGATTGAGTTTGTAGAACTTGGGCGAGCCAGTGGGGAGAATGGTCGATGATTTCCTGTTGCCAATTGATGCTACGCCAATTTGTTGCGCTAGCATCTGCCTCGTTTGATTTTGTCAGCCCCCAGCCCAGTTGGGTTTGGTTCTGAGAATTGCGGAAGAAGCCAAAGCTGTGGCCATTCTCAACGATCGCGTAAAATACATTCTCTTTTCGTACGGGAGGCAACTCTGGCAGGCTAAACCAGAGCACATCAATGCTGCCATCGCCAGTTTTTAAGCTGTGCTGATGGGCCAGGGTGAGATTAGCCTTGGTTCTCAAGGTGGAATTTCGACCATCAGCGGCGATGACTAGGCTGGTGGCAATCGCCCGTCCATCGCTTAGACTAACGCCGCTGATGCGGTCATTGGTTCTTTTAAGTCCTTGCACCGTCGTTCCTGGCACAAATTCAAAATTAGGACAGGCTTTGGCGCGTTCCACCACCGCTGCCAAAAATTCGGGTTGGCTCAGTAAGGTGCAAGGTGGGCCATCTGCTTCGATCGGCTCCTCGGCCCGAAACAGCAGCTTGCCTTCAATCCAGAACTCCCAGGCATCGAGCTGTTGATGGGGCAATGTTTCCGCGACGGTGGAAAGATCCATTTCCTTGAGCGCCGCCAAGCCGCTGGGCATGATTGCCTGGCCGCGAAACTGCCGATCAAAACCCTGGGCTGCTTCCACCAGCATGACGTCAATGCCGCGCTCCGCTAGTAATAGTGCGAGGCAAGCGCCTGTGGGACCTGCACCAGCAATGACAACCTGAGGCATAAATGTTTTCCGTTTCCTGGGTTGAAGCAATGGCAAACCTCTCTACTGTAAAGCGCTAGAGCTGAGTCTGGTTCTTGCTTGGGAGCTTTAACGGTGGCTTAATCTCCCTCCAGACGGTTGTGATTGGTGGCGCAGTTGAAGCCTTTAGCGCTTGATCAGGACATTGAGTGGTGCGAGCAGCATAGACCTTCTCATTGATCTTGAATATTCAAGAAAAAGCTCATGGAACGCTGTAGTTAGCGATCAACCCAGTATCTGAAGATCAGAGAGATCCCGCTATGCAGCTTCGGCCTATTGCCTTTATCCAAGCCAGCCTCACCGGCCTAATCGTTGCCGTCTCAGGTAGCGGCAGCTTAGCCCTCACCGAAGCCGCCGCTAGCAATCAGCTACAACAGTCTCCCAATCTCCTTGCTCAGGCCCCTAACCCTGGCAATGCTTGTGATCTGGATACTCGCCTCGCAGCCAGGGTGTTAAGCAGCGCGCTCTTCGATCGCACCTACAGCACCCGCTCTCTCCTCATGATCGAAGGTTCTGCTCCCGGTACAGTGCTCAACGTAGAAGCCCAAGTCACCACCCTCACCCAAGCCCCTGGCCAGTTCCGCTCTGAGATTGTCTTCACAGACTCCAACAACCGGAATCAATCGGAATATTTGATCACCTCCAATGGAGAACAGGTCTGGATCTACGACAAGCTTGGCGATCGCTACTTCACCATGAGTCAACAGGCCTTCGATGACTCCGACGATGATTTCCTCATTGGCTTTATGGCCAGCCTGGGCCTAGCGATCCAGGCTGACTTCAGCGACATTGAAGCCATGCGTCAGCTCTCAGAAGCACAAATGGCCGTAGTTCTAACGGAAAGCATTGCTCCCTGCCAGGAGTCAGGCCTAGTCATTGAGATGCAAAATGTGAATGGCCAAAGCTACCAAACTTTCAATTATGAAGACAAAGTAGAAGATGTCAGCATGACAGGCTTTATGAATCGGAAAACCGGCAGGTTGGATTATCTCAATCTCAGTGGCAATCATGATGGCGTTGACTTTCTGATGAACGAGAAAATCATCAGTCGTACAGCCATGCCAGAGGTTGCTTCAACAACCTTTGAGTTCATCCCCCCTGCCACAGCGCAAGAAGCAGAGGAGCCCATTTCCGTCGGACCGTTCTAAGAAACAAGCGGAGATCCAGTAGGGGCAGTCGCAATCGTCATGGTGCTAGCTTTGCGATCGCTCCTCACCAGTAACAAATAGGCCGCAGGGATAAAGTACAGCGCTAAAAAGGTTGCACCGATCACGCCCCCGGCGATCGCCACAGCCAGGGGTGGCCAAAAAGCCCCGCCCCCCAGGATCAACGGCAGAAAACCCAGCACCGTCGTCATCGTCGTCGTCAGTACATGGCGGGTGGCATGCATGACTACCTCATGAATGGCTTGGGCGTCGCCATTGCGGGTGCGCGGCTCTTCCTTCAGGGCCGTCAGCACCGTAATAGAGTCATTCACCGCCACACCAATTAAACCGATGGTGCCAATCAGGGGATTAAAGCCCAGGGGATAGCCCCAAATCCATTCCGCCAGAAAGCCCAAGCCCACAGACACCAGGGCAACCACACCAATCAGCGATGCAAAGCGGAATGATCCCAGGGACAGCACCAGCGTGGCCACCATCATGATCACGAGGATGCCAACGCGGGCCAACAAGTTACCCACCGCTGCATTGCGTTCCTCTTCTTCTCCACCAAATTCCAGACTGTAGCCCGGTGGCAGCACCAGTTGTTCATCCAACAGAGTTTGAAACTGGGTCGCGACGGTGGCGGGTAAGGCTCCAGCCTCCAGATAGCCCTGCACCGTTGTGAGGCGGCGGCTGTTGCGGCGGGTGATGGCGGCCTGCTTGGGCTCTAAACGCATTTCGCCTAGGGCATTTAGGGGAGTGGAATTGAGACGGGTGCCATCGCTAGGGGTGAGTAGATCTAGGCTGGCGATGCGATCCAACTGCGCGCGATCGCTGCCTGACAATCTGACTCGCACCGGCAATTCCTCCGTCCCTTCCAGTACCGCACCGCCTTGAATGCCTTCTAGCTGGTTGTCGAGCTGTTGGGCGATGGCCTGGCGACTCAGGCCCCGCGATCGCGCCTCAGTTTCATCCACCTCCAGAGTGAGCTGGGCCAGACTATCCGTTAGGCGAGAGCGACTGTGAGTCACAGCAGGGAGCTGCGTTAGCAAGGCCCGCGCATTTTCGGCCAGTTGCGTCAGCACATCAATGTTGGAGCCATAAATTCGCAGTTCAATGGGAGCTGAAAAGGGTGGCCCTTGCTCAAAGGTTCGCAGCAGTACCCTGGCCTCGGGGAAGCTATCGTCCATCTCCTGCTGAACTTGGTTAATCCAGTCGTTATCCACCAGGCCATTGAGCTGGACAATGCCATTGGCATAGCTGGCTTCGCTGCTGCGGCTGCCAATTTGGTTGTAGTAGATGCGGGGGCTGCTTTCCCCTAGGAACCAATGGATGTTGGTGATCTCGGAATGCTGGAGCAGGCGATCGCGAATCTCATCGGTCACCTCAGCCGTCTTCGCCAGGGCTGTGGTGACGGGCAACTCCACCTCAATCTGCATTTGGTCGCGATCGGCCGCAGGGAAAAACTGGAGGTCTAGGGTTGTGACTGCAACAAATCCCGACAGGGGCAGCAGCAACGACAGCAAAATACCCAGCACTGGCTTTGCCAAACTCCAGCGCAGCGATCGCCCATAAATCTTTGCCAACAGCCCATTGCTAAAGCCCTGGGTTAACCAACGCCAACGTCCCGGCTGCCACACTTGATGCAATCGCACAGCCAGCACGGGCGTAATCGTCAAAGCCACAACCAGAGAGGCAGACACCGCCAAAACCACATTGATTCCCAGGGGGCCAATAAACTCCCCAATGTTGCCCGTCAGCAAAGCAATGGGCATAAAGGCCAGGACTGTGGTCAATGTCCCTGCCACCAGAGGAGCTGTGAGATAGCCCACGCTTTCCCGCACGGCAACAGAGCCCCGCAGGCCCCGAGCCAGTCGAGTCTGGACATCATCCACAACGATAATGGAGTTATCGATCAGCAAACCCAGGGCCACAATCAAGCCCATGATCGACATTTGGTGTAGGGGAAGTCCCATGAAGGACATGAGGCCAAAGACGACCATGACCGATAGGGGCAGGGAGAGCTGAATGATCAGCGCAGATTGCAGGCCCATCATCAGAATTGTGACGCAGAACAGCAGACCCGCACCCATGAGTAAGCTGTTGAACAGGGTGCTGAGGCGATCGCTGACATACTTGTTCTGCTCCAACAGAATCTCTGTCCCTAGCCCCGTGGGCAGTTGCTGTTGAAACTCAGTCAGCATTGCCTGTGCTGCTTGGTTCCAGACATCTAGACGGTAGCCTGACTCCACATAGACCCCCACAACAATGGCAGGACGCCCATTGGCGATCGCCAAAGTAGAAGCGGGCTCAGTAATGCCCTTCTCAACCCTGGCAATGTCACCCAGGCGAGTGAACTGCCCCCCAGGGAGCTCACTGCCGCAGACCCGACAGCGAATGGGGATCTGGCGAATGCGGTCCAGGGAATCCAATTCCCCCGCTACTTCGATCAGCAACTCCTGATCACCGCGTAGCTGACCAGCTGCGCCTTTGACATCACTCTGCTGAATTTGCTGAGCGACCTCCTGGGCTGTCAAGCCCAAGGCAGATAGAGCTGCGGGGCGTAGTTCTACGGCAATTTCTTCATCAGGGTCACCGTAGATATCAATCACCTCTGTGCCTGGGAGCGATCGCAAGTTCGCCTCCAGTTCCTCTGCCCGCCGCCGTAAAATTGCATAGTTAGGCGCATCATCCTGAGTCCAGGTCAGCGCCACCAGCAAAGCCGCTGCCCGCACTTCGATCTGATCTAGATCCGGATCCGTTGCTTCGACAGGCAATGACACCTGGGCATCGCGAAGCTTATCTCGTACTCGCGACCAAACGCCATCGACATTATCTTTCGTGACTGCTTCTTGGAGCTCAATGGTGACGATCGACAGTCCAGCCTGGGAAGTGGATTGAAAGGTCTCAACCTCTTCGACTTCTGCAATCTCTTCTTCTATGACTTCCGTCACGAGGGCTTCTACGCGATCGGCGTTAGCTCCAGGGAAAAATGTTCGTACCACGGCTGCACGGGGAGTCAGCTCTGGATCTTCCAGGCGGGGCAATCCTTGGAATGAGGAAAAGCCCCATACAAAGATCAGCAGAATGGTCAGGACGAGCAAACGGAAATTTCTGTACAGCAAGGTCACAGGGAAACCTCCTGGCCATGGACGATGCGCTGTACACCTGTTGCGATAACAACATTATTTGCTTGGAGCATCCCTCGTACCAAGGCTCGATCGCCTTCCGTATATAGCACCTCAACATCCCGCCGCTCTGCTTTCTGCCCAGCACCGTCACTGACCACGGCATAGGCTGCCCAGAGCCCGCGATCGCCCTCAACTAAAGCTTCCACCGGCAACCAAAACCCTTCAGTTTCAACAACCTGAGAGAGCGAGAGTCGTGCAATTTGCTGGGGCACAACGCTTTGGACAGCGGCAGAATCTAGCTGAAGCACAGCTGTTTGGGTTCGAGTTGCTGGATCAACCTCGGGCTTGATCGCGGTGAGCTGGGCAGCGTAGGCTTGGCCTGCAATCTCTAGACTGTGGCGACTCCCCGGTTGGAGCTGAGCGATCGCCGCTGCGGGAATACCAATTTTCACTTTAGGACTGGCCCCTTCCACCAGGCGCACAATGGCCTGACCGCTATTGACCACCGTGCCCTCATCCAGACGACGCTCGCCAATGGTGCCGCCAAAGGGAGCCAGGATTGTGCTCTTGGCAATGGTGATATCGAGGTCGGCGATCTGAGCTTCAATCTGCTGAATGACAGCCTGTTGGGCCGCCACTTGCTCCGGGCGGGTACCGGTTTGCAGCTCATCCACTTGGCTTTGGGCAGAGGCAATGCGATCGTCCAATGCTTTTTGTCGAAAAGCGATCTCATCCAGTTGCTCCTTGGCGATCGCCCCTTGTTCGTACAAATATTCTCGCCGAGTTGCTTTAATCTTCTCCAGCGCTAGTTGGTCCTGCAAGTCAGCCACATTGGAGCGAGCTGAGGCGATGACTTCCCGACGGGGACCGTTCTCTAATTCCAGCAGCACCGCACTGGCCTGGGCTTTTTGAGCAATGAGGAGCTGACGCTGGGCCACTAAATTTTGGGTATCGAGGCGGGCAATTTCCGTACCGGGGCTAACGCGATCGCCCGCTTGCACGCCCAGCCACACCAACTTGCCCCCTCGCTCAAAGCCCAGTTCACTGGCCCGCGCCGCCTTGACTTCCCCCGTATAGCTGCGCTGAACGCTGTAACTAGAGACCGGCTCCAGGGTTAGGGTTTTCACAGGTAATGCCTGGGATGCCACAGCCACAGATGATTCAGCAGGCTTCGGGGATTCAGCCCTAGCTTCGATCCAGCGAGGGCCTACCAGGGCTATGCCCCCAGCAATTAGCGCGATCGCTGCGGCCCAACGCTGCCATTGCCCATGGGGCCATTTGTGCTGCTGTTCCATAGCGCTTTCCCTAACCTATTCGCGGTCAATGCAGGACTTCACGGGCTCATATCCATCCTGTTGTTATCCAACAAGTTGAATACTTGAATGCTATATTCAACTTGTTGGATACGTCAACGATCAATTCTCAAGGTCACTCCACCCTGTTAATCATTGCCCAATGGTTTCTAAGTTTGCGAAGCAATCGCGACCCATAAGGATGGGAATCATAGTCCTCCACCTAGAAGGAATATCCTCCTGCATCCAGTGCATCCGCCTTCCTTCTCAGATCAAACAAACACGGCAGTATAGTTAATTTCAGCAGCGGTCATCTCATTCCCCATTCCCCCCTTGCTGCTGATGCATTTCTCAAAGCTCAATGGCCCTTCCCCACACAATTCTGGCAGCTCTTAGCATCAGCGATCACAGCGGCTACGACCTGCTGAAGCGTTTCGCTGATAGCAACGGCTGCTTTTGGCGGGCCACCCAACAACAGATCTATCGCGAGCTAGCCAAGCTAGAAAGTCAGGCGCTCATTACCCCTGAAGTCATTCCCCAAGAAGGCAAGCCTGACAAAAAGCTCTATTCCATTACTGATGCAGGCAAGCAGCTATTGCAGGCCTGGATTGCCGAGCCCTCCTCACCCACTCCTGTGCGGGAAGATCTCCTTGTCAAGGTGTTGGCGAGCCATCTCGTCGAGCCTCAAATCGTCATGGATGAGCTCCAACGACGACAGAGCCTGCACCAAACACAGTTAGATATTTACTTAGAAATTCAGCAGCGATACCGCTCAGATTTAGGCAAGCTTCCCCTGGAAGAGCAATGTCGCTACATGACCCTGCGTCGGGGGATTCGCTATGAGCAGTCCTGGGTGGAGTGGTGTGATGAGGTCATCCATTGGCTCGGCAATATTAACCATTAGAAGCAGAATTACTGATCATTCTCTGTGAGAATTCAGGAGCGTTCCTTTACGGAGCATTTGGATGGAAAAGAATTGAAAATTAAAGTGTCTAAAACAACAGAAAGACGGTCTAGGGCTTAGCCAAACTCATTGAGGATAAGATTACTCTACCTAATAAGGAAGGCTAGGCTTCAATCATTTAGACCCCCAAAATTCTTTAAATCTGGGCACAATGTGTAAGTCAGTCAGCCAACAAACTCAATCCCCATGAAATCGCGGCGCTCCTTCCTCAGTTTATGCAGCGGTTCAGCTATTTTGCTGGGCAGCAGCCAATCAGCCTGGGGACAGGCAATCCGCAGAGGCGGCTGGCTTGAGCTAAGCAGCTTAAAAGGCCAGGCAATTTATCAACGCGATCGCATTCGGCAGAAGGCCTGGACCGGTATGCGCCTTCATCGAGTCGGTGAAATCTTTGAAACCGGCAAGGGCGCAGCAGCGACCTTCAAGCTTGATCAAGGACTGGGCACCATTCAAGTGTTCGAACAAACTCGATTCCGAGTTAAAGCCCTCCACAAGACTCTCACCGGTGGCAGAGTTACACTGCTCACCGTCCTTCAAGGTCAGATCAAACTCAAGGTTCGCCCCATGAGTAACCCCAGTTCTCGCCTAGAAGTCTTTACCCCGGTGGGGATGAACGGTGTGCGAGGGACAGAGTTTGGGGTCAGCGTTCAGCCCAGCGGCAAAGCTAGCGTTGCCACTCTCTCCGGTCAAGTTAACACCACCGCAATGGGGCAAACCCAGGAGATCGCTAAAGGCCTTCAAACCCTAACCATGCCCAACGAAAGTCCACTGCCTCCCAGCCCCCTCCAGGACAACCCCGATGCATTTGTCATACGATCCAAAGTGGAAGACAGCACCCTAAGGCTTGTGGGTACAACTGATGCCGTTAACTCAATGCAGCTCAACGGTGAGCCCCAAGATACCGATCGCGAAGGCAAGTTCGATATCTCCTTTCCAGTGGGTGACGCAGCCTTTGTTGACCTACGAATCATCACTCCCCTGGGCAAACAAAGAGACTACAAACTCCCCTTGCGCTAGAGATACAGTTTTCAGTCATACCGTCGCTGAAATAGATGGCAGTCAAAATTAAATTTCTCGCCCCTTGGCTGCCACTGCTCCTAAGCGGTGCCGCCACCCTCGTCCTCACCAAGCTCGGCTTCGTTTCTAGCCTAGAACCTTTAACCCATCGTCTTCTCTTCCAGGCTCGTGGTTCCCAGCCCTGGAGGGAAGAAATTGTCCTTATCAAAATTGACCAGCCCAGCATCGATGCCCTGGGTTGGTTTCCCTGGGAGCGCGATCGCTACACCCAGCTTGTCAACGAGCTCACGGCTGCTGAAGTTCAAACCATCGCCTTCAACATCCTCTTTTCTGAGGAGACCGCTGAAGACGAAGCCTTTGCCAAAGCCATCGAAAACCATGGACAAGTTCTACTGGCCAGCATCTGGTCCCAGCAGACCGAAAGCCCCTGGATGCCAAACCCCACCTTAACCCAAGCAGCCATTGAAATCGGTCATATGGCTCAAGGTGAAAACGTACATCCTGACACTGTGCAACCCTATATTGATGGGCATCCAGCCTTAGGGATCATCACGGCCCAAACCCACCAACTCAGCCAGGGCGAACTCAACCTCTTAGATGTACAGGACTCCCTTCAGCCCCACTGGCCTGGCTCAGTTGAACAGCTCCAGCAATATTCCTTCGTCGATGTTCTGGAGCAACGCGTCCCCAAGGAAGCACTCCAGGGAAAAATTGCCCTCGTGGGTATGACGGCCGAGGGCTTTGATCCATTAATCAGTCCCATTGAACCCAACAAACCAGCCAGCGGTCTCCACCTCCATGCCGCAGTCCTCCACAGCTACCTCCAGCAAAATTTTCTTCACAAACCGGCAAAGGCCTGGGCAATTTTGGGCCTACTGCTCTGGGGTGTAACCTTGCGTTATTGCTTCACTCGCATGGCAGAACGGAAACAGCTAATCACATTATTCATTGGTATTGTATTCTGGCCTGCTTTAGGTATGTTGGCCCTCAATGCCAATATCTTATTGCCCATTGCATTTCCAATTTTGCTGCTCACAATGAGTGGATTTGGTCTTTTAGTGATGAGTAATACCCGTCTCCATAGTGCCAATAGTCAGCTACAAGGAAAAGCTACGACAGATGCACTCACTGGCCTAAAAAATCGTGCATTTTTCAATGATTATTCAGCTTATCTTTGGCGTAATTCGATTCGCGAAAAACAATCAATCTGCATCATTATTTGCGATATCGATCACTTCAAGCAATACAATGACACCTACGGTCACCTTGCCGGGGATGATTGTCTCTCCCAGGTCTCCCAAAGCCTTCAGAGAGCTGTCTATCGCACTACAGATCTTGTTATACGTTACGGTGGCGAAGAGTTTGTCATTCTTTTGCCTAATTCTAATTTGGAGCAAGGTTGCATCATTGCTAAACGGATTCAACATCAACTGGCTCAACAAGCCATCCCACACCAAGGCTCTTCCACTAGTGAGCAAGTCACCCTGAGCTTTGGTATTGCCTGCATTACCCCGACCCGGAGAGATCACTTGATGCTACTCATTGATCAGGCTGATAAAGCACTGTACAGAGCCAAGCATGAAGGGCGCGATCGCTATAAAGCTCAGCAACTTTAAACGAACTATAATATCAAGTATATATACCTTTGAGATCAGGATTCTAGTAAGCTTACTAGAAAAAATATCTCTGTTTTGAAAGATTTATTTTAGGTTGCCGTCATCCAAATATTTTCCCTTCTGGATGATGAAATTTCTCTCTTTCACACACGTTGAGAAAATCAAAAATTTAACTATCTTAGAGCAGGAGTCTATGATGAAATGCTCGTCAAAAGCCACTATAAATAGAAGCCAGAAAAGTAGACTAGAAGCTTTTTGAATCTCGTGAAATAAAGGCCCAGTGCCTTATTTTGATAATGCACTGGGCCAAAGGATGTCAGTTGAGACGAAACAAGCTAGGAAGGAGGAATCAGATGCAAATGTAGGAGCCGCTTAGAGATGTCACCAAGGTACAGCCGCTCGGCCCATCGCCTTCGCGTCTGTCGCCCAAGCCGTTGCTGCCGCTGCGTTGAGAGAAAAGGCATCCGCCGCATCTGCTGCGATGCCTACGGAAGCTTGCGAAGCGATCGCGCCAAACTTAGCTGCCATAGAAGCTGTGGTAGATGTGGCAGCATCTGATGCCGCTGGGTTGAACTGTTCGAGCGCAGATTGAGTGAACCACTTAAAGGTAGAAGCAGACATATTCTGTCCTCTCTAAAGAGTTTTCTTCGTTCGCCTCTCGGCTGATTTGAAGCTACCCCAGATGCTTAGAAGTAGACTGTTCATGTTGAACAAGTATCTCTAAATTAGCCACTCAAAATGCAATATCCTCTGCAATCAGAGCATTTCAAGAATTTAAAATTATTTTGGGAATTCCCTGAAATAAGCCGAAAGTGAACTGGCTTGTCATCCAATCAACACAATTGAAGCTTAAAAACTGACCTGGAGTGGGACTGGCATTTCAAAGAAATCGAAAAATATTTAACTCATTCTCTCTTTTTTATGGATGCGCGGTTGCTTGGGTGTTTCCTGGTTGACATATGTGAACTCATGATTGTCTTGAGGTGATCTGAGATTAAATCTTGGGAATGATGGCTATATATGGGATTAAGTTTGGCTCAATCCCTATGTAATTCAGTGTTTCTTAAGCAATGCGAGGGCGAATGGTGCAAAAGTACCAGCCTCTGAACTTGGCCGAACGACTGCAGACCTTTCGCAGTCAAAAATTTACTGGTCTGGTTTGCTTTCAAAGTGATCAGAGTTCCAGCACTGGAGACAAGCAAAAGTATTTTGTGAGTTTCCGGCTCGGTGAAATTAATTATGCAGGGATAGTCACTCCAGACTTAGATGCGATCGCGGACCAGCTCAGTGAGACGTTGGATCATCCCTTCTTTAAAATGAGTTTTCGGATTGCTCGAGAGCAATCTAAAGGAT
The DNA here is from genome assembly GCA_937949725.1 of uncultured Pseudanabaenaceae cyanobacterium. Taxonomy (GTDB): domain Bacteria; phylum Cyanobacteriota; class Cyanobacteriia; order PCC-9006; family JAAUQQ01; genus JAAUQQ01. The sequence goes on from CALECT010000101.1 coordinate 25,872, forward strand.
CCGACTCACCTCGAACAGTTCTGTCGAAAGTCGTTGCAACCCGGATCGTAACCTGGGAACAAATTGAAAGTTCGATGCAGTCCCAAGCGGAATCAACGTTCAGGCTTATTGTTCAATCCCCCGGTGAGATAGCCAGTGAACCTAACGCAGGGAGTGATCTCTGCTTTGGTGATGATAGCCATGGCTTGGATTGGTCTGCCATACAAAAAGCCCTAGAAAGCCCAACTACTAGCGCTCCCAGTGAGCAACCCTCTGCATCTCTCCTGCAGTCCAAAGCGGAAGAGAGTGCAGTCAGTCTCTCAGTTGCGGCGTCTGCTGATGAGACTTCGGCTGAGGTTACCTCCGCAGGAGCGAAAAACCTCCCGACGATTCTGAGTGTGGATGACAGCCCGATTGTGCAGAAAATGATTCAGCGGACTTTAAGCCAAGAGTGCAATGTCTTGCTGGCTGATAATGCACTTGTGGCGCTGAAAATTCTAAATAAGGTTGAGGAGATTTCCCTCGTTCTTCTCGATGTCAACATGCCTGGCATTAGCGGTCTAGATTTTTGTAAGACGATTCGCGGCATCCCTAAATTTAAGGATTTGCCTGTGATTATGTTGACGGCTAATGAAGGTCGTGTCAGTAAAGCCATGGGGCAGATTGCAGGATCAACACTCTATTTAACTAAGCCCGTGGATGATCAGAAGCTAATTAGTGTTATCCGCGAATATACCAGCGCGGGTGGTGTTGCGCCAGGCCAAGGTTCGCAAGCTTCATTATCTGCTGTATAGCTGAATGGCGATCGCAATCGCCTTCTAAACCATGGATAACCAATCATTTTTAACCCTCCGGGTTCAGAATCTACGCTACGCCATTGCCACGACTCAGGTGCTTGAAATTATCAAGCTGCCTGAGTTAATGCCCGTTGCAAATATGCCCGATGACATCATCGGCATCCTCAACTATCGAGGTCTGGCGCTGCCGGTGATGCAGCTATCTCGTCGCTTGGGTAAGACCCAAGATCAGTGCAGCTTGAGTGACAGTCTCATTGTGGTGGAATGGCAAGATTTCAAAGTGGGAATCGTTGTCCATACTGTGGAGGAAGTCCAGGCGATCGAGAGCCAAGACATCGCTACAGGTTTCTCCCTAGGGCGTGAGTCTGATATAAACGTCGCTTTCCTTTCGGGAGTGGCCACCATTGACGATGAGATGGTGATGGTCCTTAATCCTGAGGCTTTGATTCGCAAGCCTGATGTTTTGGCTGAGGTGATTGATGAAGCCAAGGCTAAAGACCTGGCGCTCGGGTCGATCGAGCAGCCCGAAGCAGATCTAACGGGCACAAGCTTCTTGGAGCGTTACTGTCCCTGGGCAACTGAAGAGGAACGAGCCGTTTTCCGTCAAAGGGCTGAGGCTTTGCGGTCCGTGCAGGGTGATTCAGATGATCAAGCGTTTAGCTCTGTTGCCGTGATGCGACTGGGTGAAGATTATTTTGGTTTAGATCTGAATTCGGTACGTGAGTTTATTCAGGTTTCGGGGGTTACGCCGTTGCCCTGTTGCCCCCAACATATCCTCGGCAATATGAACTTGCGCGGTGAGGTTATGACGCTGGTGGATATTCGCTCGGCCCTGCGAGTTGCTGGCGAAGCGATCGCTGAACCCGAAAAGGCCATTGTGGTTGATGTGGATGACATCGTTGCAGGCATCACAGTGGATCAGGTTTGTGACATCGTTCAGTTTTCCAGTGATGAGATTGCATCCGTTCCGGTTGCCACGACTTCCAGCCAAGAGAACTACTTTACCGGCATTGCTTCCTATCAAGACAATAAGGTTGGGATTTTAGATTTTTCTAAGCTCATTCAAGCCGAAAGCCTGGTTGTTAATGAGGTTGCCTAAATGAAATTTTCCATGAATTTAAGGTGGTATATCCATTTGTGGGGATCAACCTAGTCTTTAGATATTTGTCTATTGCAAGATCCAATTTTCTTGATTGTCTTTTTCACTAATACCCTCAGAACCCTGATCCCATGAAAATTACAAAGCAGCTTCAGTTAACCATTGCTGGTCTCGCTTCCTTGGCTCTCGTCAGTACTCTGATCCTTGACTTTGCAGCTAAGCAAGCTCAATCGGATGCCCGAGTGGTAAACCACTCTGGTATTGTTCGTGGTGCCTCTCAGCGTTGGGTGAAATTAGAACTGCAAGACACCCAAAATGAAAAGCTTGCTGGCAAGATTGACCAGATTATTACTGGATTGATCGAAGGAGATCAAGAGTTAGATCTGCCTAAAGCGACAGACGCGGATTACCGGGCTAAGATGTTGGAGGTAAAGACTGCTTGGGAACAACTCAAAGTCAAGACTGAAAGGGCACGTTCAGGCAATGCCAGTCCTGAATCTGTTGTGCGAGATAGTGAGGCGTTCTTTGAACTGACTAATGATTCAGTGTTTTTGGCGGAGGCTGCAGCGACCCGCGACGTTACCCAATCACGTATCGTCAACGTTGCTTTGTTGCTGTTGAACCTGGCTGTTCTAGGCTTTGTTGGATATACACTTCAGCGAGCTTCTAAAGTACTTAAAGGTTCTGTCTCAACCATGGCTGGTACTTCCAGCTCCATTGCTGAGACGGTACAGAAGCAGGAGAAAATTATTCAAGACCAGACCTCTTCTGTGAAGAGCACTACCAGCAGCATGGAAGAGCTGGGTTCTAACACGCTGCAAACGGCGACCCAGGCTCAAGCTTCTGCAAGAGATGCTCAAAACGCACTGTCTGTAGCTCTTGAAGGTTCTGAGACTGTAGACAAAACGACCACTGCGATGCAGTCTCTCAAGGACCAGGTGGGAGATATTGCCAAGCAGATTATGCAGCTGAGTGAGCAGACCGCTCAGATTGAATCGATTTCGAAGTTGGTGTCTGACGTGGCCGACCAAACCAACATGCTCTCCCTAAACGCGGCGGTTGAGGCGGCCCGAGCGGGTGAGCAGGGCAAGGGCTTCGCGGTGGTTGCTGGAGAAATTCGTAAGCTAGCTGACCAGTCCGGTCGTTCTGCTGAGAAAATCGGTACCCTGATTGCTGATATTCAATCCTCCATTAACAGCACCATTATGGTGACGGATGAAGGTACAAAAACCGCTGCTACCAGTCTGGCACTGGCTGACGAAACTTCCTCAGCATTTGCCAACATTCGCGCAGCGATGGAGGGTATTTCCCAGACCAATGAGAAAATGGCTGCCGCTGCTAAATTGCAGGCTGTGACGGTGCAGCAGTCAGTGTCTTCCATGAACGCAATTAACCTGGGTGCCCAAGAAGCCTCTAGCTCCACGAAACAGGTTAAGGAGTCCACTTCTAGCCTCAGTGATCTGTCCAAAGAGTTGAGCTTGACTGTATAAGTCGGCTTGCTGGCCAAGAAAGGGCCATCGATAGAAGCAAGTTAAGGCGGAGCCCTGTTGTGCTTTGCTCGGCTTGCTTCTACAGCCGGGAGTGATAAGTCTGCATCGCGTTTCATGGTAGCGGCGGTACCGTCATGTTGATTGAAGATCAGGAGCTGCGCGAACTCTACGCCGCAGCCAGTACAGAACATTTAGATAATCTCGAAGCCGGAGTGCTATGCCTGGAGAAGTCTCCGGCTGGTGCTTGCGGAATGAAAGATCTGTTGCGGGAGATCCATTCCCTCAAAGGGGATTCCCGCATGCTGGGCGTGGAAAATGCGCAGTCCTTGGCACAACTGGTGGAAGCGCTGCTGAAGCAAGTGGATGCCGGTCAATCTGAGGTGACGCCGGAATTTGGCGATCGCCTCTACCGGGGCTTAGATGCACTGCGAGAAGTGGTGCGTGAGGCTGTGAACGGTATTCCAGTTGAAGTCGACATCCTCGCCGTCATGACTCAGCTAATGGAAGCTACAGTTGTGGAAACAAGTGCGACTGTGGAAGCGGATACTGCCGATACCTCTGTGACTGAGGCTGGCTTGGCTGAAGTGGCTGTGCTTGAAGGAGCTGCGGAACCCAACGAAGCAGCCTTGCAGGCCGAAGCTTCGTTGACTGTGGATGAATTGGAATTGGATCTGCCTGAAGCCGCCTCTCCCTTGGCTGAATTTCCTGAGGGTGAGGAAGATTCGATTGATCACCAAGCTGCCTTGGCAGCAGATATGGCAACGTCTGTGGCCTCCAAGCAAGTTGAGGTTGCTGATGGCGTTGAGAGTCCAGCAGTTGAAGGAACCACTCCTGAGCAAGCAGCCCTGGCCGATGCCTTTTTTAAGTTGGCTGGAGATCTAGCTGCGGAAACAGCGGATTCTGATGATGCGATTCTAGAGGAGTCTTTGTTGGCAACCTCCCCTGATGATGAGGTTGTAGAAACAATAAATCAGAATCTTGCTGAATCACCTTCTCCTGCGGTAGATGTTTGGGATGCGCTTGAGCCTGCAGTATTAGAACAAGAGATTCAAGCCGTTCCGGAGCTAGCCCTCAGTGATAGCTCCATTGTTGATGCGGATGCTGTGGAAGCTCCTGAGCTAGGACAAGCGCTCGATGGCTTATCCGATTCTGTGGAAGCTGAGGTTACGGAAGCCGAGACTGAAGTCGCTCAGCAATCGACAGTCGCAGTGGACATGGCGGTGGTCGCTCACCAATCAGCAGTGGCTGACGGCATTGAAATTCCCACAGCGGAGGAAGCTAGCCCTGAGCATGCAGCTATGGCGAATGCCTTTTTGCAACTGGCTGGCGATATGGCGGCAGGCACTGCCCTGACCGATACAGATGACTCTGCTGCAGTAGAAGCTTTGCTGGCTGCTGCCTCCTCCTCAGGGGCTAGTGCTACAACAACTGGCCAGAGTGCGATTGAATCCCCCTCACCCGCTGTAGATGCTTGGGATGCTGTGGAGGCAATGGTCGGAGATGAAGCTTTACCTGTTCAAGAGATCGTTCCGAGTCATAGCGCTTCAGTTAATGAGGCTGAAACGCTTGAGGCCGCAGCAGGATCCTATGCAGGATTCATTGATGATCTGGAACTGCGAGGACTCTACGAAGCGGCCAGTGCAGAGCATCTAGCAACCCTAGAGATGGGTTGCTTGCACCTAGAACGTAATCCTGAGGATGTGAGTCAGTTCAAGGAACTGCTCCGGGCTGCCCATTCCCTCAAGGGAGATTCCAGAATGTTAGGGGTGGAGGATGCTGAATCCTTGACCCACCAACTGGAAACACTGTTGCAGGAGATTGAGCAAGGTCAGCTTTCGGTGACCCCTGCTGTATGCGATCGCCTCTACGCGGGCATTGATGGCCTGCGACAAATTGCTCGGGGAGCGGTGCATGGCAATATCCCGGAGCTAACCCTGGACCAAATGATGTCTCGGCTCATGGGGGCTGGAGATGTAGAACAAGTGATTGAAGCTCAAGAGCTGGCGATCGCAGAGACTACGATGAGTAATGCTACCAGTGCCCCCCAGGTGACTGAAGCTTTAGCCTCTCAGTTGTCGGAATCCTTGACTGAGACAGCTCCTGTCGTTGAGCAGCCACCAGTTGAGCAACCTGCTGCAGAGGTTGTACAGACTCAGTCTAAAGTTGCTAAATCAACCACAATGGAGCGGTCCACCACCACTCCATCGGTAGCTGATACCCAGACCATTCGCGTCGCTTCCGCCAAGCTGGATAGCTTGGTTACCCAGGCGAGTGAGCTGGCGGTAACCAAGCGTCGAATTGTGGAATGGTCCGATCAAGTGACCTCCATGCTCGATCTCTGGGAGGGCTGGTCCCAAGATGCCTTTGCCCAGCGCAACATCTTCAGTCGTATCGAGGAAGAGCTGGCACCGGAGACCGCTCAACTTCTGCGTAACTGGCAGGAGAAAAACCTGCACAAGGTCGACACCTTGGGAACGCTTGTGCAGCGTTTCCGCAGCCAAACTGCTGAGGGCGGTGCTCGCTTGGATGCCATTTCCAACGACTTGGAAGCAGGCATTCTCAACCTGCGGATGTTGCCGTTGTCTAACGTCTTCAACCTCTTCCCTCGTATGGTTAGAGACTTGTCTAGGCAACAGCAGAAAAATATTAACCTACAACTAGAGGGAGGAGAAACCCTGGTTGACAAGCGGATCTTGGAGGATATTAAAGATCCTCTGAGTCATTTGCTGCGTAATGCTGTGGACCATGGTATCGAACATCCGGGAGAGCGAGTTGTCCAGGGTAAAGCGGCCCAAGCGCTTTTGGGACTACGGGGTTTTCAGCAGGGCAGCAGTATCATCATTGAGATTAGCGATGATGGCCGAGGCCTCGATGTTGAAAAGATCAAACAAACGGCTTTGAAACGCGGTCTTGTGGAGCAGGCCCGTCTCGCGCAAATGAGTTCTGCTGAGATTCATTCCCTAATTTTTGAAGCAGGTTTTTCTACGAAAACAACCGTCACCGAGATTTCTGGACGCGGTGTTGGAATGGATGTTGTTAAAACAAATATTGAGCGTCTCAAGGGCTCAATTACAGTTGATTCCGTTCCCGGGAAAGGCTGTACTTTTCGTCTGACACTGAATCCTAGTTTGGCAACAACTGATGCGCTGATTCTAACGGTCAATCAAGTGTCCTATGCGTTGCCGATTGAGTCTGTTGACCGTATGGTAACGATTGATCGTGAAGATATTTTCACAGTCAAAGGTAATTTGGCGACAACGATCGCTGGGGAATCTGTTTCAGTGGCCTGGCTAAGCGACTTACTGGGCTTGCCGACTCGCATTCCAGATTCTGCAAAAGAGGCTGAGCGCCTATCGCAGAAAATTCCTTGTGTTGTCGTCCAGGTGGGACCCGACAAGATTGGCTTATTTGTGGATCAACTCCTGGACCAGCAGGAAATTCTCCTAAAAAGCCAGAGTAAACTGCTCAAACGTGTTCGCAATATTGCTGGAAGTACCATTCTGGGTAACGGTGAAGTTTGTTTGGTCTTGAACCATCGAGATCTCTTCTTGACCATGCTGAAGCAAAATGGAGCCATTGAGAAATTTGAGCAAGTTTCTGCTTCTTTAGAGCAGAAAACGCGAATTCTTCTCGTTGAAGATTCCTTGCCAATTCGCACCCAAATGAAGCGAATCTTAGAAGGGTCAGGGTATCTGGTTACTGCAACTGTTGATGGCCAGGATGGGTACAATACGCTTAGAGCTGAAGAGTCTTCTTTTGACATTATTATTTCAGATGTTGAGATGCCAAACCTGACTGGTTTAGAGCTAGCAGACAAGGTAAGGAAACATCCTGAATATAATGATTTGCCTTTCATTCTGATTACAACCTTAGCCAAGGAAGAAGATCGAAAGAGAGGCTTAGATGCAGGTGCTGATGCCTACCTCACAAAAGGGGATTTTGATCAAAGTCTGCTACTCGACACATTAAAAGGTTTGGTTCGATCATGAGTGATGCAATTAAAGTCGTTTTAGTTGAAGATTCAGCAGTAGCTCTAGAAATTCTAGAGCGGTTGATTGACTCTTCTGATGAGGTAGATGTTGTGGGTACTGCCCGTGATGGTGCTTCTGGTCTACAGGTGATTGAGCAAAAGCAACCAGACGTTATCTGTACTGACTTGCAGATGCCTAATATGGATGGCTTGGAGTTCACTCAACAAGTGATGAATAAGTTTCCTCGCCCCATTTTGGTGGTGAGCAATATGGTTGGCCCCACTGAGGTTGATAACATTTTCAACCTAATGCAGGCAGGTGCTCTAGATTTTTTCCCGAAGCCTTCTTCTGGAACAGCGACGGATTACGAAACATTGAAGAGCACATTAATCAATAAAATTAAAGTGCTATCTAGTAAGAAAGTTTAGTCTGAGAAAAGCTGAATTCTCGATTCACTTATGAAGTGAGCCTCAATCTACTTTAGGCTCACTTTTCTATTTTAAATGGAGTTCACTGAGTTAAACAGCTTAGGGCAGAAAACGGGTTTGATCTTCTGAAGTTGGTACACGACAGTCGCGTTTGCCAAACATACGATAACGGTTTTGGGCGATCGCCCGATAAACCCCATCGCGAATCATCTTGGGAAAAATCCCCGCCGCTGCTGCCAACGCCCAAATTCCGCCGAGCCGCTGAGCAATGCGAATTACGGCATCAGATTGGCTATACAACTCCGTCTCATCCAATAAGTAAATGGACCAATCCTCTGGAGCAGTCGCCAAGGGCGGTAGATATTTCTTGGCGGTTGTGCCCTGGAGTGGTGCGACCTTCAGCGTCATGGGCTGATCGATCGCCATCATCAGATCTAAAAAGGTATTGCACATGACGCATTCCCCATCGAAAAAGACGACGGGGGCATCCAACGCTGGGGGCAGCTCTGCATGGTTCTCTTCTGCTGGATCTAGATTTGGGTTAGCAGCGGGAATGGAAGCAGTCATGGCACATTGCCCAGAGCAGGGCCGAGAAGGTTGTATCTCCAATGTAACGAAGAATAAAGTCTTGGCTATCAAGCTTGGTGTGAGCTAAGCGAGCGCTTGCATTGCCGTGATGAGCGCTGCGTTTTGCTCCGGCGTTCCCACGGTGATGCGTAGCTTGTCATCCAGGCCGGGTTGCTTGAAGTAGCGCACCAAGATGTTTTGTTGCTTAAGGGCGAGGTAGATGGCTTCAGCATTGCCTCGGCTGGGTTGGGTGAGTAGGAAGTTGGTTTCTGAGGGCCAGACTTTGAAGTTGAGGGCTTGGAGGGAGCGGGCGAGGAGGGTGCGATCGCGCCTCACCTTGGCAATGCAGTCATCTTTGTAGGCCTGGTCTCGCAAGGCTGCTGCACCTACTGCGATCGCCACGGCATCCACGCTGTAGCTGTCTCGCACCTTATACAGCCCGGCTAGCAGAGTCGGCTTGGCAATGGCAAAGCCCAGTCGTAATCCTGCTAAACCGTAACCCTTGGATAATGTGCGGCTAATGACGACATTGTCGAATTCCTGAGCCAGCGCGAGGGCCGTTGACTCAGTAAAGTCGGCATAGGCCTCGTCAATGACTAACAGTCCATCGAGCCCAGCAGCTAACTGCCGAAGATCTGCTGCTGGAACGGTATGGCCTGAGGGGCTATTGGGCGTGGCGATAAAGGTGACGGCTCCCTGGGCTGCCACCAGCTCATCTATGGGCAGTTGAAAGTCTTTTCCGTAGGAAACTTCAACGGCTTCTGCTAGTTGTAACTGAGTTAACGTGCGGTAGAGAACATAGGTCGGCATGGGGTAAACCACGGGGCGACCGGGCTCAGCACAGGCGCGAATGATGATGTTGAGGATGTCATCGCTGCCGTTGCCTACGAGAACCCAGTCCTTTGGTACGGCCAAAACATCACTGACGGCTTGGCGAAAGGGCGTTGCATAGGGATCGGGATAGCGGCGCAGGGTTTCGGGGTTTAGTTTGGAGAGCGCTGCGATCGCTTGAGGTGAAGGCGGATAGGGATTCTCGTTGGTATTGAGTTTGATGATGGGCTGGCCCGGCTTGGGCTGTTCGCCGGGCTTGTAGCCCACCAGGGCTTCAATACTGGGACGGAAATAGCGTTTAGCCATAGGAGCAGCAATAGTCCGTCACGGTGTTGACCTTAATCTTGAAGCTGGAATTGGCTGCTACTTCAAAACTCTCGCCCCCTTTAATCGTCTGCCAGGTCTCTTGGCCCGCGAGCTGAATTTCCACTTCCCCAGCCATAATTTCCATCAACTCCTTCTCGCTGGTGTTGAATTCGTAATCACCTGTCATCATGATCCCAAGGCTTTTACGGGTGCCGTCGGTAAACTTGACGGTCCGGCTGGTTACTTTGCCATCAAAGTAAATGTTCGCAGCCTTAACAACGGTCACATTGGCAAATTCAGACATGGTGGGGAGGTAAAGCTGGACAAGACTTCATTGAATCATATTCGTTTAGTCTCGGGCTAGAGGCCAAATGCGTTGGTAGGTGAGGGATTCCAGCGGGCGTGGGTGCAGCGAGTTCCAGTTTAGTTGAGGTTTAAATGGTTTTTTGCCGACAGAGAATACCACTAAAATTCCTATCCTAGGCCAGCCTTCATAATTAATTCTTAGTTCCCTCACCTTTTGTAGGGTTACATAGTCTAGATTGTGTAAGCCAGTCTGCTATCGTCCCTAGGGACATCTGTTTGTTTTGTAAGAATTGAGCAAAATAGTGCACAGCTTTGTACATTAATTTTGTCTCTTATGTTACAAAATCGTTCTAAAATTGAATTGCTGTCAATAAAATTGCCTGGGACAGCCCACTGCACCTTGAATCACTATGGCTAGAGCATCCAAACGTAACCTTGTTCTCGACACAGCAGAAACGCTGTTCGTTCAAAATGGTTTTGCAGCGACTGGGATTAACCAAATCACCCAGGAGGCTGGCATTGCCAGCATGACGCTGTACAACAACTTTAAGAGCAAGAATGATCTTGTTTTAGCAGTCTTAGCTCGCAAGAACAAAGCATTGTTTGAAGGTCTTGATGCAGCCTTGGAGTCTGCTGCGGATGAGCCAGGGGCACAGATTCTAGCGACGTTTGATTTTCTATCTGAATATGTGAGTGCTGATACCCACAGCCACAATGATGGTTCTTTCACTGGCTGTGCCTTCAACCACGCAGCTTCTGAGTTTCGTGAACTCAACCACCCGATCCACCAGGCTGCGACTCAGCATAAGCAGCAGTTGCTAGATATCTTTGAGCGCTTGGCTGAAGAGATGGAGCATCCCACGCCTCTTGCCTTTGCCCAAACACTGCTGCTTCTAGTGGATGGTGCTTTGTCCAGTGCCCAGATCATGGGAGATATGTCCATGTTTGATCGGGCTCGCGCTGCTGCTAAGACTCTAATCGAGCTGTCTGTATAAGTTGGATTGGCTGTCATTGCATGGGTTTATGTCCATCGGTCGAGCCTTTGGTCCATTTCCCATTGGCCCAGCCATTCTGGCTCATTAGAGTAAGTAGATATCTTTATCTCTTGAAGTCATTTCTATATGTGACGCTGATCGTTAGCGAATGCTGAAGGTTATTACATCCCACTTCGTGGGGCGTTAGCTGTTCCCCTGAGACTCTATCTTGGTCTTCAGGGGACTTTTTTATGGTTGTCAGTCAGCTTGTGAACCCAGTTCAGCCATGGGTCGCTCAATGGCTCGTTACCATACCTATTGCGCCATACCTACTGCATCCACAGCCTAACGGTCCTCAGTAATGGGACCCGTTATCTATCTCTCATGAATGTCACTACCCCCAGTTGGGTCAAACAGGCTGTCTTTTATCAGATTTTTCCTGACCGCTTTGCAAAGACGAGTCAGCCGCGGCACAGTTTGCCGTCCACCATGCAGGTGCCCCTGGAGAGTTGGGATGCACCGCCCCAATTTCACAGCTATAAAGGCGGAGATCTTTGGGGGGTGGCCGAAAACCTTGATTACCTCGTGGAGCTGGGAATTACGGCCATTTACTTCACGCCGATTTTTCAGTCTGCTAGTAATCACCGCTATCACACCCATGACTATTACAAGGTTGACCCGCTCCTGGGAGGAGAGGCTGCCTTCGATGCGCTGTTAGAAGCTGCCCATGCCAAGGGGCTCAAGGTGGTTTTAGATGGAGTGTTTAACCATGCCAGCCGGGGGTTTTTCTATTTCAACGACATTTTAGAAAATGGCCCCAATTCCCCCTGGCTTGATTGGTTTCAGATAGAAAAATGGCCCTTGGCACCCTATGACGGTGAGAAACCTGCCAACTACAAGGGATGGTGGAATATGCGGCCTTTGCCTGTGTTTAACCACGATCACCCTCCGGCGCGGGAATACATCATGCAAGTGGGGGAGTATTGGATTCAGAAGGGGGTTGATGGTTGGCGCTTGGATGTGCCGGGAGAGGTGAAGACTGAGGGATTTTGGGCGGAATTTCGCGATCGCGTCAAGGCCATCAACCCTGAAGCCTATATTGTGGGCGAAGTTTGGGACGATGCTACGGAATGGCTCCAAGGTGATCAGTTTGATGGGGTGATGAATTATCCGTTTACAGGCCCGACCTTGGCTTTTGTTGCGGGCGATCGCGTCGAGCTTCCCCTGGTGGAAGGTCCCGGTTATTATCCCTATCCGGCGATCGAGGCAGTTGACTATGGGCAGAAAATGACTCAGCTGCTCCAGCAATACCCCTGGGACATCCAACTCACCCAGCTCAACTTGCTGAGCAGCCATGACATTGCCCGCGTCTTGAGTGTCGTGGGTGAAGATCGTGCCAGCTATGAATTGGCTTTATTGTTGCTGGTGACTTTCCCCGGTGCTCCCAGCATCTACTACGGCGATGAAGTGGGCATGGTGGGGGGCTTAGATCCGGACTGTCGCCGGGGCTTTTTGCCCGAATCCCAGTGGGACCAAGACTGGCTTGCTCTGCACAAGGACTTAATTGCCCTGCGCCGTCGCTATTTAGCCCTAGCTGTGGGCCAGTATCAAAGCTTAGCCGCAGAGGGGTTGGCCTATGCTTTTGCTCGCAGCCTCAGTCCCGAGGCCGCTGCGGAGTTGGATATTCCTGAGCATGGGTCGCTGAAGAGCTGCATTGTGGCCGTGAATGCGGCAGAAACCGCTGTGGAGCTGGTGATTCCTGCGGATAGCTTAGCGACGGTTAGCCCTGCCCTCGATGGTTCTGCTGGAGCCTTGCTCTATGGCCAGGGTGAGGTGGAATTGTTCGAGGATGGCGCGCTTAAGCTGTCTTTGCCCGCGCGGACAGGCTTGGTGTGGTGAGGGTCAAGGGGGGGCATTGAATTGGATTGTGGGGGGAGATGCTAGTCAGGGCAGCGCCTGGGTCGTGCGGGCCGACTGGGAGGTGAATCAATGAGGTCACTTAACCATGTCTATCCGAAATGGAGGTTGAGGACCTGGAAGTCATAAGGGATGTTTTCGTCTGGGTTCATGCTGGAAGCGATCGCTTTATTTTTTGCCTCCTTGATTGCGGTGAGTCTTGCCTATTACAAGCCCCATTGGTTTTGGAGTGATGTTCGGGTGGTGGGGCTGCGTCGCTGTTTTGGCGATCGCGGCACCCTGCTGCTGTATTACACCGTTGGAGCGGTGATGGCGGCGAGTTCTATCTGGACTATGGCCCAGAGCTAGGGCTGGCTTTGGCTAGTTTTCTCTCCCATTGCTCTAGGCTTGTGATCGTCAGACTGACCCTCCATGATGCGCCGGATTTCCGCCACCATTGCAGTTGGATTTTCGAGGGGAATATTGTGCCCAACATTGGGTAAAACCCGTAAATCTAGCGCTGGGTAACAATTAGCCATCTCTTGGGATATTGACACAAACTTGGGATCAAGTTCTCCTGCGATCTGATGCAGTTTTGATGCTGAATTAGGCAATTTCCCCCAAAGACTGGGCTGAGAGCCTAGCCCTAAATATTTCAGCGATTTGCCAAGTTCTTCCGGGTTATTACGCAGCCGTTGTTCGATTAAAACCTCCTGTGCAGAAGTTTTCCACAATGATTCAAATAGTGGTTGTCTGTACCACTTTCTTAAAAAAACCTTAAGATCATCTCTGATCTCAGTACATCGGAGCAAATCTATATCCCGTCTTGCTTTCCGGGCCTTGAAATCAGAGAGGCCGGGGGATCCGGATATAATTTGGGCCTGTGGAAAACTTTGGGGAAAACTTAAGCTGAGGTATAGAGCCAGTCGTCCACCCATGGAGTAACCCACGAGCAAATTTGCAAAATGACGTTGTGGGCTCAACTGTTGTACTAGTGCTTCTTGAAGTAGCTGAGCTGTACCTGGCATGGTGTACTGCGCTGGCTCTAGCCCCAAGCTCTGGCCATGGCCAGGCAGATCCACTGCGAGGCAGTGATAATCCTGGGCTAAATCATTGATAATCTTTTCCCAGTCTTGGCTTGAGCCCATAAAGCCATGGAGGAAAACGATGCGAGGATTACGGTCATCTCCCCATTCAAGCCAGTGCAGCGGGCCAGGGTTAAGGGTAAATTTCATAGTCAAACGAAGTAGGAGCGATTCGAATTTTTGACTGCTCGTGAGGAAGATTTAGCGAGATGGAGTGTGAAATTTGTCTCCCATTGCAGTGGTTGGAGCAAATCCTATCTTTATGGAATAGAAATTAAGTCTGATTATTTTCTTTGACCAGAGCTGCGTAAAATTACAGCGGTAAGTTTACGTAATAGATTGGCGAAAAAATGATGGCCTCGGCTAGGTACTAGCTCCTCGATAAGCTGCGTTCCATCGGGGGTCAATTTAGAATGATGGCCCTCGCAACGCTGAGGTAGATAAACACCCCCAGTACATCCACCGCTGTGGTGATGAAGGGGGCGGACATCAGAGCGGGGTCTAGGCCGATCTTTTGGAACAGTAGAGGCAAGCTAGAGCCCGCCGTGGAAGCGAGGACGGAGATTGCGGCCAAGCTAATGCCGACTGAAATCGAAACTGAGATATCTCCCTGGAGCCAATAGGCCCAGACGGCGACGACTGCGGCCAGCATAAGACCGAGGAATAGCCCCGCTGTGGCTTCTCGGGCAATGACTTTTGCCGGGCCTAGGCTGCGAATGCGATCGGTGTTGAGGCCGCGAATCACCACAGTGGAAGACTGGGCTCCCACATTGCCACCCGTGCCAATCAGCAGGGGGATAAAGGCGGTGAGGGCTACAACTTCTTGGAGGACGTCCTGCTGGGAGCTGATGACTGCGCTGGTTCCGGTGTTGGTGACCAGGAGGACTAGCAGCCAAAGTACCCGGCGGCGAGCGACGGTGAGCAGGTTGGTTTGGAAGTAATCATCGCCATCGCCGGTTTGCACACCGCCTTGGGCATAGATGTCCTCAGTGGCTTCGGCTTCGATGACGTCCAAAATGTCATCGACAGTAACAATGCCCACGAGGCGTTCTTCCCGGTCCACGATAGGCACGGCCAAAAAGTCATAGCGCTGGATGACGCGGGCCACTTCTTCTTGATCCGCATCGGTTTGGAGGGCGACCACATCGCGGGTCATGATCTCGCCAATGGTTTGCTGGGGACGGGCCACGACGAGGTCTCGCAGGGAGAGGATACCCCGCAGCCGTCGAGCTTGGTCAGTGGTGTAGAGGTAATAAATGGTCTCTTTGACTTCCGCCAGGCTACGAATGTAGTCCAGGGAGGCCGAGACGGTCATGACTTCCTTGAGGGCAATGTATTCCGGGGTCATGATGCGCCCAGCTGTATCGGCTTCGTAGCCCAGCATCATGGCGGTAGCTTCCCGCTCTTGATGGCTCATTTGCACGAGCAGCTGACGGACGACTTTAGCAGGGAGTTCGTCGAAGAGACGCACCCGGTCATCGGGGGACATGCTATCGACAATTTCCAGGACTTCCTGGCTTTTTAGTTCTTCGAGGAGGAGCTGTTGAACGTTTGTATCAATATTTTCGTAGACTTCAATCGCTTCATCCTTGGACAGTAAGCGAAAGGCCAGTGCCTGTTGTTGACGGGGGAGATCTTCAATGGCATCGGCAATATCCGCAGGCTGAACTGGCACCAGCAGGGCCTTTGCGCCCTCCAGGTTATTTTGTTCTAGCAGGACCTCTAACTGGGCCCGCACCAGGCTACGAATTTCGGTGCGCGATCGCGCTGCCGCAGACTCCATTAAGCAGGGTCCCGTCGTTGAAAATCAGATATGGCCACTGATCAGACACCTCATCCCTTCTGAAGTCGGATGAACGTCCCAACTTCCAATCATCGCTTAAGCTGGCGCAAGATGCACTGGCACTTCTATCACGATTGGCGCTCCAGAGACAGATTGGGGAAACCGGGAGAACATTGCAGAAAGAGCAGTTTGGCGATCGCGCTGGTTTTGCTTCAGACGCCTTGTCGTTTATCTGGGGATCCCGACGAAAGTGATCTTTTCTTATTAGAACGCAGTGCTTTGGTGAGCAAATGGACTTATTGAGTAAACATTAAATACTTCTTAAGCTTTTTGCTGACAATTGACCAAAAGGTCGCCTACCTTGTAAGGGACCAATACAAGATCTTCTGATCCGAGCAACTGATTCTTGGGCAAGCGGGTCGGAACAAAAGGAGGTCAGCTTATGGATATGCATGGGCTGCTTGATCAATACGCCAATGGTGCGCGCGCCTTTGAAGGTGCCGACCTCCAGGGTGCCGATTTAGAAAACCAGACCCTGGTGGGGATTCAGCTCGAAGGGGCGAATCTTATGGGGGGCAACTTTAGCCGCTGCTTTTTGCTCAAGGCCAACCTGCGGGATGCCTTTCTCAATTGGGTGAACTTGAGCTATGCCAAGTTGAGCGATGCCAACTTGTCCGAAGCCGACATGACCAAGGCCAACCTTACGGGGGTCTTTGCGGTGAATGCCAATTTCCATCGCACCAAGCTGAGTGGAGCTCGCTTACAGGATGCGAATCTGCGCGGAGCTGATTTACGGGGCGCGAATTTGTGTAGCGCGAATTTGCGTGGTGCGAACCTGCGCAATGCAGACTTGCGCCGAGCCAACCTTAACTGGGCCAATCTAGAAGGCACTCGCTTGAGTGGTGCCAATCTAGATGGAGCTTTTCTTAACCAGGTCAATCTCAAGGGAGCCTATCTCAATGGATTGGATTTGAGTGGGATTAACCTCGATGGTGTGGATTTGGGGGAAGCGAAGCTCAGCGGGGTAAAGCTGAATGGGGCTAAGCTGTCGGCCTCGCGACTACAGGCAGTCCAGATGCGCGGCGGGCAGCTTACCGGCGCAAATCTGCAGGGGGCGAACTTGACTCAGGCGCTGTTGCGCAACGTGGACTTGAAGTGGAGTAATCTCTGCCAAGCAAATTTGAGTGATGCGGATCTGCGGGGGGCGAACCTGCTGGGTGCCAATATTGAAGGTGCCGTGTTTACAGGAGCTTTGCTTTCGACCGCTATGGCTCGCTATCTCAATTTGATCGCGGCAGGGAAGCCCATGGTGGGTCGAGAAAGCACGGCAGAAACATTGCAGCGCTGTATCGCGGTTTAGGGCAATTTGAAGTGGCCATTGACTGAGTCAGGGGGTTACTTCAAATATCACAAAATATCTCGGAACATCTCGGTGCGATCGCAATTCAAGGGCGATCGCACCGATTTTGTTGCGGAGCAAGATCACTTGTTGCAGAGCAAGACGATTCTGACGGTCTTGGCCCTGAGCCTTTGTAGGCTGGGGCTATTGCATTGTTGGGAAATGGGATTGCGCATGGGCCTCAAAATCGTTGACACCTTCGATACGAGCTTTACGCTGACCGCTGAGGCGCAGGAGCAGTTGATGGCTCTGCTGAAAGAGCCCAGTTTTGGCCAGCAGGTCTGTGACAGCAAGGGCTGGGCTGAGGTCAAGTTTACAGAGCAACTGTTTCAGCCCGTACCTTATAGCAGCCAAACGCCCAAGGGTATGGCGGCGGAGTTTGAGCAATACCAGGATGATCCTGACCATTACGCGATTGTCCATGTGCCGCCACCGTTTATGTTCAAAGCCAAGATTTTTAAGCCCAGTCGCCTCTGTGCCATTTTCCAGAAGGTGGCTTGAAGATCCGCTGGCGATCGCTCTTCTGCAAGGGCTTTTTCCTACGCTCGACTATTTCCCATGACGTTTACCCCTGCCATTCCGAAGGCTGCGATCGCTTTGAGTACTACACCCCTAGCCCAGCTTGATTTCATTCCCTATCTCACAGAAGCGGGGGAGATTTTGACGGAGCCCTTTGAGGGAAAGGTGGGCATTTACGCCATTTTTGACGAAGCCAAAATCCTTCAATATATTGGCTTCTCTCGCAATGTCTATCTCAGTTTGAAGCAGCATCTGACGCGCCGCCCCATGCAGTGTTATTGGGTGAAGCTGCAAACGGTAGACCGTCCCAATCGCACAGCCCTAGCTGAGATGCAGGCGGATTGGATCGCGGAGAATGGCTCTACCCCTGCGGGTAATGGTGATGATGCGGCGGGTTGGGGACAGGCGATCGATGCTAAGGCTCAGATCACACCCGAGGAGCAGGCAGCCTATGATGCAGAAGATGAAGCCGGGCAGATCAAGGCGCTGAAGAATGTGGCGCGGCGAGTGGAGGCTGAGGTCAAAGCGGTGTTGGAGCAGCGCGGTGTGACGATGAAGTTGCGGTTTGATCCGAAGCTGAAGGAGCAGGGCTTGCTGACCTTGAAGTAGGTCAGGCCTGGTGGCGGCGTCATACTGAGAAGCATTAGGTCCATTCTTCTAGCCATGATCGACCTCCAAGCCATCCAAGTCACCTTCAACCCCGGCACCCCCCTGGAATCCCCTGCCCTGCGCGGCATTGATCTTCAGATTCCAGAGGGGCAATTTATCACTGTTATTGGTAGCAATGGCGCAGGCAAGTCCACCCTGCTCAACGTTTTAGGCGGGGGCATCATTCCCCAGCAGGGCCGCGTCAAAATTGATGAGCAAGTGGTGACTCGCTGGCCTGTGGCAAAGCGATCGCCCCTGGTCTCCCGCGTCTTCCAAAACCCCCTCCTTGGCTCTTGCGCTGACCTCACTGTGGAGGAAAATCTAGCCCTGGCGGATCAGCGGGGGAAACGCAGAGGCTTGGGTGGTGCTTTGAAGAAAGAGCGGCGCGGGCGGTTTCGAGATCGCCTCGCTCAACTGGGCCTAGGGCTAGAAAATCGGTTGGGCGATCGCATGGGCCTGCTCTCCGGCGGCCAGCGCCAAGCCATCTGCCTGCTCATGGCGACCTTGGCGGAGCACAAGATTCTATTGCTGGATGAGCATACGGCGGCTTTGGACCCTAAGACCGCTGAAGAAGTGCTGTGCATTACCCGGCAGCTGGTGGCGGAGCAAAACCTAACCACCCTGATGGTGACCCACAGCATGGGGCAGGCTTTGGCCGTGGGCGATCGCACCATCATGCTCCACGAAGGGCAGATTATTTGGGATGTGGTTGGAGAGAATAGAGCCCGATTTTCAGTGGAAGATCTACTCGAAAAATTTGGTCAATTGTAAATCAAGAAAATGATTGTGATCCCGATCAATTAAAGACAGGCTTCCTCTAATGGTTTCGAATTAAATGGATAATGGTGATCTTGAGTAAGTCAGCTAAATGACCTAGGGTATTTTGCTGATAAACCTCAAATGGTGATACTCAAAATTGGGAAATAAATGCAATTTTGAATGGTTTGAAAAGATTGATTAAGTTGGGAACTTTTTAGGACGATGATATTACGCTTGATT
>CALECT010000102.1 GCA_937949725.1 uncultured Pseudanabaenaceae cyanobacterium
CGATACTGGCTCCCCTTGTCACAGAACTGACCCTTAGGATCCAGCGGATCCACATTGTGCCAAAACACGCTCACCAGCTTCTCGTAGCTCACCTTCTCCGGGTCATAGACAATCTGAACCGCTTCCGTATGGCCCGTGCGGCCTGCGGAGACCTGCTTATAAGTTGGGTTCTCAAGCTTACCGCCGGTATAACCCGATGTGGTCTCGACCACGCCATCAAGCTTGTCAAATGGCTTTTCCATACACCAGAAGCAACCCCCAGCGAAGACCGCTTCGGCGAGGCCATCACTGCGCTCGATCGCCGGAGCCGGGTCGGCCAAACTGGCACTGGGATTACCACAGCTCACACTGATGACGCTAAACAGCAGCAGAATAGAGAGAGTCAGGGACTGGCGAAAGGTTGGACGGAAGCTCATGGGTCAGCTCATTGCTGGGAGGCAATGGTTAATATTGGGACATCAATTTACTCATTGTGACGAACGCTGCTGCATTTTGCAGTGTTTGGTTCATTTTGCCCCCCTGTTCCTGGCTCTCTCGCCCAGGTCCTTCCATGGCTGAACTGATTAGTTGGATTTCCTATAGTCCCCTGGTGGCGCTGTTGTTGTTGGGGGCGATCGCCTTCATCACGCCCCCTATATTTGAACAGCTGCGCCTGCCCACAGTGGTAGGGCTGCTGCTATTGGGCTCAGTCTTTGGTCCCTATGGTCTGGGTGCCTTTTCGGGGGATTCCGCTATGTTCAATGCCTTTGCGGAAGTTGGCAAATATGCCCTGATGTTCCTCGTGGCCTTGGAGCTAGACCTCTCAGCCCTGGGGAAATTGCCCCGCACCATCATTGCCTTTGGCTTTGTTTCGGCAGGATTACCTCTATTGGGTGGAGCTGCCATTGGCCATTGGGTGCTGGGACTAGAGCCAGTGGTGGCTTGGGTTTTGGGGGCGCTGTTGGCGTCTCATACGCTATTGACTTATGGCTTAGTGCAGCGATTGGGGGTGCGACGTAATGATGTTGTTACAACAACCATCGGCGCGACGGTGATTACCGATGCGATCGCCCTCTTCGGTTTAGCTCTGTGCCTGATCGTTTCTGGAACCCAGGCTGGGGTTGTGGCCGGGGTGAGTGGTCGGGAGCTCATGTCCTGGGAGCTGGCAGAATTTGGCTTCTATTGTTTGCTGATTTTGGTGGGCTTAAACCTAGGCGGACGCTTTTTGCTTCAACGGGCGGGGCATCGAGAAGAAACCCAGCTCCTAGTGGTTTTGCTCGCAGTGGGTTGCTCGCTTTTGATTAGTTGGGTGATGGGGATTAACTCCATTTTTGGAGCTTTCCTCGCGGGGCTTGCAGTCAATGATGCGCTGGGCTCTGGCGTGATTAAGGAGCGCACGGCGTTATTTGGCAGTGCCCTCTTGGTGCCGATTTTTTATGTGGTGGTGGGCGTTTCCCTCGACTTGAATGGTTTGCTATTTAGCCTCACTGAGAACCTGGCGGTGACCCTGCAACTGCTGTCCGTTTTGCTAGGCGGCAAGATGCTTGCCGCCCTCTGTGTGAGAGCTGTGCGTCCTTATAGCTGGGCCGAAACCTTTACCATGGCTTCCCTCACCGTCCCCCAGGTGGCCACGACCCTAACCGCTGCCCTTGTGGCTCGCCAAGCCGGACTGCTCTCTCCGGACTTGTTCTATAGCCTCATTGCCATCGTGGTTGTGACCTGTAGCCTGGGGCCACTGCTGGTGCGTCGTGCCGCCATTCTGCTCATTCCCCAGGTCGATGAAGGTGAGGCTGAGCCAACGAGCCCTGACGCCGTCCAACGGCCCTGGGTACAAAAACTGAGCCCCCAAAAAATCAGCCTCCCATCACAGACTGACGCTCAGACCAACGCTGATGTCAAGGCTGATATCAAGGCTGATGCCAACCCTCAGACCGACGCTGAAGCCGACCAACTCGTCAAAGTCCTAGTGCCTGTCCATAACCCCAGCACCCAAGCCAACCTGCTGGGATTTGCCACCCTCCTGGCCCAGCGCTCCTCCAGCTCACAACAGCTGCCCGGCGTCATCGTGCCCTTTGCCATCGCCAATGCCCGCTCCCGCATGGATGAGCCGGAGCTACTCAATGCCCTCTCTCGCAGTCAGCAATTGCTCAACGAGTCTGTGGCCCAACTGGGCAGCGCAGCCCTCGAGCTCGAACCCCTGATGCGTATTGACGACAATGTCCCCGAAGGCATTAGCAGAGCCGCCAAAGAACAGGATGTAGATGTGATTGTCCTGGGCTGGAGTGGACTGGACTTGCGATCGCGTCTCCTGGGCAACGTCACCAGCCGCGTCTTTAGCACCGCCCACTGCCCCGTCGTCGTTACCCGCCTGCTCAAAGCCCCCGACGACTTACAGCGCATCCTCGTCCCCGTCAAAGCCGCCACCCCCGAATCCCTCCGCCTCATCCGCCTCGCCCAGCTCATTGCCCAAAGCAATGGCGCGGCGATTAAGTTATTGCACGTGTGCGATCGCAGCACCCCTCTCTCCCAAATCCGCCACCTCGAAGACAGCCTCACCCGAGCCCTGGGTCAGAGCCTAGAGAACGACAACCTGCTCTTTCGCACCATGATCCACCGCGACCCAGCCCAAGCTATTCTCAAAGCCGCCGAAGGCTACGACCTCCTCATGCTCCGCTCCGTTCGTCGCCGCACCGCAGGTGGCATGACCGTTGGCGACACCACCACTAACGTCATCCGCGCCTTTAATCAGTCCATCGTTTTGTTTGGCGAGCCTCGCCAATCTGTACCGAGGCGTTAAGGAGCAAGCAGCAAAGCGACCCCCTCGCAATTCGTATGGTCCTTCTGGCACCAAGGGCAAACAGCTAGTTGGTATTACATCAAATCGACTGTAAGACCCCACAACAGCGCCTGGTAACCAAACGCTGCCCACAGTCCTCATCTCAAACATTGAAGCAACCCAGACCCCTTGCGCAGAGGGTAATCCGTAGGGAGAGGCGCTTCGTCTCCCTCGGCGGGAGTTTGAGGGCTGGCCCTCATGGCTGCTGCTTTGCCTCTTTGATTCTTCTCAATTGTCTACGGCTTAGACAACATCCTAATTGCTTCACCCCGAATCCTCTGTGGGCGTACAGCTGTGTGCCCCTACAACCAACCGATACGAATCGAGGAGCAACTGAATCGGATTTGGTAGGACATCTCCAAGATATCGCGAACCCCTAGCCAGAACATGGCGATGCCATGTCTCTACAGCCCCTGGCCTGCAAGGCAATATAGCCTCCCTACGCCCCTCGCCCCTGCTTCAAATACTTACTCACCACCGACCCCAAAATCCCCCCCGCAAACAGCAACTCCACAAACTCCTGATCCCGCGAAATCAAAAAGCCCCCGCTATCAGGCCCCTCCAAAGCCACATAAACCACCAACGTAATCAAAAAACACCCCGCCCAACACCACTCCGGCACCAACCAATCCCCATACCCCCGCAGCCGAGCCGAAACCCGCTTACGCAAACCAGGCCAAACCACACAAAGCCCCAACAACCCCAAACTTCCCAAGATGACCGCATCGCCCAAATACTGCTGAAACCACACCAAATTGTGCAGATTCGTCTCCTCCTGCACGTTATAACTCTCAAAAAAAGCCGACTCCTGCCAACCCAACAGCGTCTGTCCCCAGCTAATCTCCTCCAACGCCACAAACGCCGCCAGCCCTGTTAGGCCAAAGTATCCCAGCGCCAAAAGCTTCTCCCCACCCCGGCGAAACCCCTGGGCCAACGGCCAAGCAAACACCCCAACCAAAACAAAGGCGATAACGGTTGCGTATTCAACAAAGCCACCCTCACCCATTAATAACTTGTAAGAGCGATTGTTATTCATGGCCAGCTTTAACCCCGCCACCCCCAGCGTCAAGAGAAATGGCGTGGCAAACAGACCCCACTTTACCGCCTGATTTTTCATCGACAGAGCTGACCGCAGCAGCGACGCGATCGCTCCACTCTGCCCCACCCACACAAAAAACAGTCCCACCAGCAATGCAATGCCGTCGCTTAAATTAAAGCCACCGTCACCCAGGAATGGTTTGAGCAGTTGCGCGATCGCCGCCCCCACTCCAAACAGAATCAACAAACCATTGAAAATCTTGCTACAGCGGGTAATACGCTGGCTCAAAAGGTTCTGGGTTTGACCCTCACTTAGTTGTGTCGCCATGGCAAAGCACCCGCATCAGCCCAAGAATTGTATCTTGGAACCAGGGGGCTTGGCTGGGGAAGGCTTTGCGGTGATCTAGCGACAATCTGGCTAGATCCCAGAACTACTGAACTTGCCCCTGCACCGTTTCCTTCGAACTAATCTGAGGAGCCGTGGTGGAAACCATCGCTGCCACGAGGTCTGTGGGGCTAATGCCGAAGGGAAGGTGGTGAATGTCAGAGCCAGGACGGCAGGCAACTTCTGCGGCTCTTTGCAAATCCGCCACGGTGACGTTGCCTAGGTTGATGTCACCCAAGCTAACCGGCAAGCCCAAACGTTGATAGAACTGAATTAGCTGATGGCGTGCCGTAGCAGCTAGCTGACTGCCTTGGCAAATCTCCTCTAGCCGCAGCTGCACCAAAATGCCAAATGCGACCTTCTCGCCATGGAGAACATCGTGGCAATCTAGCAGATGGGTCAAGCCATTGTGGACGGCATGGGCGGCAACGGTACGACATTGGGCACCGCCGAGGCCACCGATGACGCCTGCTAGCAATACAGATGCGTCTACAACTTCTCGCCAAGCTTCGCTGCCAGGTTGCTCCAAGGCTTCCACTGATTTCTGAAACAGAATATCCCGCAGCACCCGAGCCTGCTGCACTGCCGCAATAATCATAGTTTGGCTAGAAGCGCCGCTGCTGATGGAGGCTTCGTACCACTTGGCCAGGGCATCACCGATGCCTGCTACTAGCGTTCGCTGGGGGGCTGTGGCCACTAGGTCATAGTCCAGAATCAGCAATTCTGGGCATTGGGCCAGGGCCACGTCGTAGGAGAAGGCCCCGGTGTCGGTGTAGACGTTGGAGAGAGCGGTCCAGGCCGCGCAGGTGGCAGCGGAGGCGGGCACCGTAACAATCGGCAGGTGAGTTTGGAAGGCGATGAGCTTCGCTGTGTCCAAGGCTTTGCCGCCGCCGATGCCGATGATGACGTCGGCCTGGTGCTGTTCGGCAGCATCGCGCAGGCGCTCCAGGGAGGCTTCACTGCAATCCGGGCTGTAGCTGATGTAGTTGCTGGTGAGGTTTTGGAGGGCTGGGGCGAGGAACTGTTCGTTGGTTTCGCGAGCGCGATCGCCCCCAATCACCAGGGGCCGCTGACCTAAACGAGCGATGGACTCAGCCGCTTGGGCTAAAGTACCGCTTCCCCGAATCACCTGGGCCGGTGCTAAGGCCATTGTGATCGTGGTTGCAGTTGGAGTTGTTACCGCTGCGCTTTGAGTCATGGTCAGGACTCCCCTCAAAATTTGACTGTGCTGCTTGGTAAGGCTAGCTACGTCTATGCTAACTATCCCTGGGGAGCTTGATCAATGAAACCCATAAATTTCCGTGGGATTGCGAGGACTCGATAGCTGCCTGGAGGATTGCGCAGAACTGGCTGATGTCCCTGCTGGACGGCAGTCAGTTGACCCCTGCCTAAGTAAATGCCTAACAAGCGATTTGCTGCTGTTGACGAACCGTGCGGCGAGCCAGGGTTTGGGCATCGTAGGCCGTCAGGCTCAAGCCGGTCATCTGCTCCAGAGGCAGGGGTAAGGTCGTGTCCAGTTGGAACTGGGCATCTTCCAACTGGCTAATGCTTTTGAGTACCGGAGTGATTTGCAGATTGAACAGCTTGTGCAGCTGTCGCTCATCCAGAGCCCCCTGTTGGCGCAAGTAGCTGCCCAGGGACTTCTGCTCCGGGCATTGCTGAGCTAGCTTTTGGCCAATGTTGTAGCTCATCCAGCCCTGGTGCTGCATCAGCCAGAGGAGACCATTGGTGCGGCGGCTGGACTGGGTGCTCGCCACTAGGCAGCCTTTTTTGAACCAGACTTGGTATTGGCGTCGTCGGCTAGTTCCTTCGGTGCAAACTTCAATGCAGAGCCAGCCGGTGAGTTGGCGATCGCCGATTAGATCAAGCAGGTCATGCCAGGAAAATTCGTTGAAAGCGCCGGTAAGTTGCATGGCTTTTAAGTGGAAAGAAGAAAGGCGGTGGTTGAAGCCGTTATCTCCTCATAGGTTGATCTCTCGGGGCTTATGCAAGTCGCCAAGGGTTTGCGACCGATGTCCAAGCAAAAAAACACCCCGGCCTTCAATGAAAGCCAGGGTGGTCAACCTCTAGTTGTATCTCTCAATCCAGGCTCAGCCTCTCAAAACTGAGCCCTTGGCGGAACAGCATGACGCTCTTCCAAAGTTGCGAAGCGAGTTTGCTTCGCAGATGGCTTCTAAGCAGCCTGCTTGCGGCGCTTAGCCACCAGAGCAGCACCCCCCAGCAGCGCCAAAGCGGCCATGGAACCAGGCTCAGGAACCTGGGCAGCTACGATTTTGTAGTCAGGGCCGTTGTCCATTGCACCATTGCTGATGATGCGAACCTTGCTGATGGACTGGTCCAGGGTTAGGCCGTAGGAACCCACCTGCTGGGCACCGCCAATTTCGGTGGTGTCGATGGAGTATCCCGCATTCGTCCAAAGATCCTGGCTGATGCGGAAGTTATCAATCACTGCACCCGTCGCGTCCAGAGCTTCCACGGTGAAGGCACTGTTAATACCGCGCTCAAACAGGTAGAAGGTGTTGACGGGGCCGTCAAAGGACAGCTCGAACACAGAAACCCCAGTATCTTCGGTATCAACAATGTTGTTGAGGTTGAGGTTGCCGAGGAAGTCGACGACCTGGTCACCGCTGGGCATCTCAGTTGCGCCTGCACCATTGGGGCTAGTGGCATTGTCGCCCAAGTCGGTGCTGGACGGGCCGAGGTGGCTGCCATTGGTAATGAGCTCAGCGCCATTCACCAGTGAAAAGTTGGAAATGTTGCTGTTGCCGTAGCTGACGGACTGCAAAAAGATATCTTCGGTGGGGTTATTGGCGTAGTCGGTGTAGGCGTGGAAGTTAAAGCCAGTGAATCCTGCGGCTTGAGCAGGCAAAGCGATCGCAACAGCACCGACGGTCCCTGCAGAAATCTTGAGAAGGTTCTTGAAAGTCATGTCCTGAGTTGAATCCCTAGCAATTGGAGTTGAAGTCGGTAGATGCGGCCGACTGCTTGCTATGAGGTCAATACGGAGTTGAAGCCGATTGTTGAGGTGATGAATCTCAGCGGCGTTCGTTTCGTATGTGTAAATACTAGCTTCGGTATTTGCTGAGAGGCTAGGGTATTTGCTGGCTTTTACTGCGTATTTATATGTTTTTAGGTATCAAAATACTCTCGATCTCGGAAAGCCTTAAGAGGGCGATACTTGAGCTGCTTCATAGTTCATAGGAGATAAATGTTTGCCACTGAGCAAGTAAGCTTTGACTGAGGAAAAGTCGAACTTTAGGGACTTCATCTGACCTGAGTTCAACCAATTTACGATTGGCTTGGCTCTGCCGCTGTGAGTGGTTGAACTCAGATTCCCTATGAGAAAAGGCCCTGGCTTACATTCGTAAGCCAGGGCCTCAACCTTCAAATCTCTAGTTCTCTGTCAATTTGCCAGGCTCAGGTCTCTAGGCTGAGTCTAGTAGCTGTTAGAGAGCCCCCTGTGCTGTTACGCTGCTTGCTTGCGACGCTTGGCCAACAGAGCACCACCGCCTAAGAGAGCCAGGGCTGCCATGGAGCTAGGCTCAGGAACCTGAGCTGCCACAATCTTGTAATCAGGGCCGTTGTCGCTGAAGTTGCTGATGATTCGGACTTTCTTTACAGCGCTATCCAGCTTGATGCCGTAAGAACCCACGTTTTGGGCTCCGTTGATTTCGGTTGTATCGATCGCGTAACCCGCTTGCTGCCATAGGCCTTGGCTAACCTTGAAGTCGTCAATGACTGCGCCATTGCCATCCAAAGCTTCCACCGTCAGAGAACTGTTGAGACCCCGTTCAAATAAGTAGAAGGTATTGACCTTATTGCCAAACTCCAGCTCAAAAACAGAACGGTTGCGTTCTTCCGTATCGATGATGTTGTTGAGATTGAGATTCCCTAGGAAATCCAAGATTTCTTGGCCAGTGGGCAGCTCATTGGCACCAATACTGTTAGGACTAGTGGCATTGTCTCCCAGGTCTGTACTGGAGGGACCTAGACTGGCATGGCTGTTTTCAATCATTGTCGCACCGGTCACCACAGAGAAGTTGGAGATGGTGCTGCCGTCGTGGCTGACGGATTGTAAGAAGATGTCTGCGGTTGGATCGTTGTTATAGTCGGTGGCGGTATTGAAATTAAAGCCTGTGAAGCTCGCAGCCTGGGCAGGCATGGAGATTGCCATAGCGCCAATGATGCCAGTGGAAAGCTTTAAAATATGTTTAACAGTCATGTCCTGAGTTAAATCCCTGTGAGAAGTCTGCTGATTTGAAATCACTGGATGCTGTCAGTGATTTTAATGAGATAGATACAAATTCGAGATATTTTCTCTGAGTTCTGAATCTCAGTAATCTGCGCTTTGTGTGTAGATTCTATCTTCGGTATTTGCTGGGGGGCCAGGGTATTTTCTAGTTCTTATGGTGATTTTATTTCTTTCTACGCATTAAAGTCTTACGTGCTTGGAAGTCTCCCAGGGATACGGTTCTGGGAATGCTTCATAATTCTGTGATGGCAAATTGTTGGTTAAAAAAGGGGGATTTAGCTGCGCTTTTTGAAGGATTTCTGGCTGCCTCTTTTCAGCCTTAACCCTATCTCTAAGACTTTTGGCGATCGCGTTATTTAGCCTAGTGATTTACTGAGATTAGGCTGTGGACACTGAAATGCTCTTGAAGTTGTCAAAAGCCTCTAGAAAATCTGGAATGGCGATCAGCTTCGTTGTTTCCCGGTCTTCTCTGGAGCCTCAAGCGCTGCTCTATCGATTTCTGTCGTGATGTGGTTGGAATAGGCGCTGTCTTCAGTATTGTGTTGGGTCTCGTTATAGAGATATTGCTGATAAGGCTCAGCACATCAGTCGGTGATTAATGCGAAAATAGAAGCCTAAACCCTGCCCTGAAGCCCCCGCTAATTTTCCATGGCCGTATCCGCTGATGCCCCCGTCCTTTTATTAGTAGATGGTCATTCCCTGGCCTTCCGCTCCTACTA
>CALECT010000103.1 GCA_937949725.1 uncultured Pseudanabaenaceae cyanobacterium
CCGCCCACTTTCATGGAAGCTACGCCCTCATCCCAGCCCTTGATTACCTGGCCCACGCCAATCTTGAACTTGAAAGGACGATTGCGATCGCGGGAGCTATCAAACTTCGTCCCATCCTCCAGCGTCCCGGTGTAATGCACTTCAACCGTCTGCCCCTGCTCAGGAGAAGCACCATCGCCCTCCGTCAGGTCTACATACTGCAAACCCGAATCTGTCGTTGTCAAAGTTTCGTCAGCCATCGTTCCTGGGGCCTCCTCGGCGTTGGATGAAGATTGAGGTGTCGCCAACAAATCCGCAGCATCCGTGGAAACGGCACTGGCGACCTGAACCGGAGCTGCATCAGCCATCCCAGACTGGTCCAGATTCTTAGCCACGGCATTTCCCATCGGGGTGACCAGCTGTGACACCAAGAAAACGACCACGCAGGCCAACATCAGGCCAAAGCTAATGCCTATTTCCCGCATTGTTCGTACTCCTAAAAGAACTTTTGTATTTCAAGCTACAGTCCAGAGACTCAGAAAGACCATCACTACACCAGCTTGCATAGGTTTGGATCCTTCAAGTCGCCTTAACTTCATGGTACAAGGCTGTCTTCCAGGTCCTGCGCTGGTGTTGAGAATTGAAACCCAGTCATTCAGACTGCCTTTACCAGCGACGATTTTCCATATCTCTCAGCTGACGCTCCAAACGGTCCAGCCGTCCCCTCAATTCGTCCATCTCAGACTGACGAGGCACCCCCAAATCCTGCAAGATATTGCGAACCTGACGCTGGAACTGTTCTTCCATGCCGCCTTGGTCAGCCTTGACCTGTTGGAGAAAATCGTCCACTAAGGCAGAAGCCTGATTGGCATCCAGCTTGCCTGTCTTGACCCATTCCTCACTCACTTCTTTGATCTTCTCGGCGACTAAGGAGGTTGTACCGACGCCAAGCATCATGAGCTGCTGTATCAGGCTGTTGTTATCCATAGGTTCAACGGTAAATAGGGTCAAGTCAGCGAGCAAAGCTGGCAGAGCCGTCGAGACTTCTACTGCTCTAGCACTAGGCTCATACAGTAGACCAGACAATCCTTCAAAACTGAATGTCTATCGCTGTGTGAACAGTGAGGCAGTCCAGCATTCAAAGGACGAATCTCTAACGGCGGTGGCTTAACCCCAGTTTATCCTTGAGCTTTCCTTTGCTAATCACGAGCGGTGCGGGAAACCGTCATCCCAGCATCTCCCCCGTGACATCTCGATTAAAGTCATTCGCCTCAACCTCATCCCACAGACGATTGAGCTGATAGCGCCAAGCCTTTAAAGTTGCTCCCCGCTGCTGAGAGCTTTGATCTAAGCCTCCCAGCATGCCCTCCGCATAAAAACGATCCAAGGTCTGGAGCGTTGCCTCCAGGGTTTGCCCCTGGGATTTAGCAGCAGCAATGATCTGGCGAATCTGGGCTTCAATCATGCTGCCAAAGAAGCCATCTAAGCCTTTGCGATTCAGCTCAAGCAGCTGGGCAATGGCATCTCGGAAGTCCGTTTCCACCAAACTTTCCAGACGGTGGTGAAATACGCCCCATAGAACCTGCTGGTATAGGGCGTAGCGCACCAGTTGAGTGTCATCAAAATTGGCAGCGAGCAACTGAGCCATAAAGGACCGCGCTTCTCCCTCTGGACCAATGGGCAATAGCAGTCGCAGCCAGCTTTTATCGGCAGAAAGCACGACCAGTAATCGAAGATCTGGCTGTTCTACCTGGAAGGCATCATCAGACATGACAGCCACTGCTTCTCCAAAGAGATCAACCAATATAGGTTGCAAGTCTTCGATCTTCATAGGAGTCCTTGGGAGCAGACGAATGGAAAGATAACAAGGCCCAGCAAAACTCAGGCTGCTTCCTCAACTGTAAACAGTTATTTCGGAAGCAGCCAGGTAAGCAGGTTCTAGATGACCTGCTGCGTTTGTATTAACGAGCAATTTAGCGATAGTTGTTGAACTGCAAAGGAGCAGGCCAATCACCACCCCGCAGGAACTGCATGACAGCTTGGAGGTCATCTTTTGATTTTCCGGTTACTCGCAAGGCATCCCCTTGGATAGAAACCTGGATCTTGCGATCGCGAAATTCATCTTTGGTTGCCTTCGAAATTTTCTTGGCCAGCTCCTTCTCAATCCCCCGCTTCAGCGTGATCTCTTGCCTAACCCGAGCACCGCTAGCATTTTCCCGCGTGCCATACTCAAAAATTTTCAGTGAGATCTCCCGCTTCGCCGCCTTATTCCCCAGCACCGAGCGGGCTGCTTCTAAGCTCATATCGCTAGCAGCATTGATGACAATTTTGTCATCGCTCAGCTCAACTGTCGTATTCGTATCTTTGAGGTCATAGCGAGTCTTAATTTCTCGCTGGGCCTGGTCAACCGCATTAACCAGCTCTTGCTGATCAAAGTCACTAACAACATCAAAGGAATAGGAAGCCATTATTATTCGGAGTCTAACTCAACAAGAAATAAAAGTGGTGACATTACAGCCACGCGGTATGAAGCCCTACCCTGCCTCTTTGGCAAGAGAGCTAGAGAACAGAGATGAGCCCAATATTCAGTAGGCTAAGCCAGGCCAAGTAAATCCAGAAGCTCTGACCTTCAAGTTAACAGCACAACAAAGCCCATCGTCTTTAAAGACAATAGAATTAATGCGCAGCAGCTTCTGCTCAAAAACTGCTTCGGTTAAGCCTGAATTCAACTCGCAGAATCACATCAGCAGATTGGCCCAAAGCCTTGGCCACAATCGCTAATCAAAAAAGAAAGGTGTCACGACTCGGCGCTGCTCCTCTGCATATTTGCAGGTCTCCATCAATGTATGGCTGTCATGGAAAGCAAAACAAATCAGTTGCTGGCAACGGGAAACAATTTCCTGGTTGCACAGTGAGCTGGCCTCGGCCAAAGACAACTCATCATTCGCTGGGTTTTCGACCAAGTGAATGACCTGCTCTAACTGATCCCGAGATTCACGGGGTTGGCGGCTCAGGCTCTGGGGAAGAATTACGGTCAGTAAATTAGGATCAGCTCGCATTGCCCCGCGAATGGCAGCAGCGTTAGTGCCCTGAGCACCTGACGTAACTAAACGATTACCACCCAGCACGAGGGCATAGGTCATCATCTCAATCAATTGCTGATGGGTAATTGGCACATGGCGAGAACCCAGCATGGCGATCCTTTTGGAACCGGTCTGCTGAATGGCAGCGAGCTCTTGGGCCAGCTCATCAATTTTTGGGAGGTCTAGCGAACGACTCAAAGGTCTAGCAGCCCTAAACAACCCAGCTATTTTATCAGAGCAGGCTCAGCGCAATGCTCTTCTCTCCAACAGATAGGACGAAGCAAGCCGCTATCTATAAGAAACTTGTCTTAATCCATACGAAACGCCACAGTTCCCTCCATGAAAGCGGCAAATCGCAGGGTTAACGAATCAGATCAATGAGTTCCTTCGCTTCTATAAAATCCGGCGCGATCGCTAATGCAGCATCCACAGCCTGGCGAGATTCCTCTAATTTGCCCTGTCTGCCCAGGACAATGGCGCGATTGTAATAGGCCATCGCATGAATACTCGCAGGCTTAGAAGGACGATCCGGCAAGCTCAGGACATGAGCTAGCGGCTCCAAAGCTTCCTCGCCTTGGCCCAGCTGAATACGAGCCAGGGATAGATTAATGTGGGCCTCACGGTGATTAGGGTTTAAGACCGCAGCCGTAACATAAGCCTGGGCAGCTTCTTCAATTTTGAATTGTCGATGGAGAGCTATACCTAGGCTATAGGACATTTCAGCGGAATCAGGCCATTGACGCACCAGCTCACGCCAAAGAAGCTCTGCTTCGGGGTAACGCTCTTCTCGCATGGCAGTTTGGGCTTGGCTGAGCAGCCCCAGCTCTGAACGAATCGCTGGCAATACTTCCACAGCATTGCTGTCTTCCGATCTAGGCATTGATGGCGCGCTTGACTGAGCATTCCCGACCGAAGCGAA
Source organism: uncultured Pseudanabaenaceae cyanobacterium (assembly GCA_937949725.1). Taxonomy (GTDB): domain Bacteria; phylum Cyanobacteriota; class Cyanobacteriia; order PCC-9006; family JAAUQQ01; genus JAAUQQ01. The sequence goes on from CALECT010000103.1 coordinate 3,982, forward strand.
TGCCATCCCGAGGCAGCTAACCCATAGCAGCATCATAATGACGCGCCATTGCCTCAATACCAGAGTCTTTCTCAACCCGCTTTGGCTAATCACTACGCAATTCCTCTGTTTGTATTTATCACTACATTGATGCGGCTGGGTCCGTTGCATTTTAATAACCGTTGATCACACACCAAAAATGATTCAAGACAAAACCTGCAAAATTCTATTGCATATTGCCTAAATCCTTGAGCCACCGAGAGCTCCCTCCCACGGCCGAGGTCCGGCTATCCACTGCATCAATGCAGGCTCACAGCCGAGCGAAACTTAATTATTGAGTTCTTCCTAGAGCTACAGCCTGTCAGTGTAGAGACCGTTTCAACAGGACGTAAAGTTCCTAGATCAATAGGTATCTGACTTGGCTTGGCTCCTCACTTTTCATCGACTAAATTGTTACGATCAAATAGTTGTTGACATTTTTGTGGAATTAAACTTTTCTTTCACACTCTCCCCAAAAAATATTCACAGCTTCTTTTGCATCCTCAGAAATACTGAGAAGCATATGTAATTTCTCAACAAAGAACAGCGCAATTGCAGACCTGCATGGCATGGTATGTAGCATAAGTAAGGTCTCCATTGTGACCTCAATTGATGGCACTGGTCGCTTTATCCATGGCAGGTTGCCTCCCCTTGCGTTCCTTGTGGATTTCCCCCCAAAGACCGCCGCCATTGCCATCATTCGCGTTCCAGAGGTGCTTCTTCAATGCCAGAACCCAACTCCTTCTTTAACCCTTATAAGCAGCAGGCAGAAGCGATCCGCAATCGACAGCGGGGAACTATTCCAGCGCCACCGCCGATGAAGCCAGGCGAGGTCATGCCGACGGCCCAGGACTTTGGTCCAGAGCCAACCAATGTGATGGAAATGCTGGTTACGATGGAAGTGGTCAAGCAGGTGCAGGGGCTTCCCAAGCAGATCCAGAGCTTCATTAAGGTCACCCAGGTTAAAGCCTACGCTCTCAATATCTTGCCTCCTTTATATGTGACCAGCGCGAAAGGATGGGATCGCTATTGGGAGAAAGGCCAAGGTGAACTCCATCACAAAGTGCAAATGTCAGTACGTCAGGGCATTGCAGCGGTGCAACGCGATCCGTTGCGGGAAACGAGTGCTCTTCCCCACGAGCGCACACCGATTACAGAAGCAGCCTTAAAGCAAATTCAGCGCTTGCTCGGTGACAGTAGCCTCACCTGGTATAACGTTGTGCCGGCAATCAAGCGAGCACTGCGCTATAGCCAGAGCCAGGGAACTGCTCAGCGTCCTGTTGCGCAACAAGATAATGGGGAAACTGTCATTCAAGAGAACCAGAATAATCCTGATAGTCCACCAGAGAATTTTGACTGGGATGCCCATCCTCTCCACCAGCGTGGTTGGTAACAACAATGCAGGGCTGTTAATGATTACTATTGTTCAGCATTGCTCCCATCTCTTAGGGACTGGGTCTCCTATCACTCCCCCTCTCCATCACCGCTCAGCTCGCCTCCAACATTAATCACCGCGACTCCGCCTTCAGCGGCAGCATCTCCACCTAGGTATTTGGGCAGGCTGGATCATCCTCAAGCACCGCTGCCAAACCTTTGAGCCCAAGCCCACGCTGGTGATTCAGGCCAGCAAAGCCCAATTTCTCAAGCCTATCGTCAGTGACTACAGCGCCCAAACAGTGGACTTCACCGAAGCAGACTTCGCCAAGTTTGAGCGGGCTTACCAACGCTATGGCAAAGCTCGGCTGACGCTGAAGTCTACTGTCACCTGCGAAGGGGAAATCTGCGCCACCCATGAAGGTGTATTTGTCGGTATCAATCGAGGCTGAGGATTCAGCCATGTCTATTCCAAAGAGTCTCTAGTCTTCGAGAACAGTTGGGCCTTCAACGATGCTTCCGTCGGGCATCGTGGTTTGGCAGAACAAAGCACCCGCAAAGCTAGCGACACCTTCCAGGTCGGCTCCAGTCAAGTTGGCTTTAGTCAGGTCCGCTCCGGTGAAGTCACAACCACCGAGAATGGCTCCTTTGAACTTCACGCGAACCAATTTGGCTCCTTCGAAAGTACTCCCTCCCATGTCGGAATGGTTGAAACCACAACCCGTGAGGTCAGCAGCAGTAAAGATGCATTGAGACATCCTGCAACTGCCGAAAGCATTCCCCCTCATATCATTAGCGGAAAAATTAGTCCGGCTGTAGTTCCCTTCAGAAAAGCAACAACCATTAATAGCTTGACCGACAGGAGCATTATCCTCCCATCCAGTAGCCCGACTCATGTCAGCATCAGTGATTTCAACTTCCATGAAATCACGCTCCCCAGCAGCGTAGAGACGGAAGAACTCATCCGCAGTCATCTTCTTAATCGCCATCACTCATCCTGCGAATCCAGCCACATCTAAAATCCTAACCTGATGGCAAAAGCTCACTGCAATCCCGTGCTTCCATCTGGCTCAGTCAGCAACCGAGGCAATGCCTTGCTGAAGCACCGCTAAAACCTGCTGCATATTGCCAGCCAGCAACGCCTCACGATCCAGCCATAGCCCAGCAAATTGCCGACTGCGTAAAATGCCATCCGCTTCAGGCTGTTGTAAAACATAGCGACCTGCCTCTAACTGAAACCAATCCAGCTCGCCATCCAACACGCGCCAAACTAAATACTCCTGGACGCCATTGCGCTCGTAGGCCAGTTTCTTATCGCCTAAATCAATCGAAACGGTGCTTGCCGCAATCTCCGCCACTAGCTCCGGCGCGCCTTCCAAATAATCATCTTCACTCACCTGTACCTGCCCGCCCTTCTCTGGACTGACAAACAGGGCCAAATCCGGTTGTGGCTCATTCACGCCATCCAGCCGCACTGTGGGGGCATCAGCAATCTCAACGTCCAGGGTGAATATCTGATAGGTCGCTAACCAAGCATTCAGTTGACTATGGGGTTTGCCATGGCTGAGGAAACGCAACGCTGCGGCCATGTACACCACTCCTTCAATGAGTTCGGCTCCATGGCCTTTTGGCATGGCACCATAACGGCGCTCGAATTCCTGGCGGGTGAGGCGATCGCCATTCTCCAAAGGCGGAACCTTACGCTTGTCCTTAGATGGTCTAACCTTTGCCTGCGCCATGCTTGCTCCAAACCTAAAACAGCAAGATGCTAAGCCCAATTATAACGAGAGACCCAAAATCGTAAGGTGTGTTTCTGCACAGCAAAACGCACCATGCAATATAGCCAGCTTGGCCATATTGCATGGTGCGTTTCTCTACAAGGCGTGGAAGCTTAAACCGGGCCTAGTTAAACAAAGACGCCAAGGAACGACCCATATTGCTGGGCTCCATGGAATCCAACGCCGCCGTGGGCTCATAGCCACAGTGGACCATGCAATCCGCACACTTGGGATTGCCGCTCTTCTTGCCGTAGTTCTCCCACTCCGTCTTATCCAGCAGCTCCTGGAAAGTCTTGTAGTGGCCTTCATTTACGAGGTAGCAAGGCTTCTGCCAGCCAAATACGCTGAAGCTGGGGCTGCCCCAGGGGGTGCATTCGTAGTCCTTCTCACCCATGAGGAAGTCCAAGAACAGCGGGCTGTGGTTGAATACCCAGCTCTTCTTCTTGCCAGCCTTGTAAGGGGCGAGGATTTCGCGGAACAGAGCCTTGGTCTTCTCCTGAGCCAGGAAGCTGTCCTGGTCAGGAGCCCATTCATAGCTGTAGCCGGGAGAAACCATCATGCCGTCTACACCCAGCTCACCCAGGTAGTCGAAGAACTCCTGAACCTCGGAAGCAGGGGTGCCTTCAAACACCGTGGTGTTGGTGGTGACACGGAAGCCACGAGCCTTGGCGGCACGAATTGCAGAAATGGCTTTGTCAAAGACGCCTTTGCGGTCCACACACTTGTCGTGCTGCTCTTTGAGGCCGTCCAGGTGCACACTGAAGCTGAAGTAAGGCGAAGGCTTGAACTTATCCAAGCTCTTCTCTAGCAGCAAACCATTGGTGCAAAGGTAGACAAACTTCTTGCGCGCCACCAAGCCTTCAACGATTTCTTGGATTTGGGGGTGGAGCAGGGGCTCACCGCCGGGAATAGAAACCACAGGGGCACCACATTCCTCAGCAGCGCGGAAGCAATCCTCGGGGCTGAGGTTCTGCTTGAGAATCTCGGCGGGGTGCTGGATTTTGCCGCAGCCGGTGCAGGCCAGGTTGCAGCGGAACAGGGGCTCTAGCATGAGGACTAGAGGGAACTGCTTATCGCCTTTGAGGCGTTTGCCGACGAGATATTTGCCGACCTCTAGCGCCTGTAGCCAATGAATTGCCATGAATACTCCTGCTCACACCGATATTACTTTTGCTGAACTGATATTGCACAGCAGTCCTACAGATATAGCGTAAATCCAGGCGGACTGCCGCGAAATTCAGACAGTGAAACCTGTTGAGCAACTACCCATGGAGTCATTGAGTGATCCGTTTTCTCGACTTTGCAGTGATCAAGCTCGTCTATTTCACTAATGAGAGATAGCGGGCTAAATCTGCAAAGTAAAGACAGAGAAAAGGTTTCAGGTTCTTGGAAAGAGACTAAGCGAGGCTCCGTTTAGTCCAGGTTGTGAATTTATATCGCCGCTCTACAATGAATCCGAAGCTCCAAAGACTTAACCATGGCAACCTGGGTTCTTCTACTGCGCGGTATCAATGTGGGTGGCAAGAATCGTCTGCCTATGAAAGAGCTGGTGCAGGAGCTGGAAGCATTTAAGCTCGCGAACATCAAAACTTATATTCAGAGTGGGAATGTCACGTTTGAAGCATCGGAGCAGGTTGCAGATGGCTTGGGCGATCGCGTCACCGCTGCCATCGAAGCGAGCCATGGCTTCAGCCCCCGTTGCCTAATTCTGAGTGCTGAGGCACTGCGGAAGGCGATCGCCAACAACCCATTCCCAGAAGCCGAGGCCGAGCACAAAACCCTCCACCTCTACTTCCTAGCTGAACCGTCTGGAAACCCTGACCTGGCAGCCCTCGAAAAAAACAAAGCCCCCAGCGAAGCCTTCCAACTCATTGACCAAGTCTTCTATCTCCATACCCCCGATGGCATCAGTCGCTCCAAGCTGGCGGCAAGTGCTGAGAAGAAGCTTGGCGTGGCCGCGACAGCTCGCAATTGGCGGACTGTGCAGAAGCTTCAAGAAATGGTGAATCATAGCTGAGGCAAAGCCCTTACCAGGTGAAGCACAAACGCTCTGAACAGAATTTATTTCAATGGCACAAAGCCAGCCTTCGCCAGAGCCGCCTGCCCTTCATCCGTCAGCAATAGCCTGGCATAGGCTTCACCAGCCTGCTGCTCCGGTCCACCATTCTGCTGAACCACCACAAACAACGCCCGCGTCAGGGGATAGCTACCATCCTGAAACGCAGCGGCATTGAGCTTATTGCGCTGGGCCGGGCAGTTAGACGCAGGCACAAAGGGCTCTTGGTAAGGAGTAACCAACTTCTTTTGGCTATTGCCCATGGGCAGGGCCTTGACGCTGCATTGGGGCACAATCTCCGGGGCAGAGGCAAAGTAGACACCGCCGGGGGCCTGCTGGAGCGATCGCAGTCCTTCCGTCGTACTGTTCACTAATTTCACATTGGGGCCGGGAGCCTGACCTTGCAACACCACTTCCGTTGTCCCGCCATCCATCCGTAGAAACGGCTGAATCGCCAAATCCGGCCCCTTCACCTGGCTCCAGTTCGTAATCTTGCCGGTGTAAATTTGCACGAGTTGCTTGGGCGTTAGACCCGGAACCGTCAGGGAAGGATTTACCGCCACCGCAATGCCGTCATAGGCCACGCCCACTTCTTCTAGCTGGAGGCCTAAACCTTTCGCTGCATTCTTTTCTTCCGGCTTGAGCGATCGCGAGGACTGGGCAAAGGCCAGCTCCCCCCGCAGCAACATGCGAATGCCCGTACCGGAGGCCGCCGCCTCGCCCTGGGGATTGACGTAATTCAAACGAAATTCTGGACGAGCAGCTTGCAACTGAGAATCCACTGCCAAACGCACCGGAGCCCAGGAGGTACTGCCACCATATTTAAACAAACCTGTGGGCACGTTCTGCACATCGCTGAAGCTATCGCTGCTCATCGCGGCAAAGGCCTGGGAGTTTCTCACAGGGCCGCTGCCCAACTTCAGCCCGCCTCCCCCCAAACGCCCCAACAGCAACCAAGCTCCTCCGCCTAACATTCCTAGCGTGACGACTAGAGCAAGAACCAGCGCAGTCGTGTCGTTTTTCTGGGCCATGGGGATTTAGGAGCACCTGTCACAAAATGTCGATGCTGGTATCTACAGCAATCCCAGCAGGATTTACGTGAATTTACCAGCTTAAAATACTTTTCTTGTAGGATTTTAGAGCGATCGCTCCGTTGGAGAAAGCAGGCGATCGCCCATCCATAGATCAAGCGCCCCCTAGTTTCCTAGAGAGCGCTTGCTCCAAGACCCGAGTCAAACGATTAGCTAGCTATCCGCATCAGCAGTCACCGTTTCTGGCTCAGCTGCTTTCTTGGATGTTGTTTTTTTCGCTGTCGTTTTCTTAGCGGTCGTAGACTTCTTAGCCGCAGCAGTCTTGGCTGTGGTTTTCTTCGTCGTGGTCTTTTTCGCCGCAGCAGTCTTGGTCGTGGTTTTCTTAGCGGTCGTTTTCTTTGCTGTAGTTTTCTTAGCCGCTGTTTTCTTTTTAGCCGCAGCCTTCTTTTTCTTCGGCGGACCACCGGCTTTTTCATCGATTAAGTAAATTGCCTTTTCCAAGGTAATGTCCTCAACCTTCTCATCCTCTGGCACAGAGACATTGGTCTTGTTGTGCTTGAGGTAAGCGCCGTAGGGACCGTCGTAGATATTGATGGGCTGATCATCCACGGGATGGTTACCCATCTCTCGCAAAGCCTTCTTCGCCGCCTTCTTACCGCGCCCTCGCTTGGGCTGAGCCAACAGCTCCATGGCTCGATCCATGGTCACGGTCAGAACGTCATCGCCTTCCTTTGGCTTGAGGGAGCGATAGTCGTCCTTGCCTTCTTCACCACCTTTCTTATGGACGATGTAGGGGCCAAAGCGACCTAGACTGGCCTGAATTTTGTTACCAGTCTCAGGGTGTTCGCCTAACAAACGAGGCAGGTTCAGCAGCCCGATCGCCAGCTCTAGGGTGACGTCATCCATGCCCACGCCCTTGGGCAGGGAAGACCGCTTGGGCTTTTTCTTGCTGTCCTCTTCCTGTTCACCCAGCTGGACATAGGGGCCGTAGCTACCCGTCCGTAAGGTGATTTCCTTGTCATGTTCGGGGTGAATGCCCAAGACTTTAGGGCCAGCCAGCTTATCGCGCAGTAGCGTTTGCACCTGCTCATCGTTTAAATCAGCAGGGGTGACATCAAGGGGAATGGAAGCCTTGACTGTTGTGGGCTCGGTTTCTTCGCCCTCAGGCTCCTTCTCGGCCTCAAGGTAAGCGCCAAATTTACCAATGCGAACCTTGGCACTCAGATCATCCAAGTCGATGGTACGTGCTTCGGTGGAGTCAATTTGGTCCTCACGATCCTTGACCTGTTGAGCCAAGCCTTCCACACCGCCGTAGAACTTTTCCAAGTAGGGCAACCATTCCTGGTCTCCCATGGAAATGTCGTCTAGGGTTTGCTCCATGCGAGCGGTGAAGCTGGTGTCCACAAGCTCGGGAAAATGGTTTTCCAATAGTCCCACCACTGCAAAAGCAGTGAAAGTGGGAGCCATGGCATTGCCGAGGCGAGTGGCGTACTTGCGATCGATGATCGTGCTAATGATGCTGGCATAGGTACTGGGGCGACCGATGCTCTCGCTTTCCAGCGCTTTAACCAAAGACGCTTCCGTAAAGCGAGCGGGGGGCTGGGTTTCGTGGCCCACTGCATCTAACTCATCACAATTCAGCTTGCTGCCCACTGCTAGAGGGGGAAGCAGCACTTCTTTGTCTTCCAAAGCTGCGTCGGGATCGTCAGAGCCTTCGACGTAGGCGCGGAAGAAGCCAGGGAAATCGATGCGCTTGCCGCTAGAACGGAACTCAGCATCTTCAACCTGCAAGCGAACGCTAATCAGGGTCTGGCGAGCATCGGCCATTTGGGTCGCGACAGTACGCTTCCAGATCAAGTCATAGAGGGCCAGGTCTTGACCGTTGAGCCCCGTCTCTTGGGGTGTCCGGAAGCTGCTACCTGCGGGGCGGATGGCCTCGTGGGCCTCCTGAGCATTCTTACTCTTGGTTTTGAACTGGCGGGGCTGGGGGCTGAGATAGTCCGCGCCGTATTTTTGCTCAACGCAGTCTCGGGCAGCAGCAAGGGCCTGTTCGGACAAGTGCACCGAGTCGGTACGCATGTAGGTGATGTAGCCACGCTCGTATAGGCCCTGGGCCACGCGCATGGTGTCCCTTGCCGATAGCCGCAGCTTACGGTTGGCTTCCTGTTGCAGTGTCGAAGTGGTGAAGGGGGCTGAAGGCTTGCGAGTACTGGGTTTCTCTTCCAGCTTCGCAACGGTCCAAGGCTTGCCCGCGAGACGATCTTGCAACGCGCGAGCTTCTTCTTCGCTTAGCAGGGTGACGTTGCGACCCGCTGTGATTTTGCCAGTGTTTTCGTCAAAGTCCGCACCTGTGGCGACTTTGGTCCCAGCCAGGGTCGTCAGCTTGGCCCCAAATGGGTTCTTCTCATGACCCGCCATGGCCATCATGGCTTTGAGATCCCAGTAGGAGCCCTTACGGAAGGCGCGACGTTCCCGCTCCCGGCGCACCAACAGGCGCACAGCCACCGACTGCACACGCCCGGCGGATAGGCCCCGCGCCACTTTTTTCCAGAGTAGGGGGGATAGGGTGTAGCCCACCAAACGATCTAAAATCCGGCGGGTTTCTTGGGCGTGGACTAGCTCTTCATTGATATCGCGGCAATTATCGAGGGATTTTTGGATTGCCTCTTCGGTGATCTCGTGGAACACCATGCGTTTGGTGGGCACCTTGGGTTTCAGTAGTTGAAGCAGGTGCCAGCTAATGCTTTCTCCTTCGCGGTCTTCGTCAGTCGCGAGTAGGAGTTCGTCGGCATCTTTGAGCGCTGCCTTGAGTTCGCGGACAATCTTTTTCTTGTCCTTAGGGACGATGTAGAGCGGTTGAAACGCGTCCTCTACATTCACGCCAAGGGACGCCCAAGTCTTATGGTTTGCCTTGATTTCGGCCGGAATATCGCTAGCCGATTGGGGCAAATCCCGCACATGCCCCATCGATGCCTCAACCCGATAGTCGGAGGACAAATAGTTGCGAATTGTGCGAGCTTTGGTGGGGGATTCAACAATGACCAGCTTGGGCATAGGTCCTAATCTTATCTTCGTCAAAAATTTGCTGAGATGCTTGTCGGTCGCGAGATTGAAGCTTATTCGAACCAGTTGTGGAGCGAACCCATTGCCATCAAACAGCGTGAAAAGCGGCCTTAATTGCACCTTAGAGCAAGATTCCCAAGATCACTAAAGGGAAAACAGAAAAACTTAATCTCTTTAGTTTTGGTAAACCTGACTGCTTTTGGAAGATGCAATGGGGAGGAAAGGAGCGATCGCACAGCATCACAACCCTTCCAACTCAAGAACCACGAAGGCAAAGCCAACCTGACACCTGACCGAATCTTCCGACCGGATTTTCTTCCAAGGTGACCTGATGTTTCCGGGAAAACAAGTGCGGCTATCACTATATATAACGAGTCCGTAGCGGATCCGAAATGGTTACTCCCCCATAATCTCTAAGTAGGGATTTTGAGCAAGATTGAGATGAGACGGTAAAATTCAGGTTGGACCGCTTAGGATTTCTTCGCATCCAAGGGGAGTTACGGGCCTAGTTTTTTACTCAGCCCTCGTCATTTCCCCGTTTTCCCACCTCAACTTCTAAACGTCTCCATGGATGTTGCAAATTTAGCCTCACAGCTTAATGTGGGGGTCATTTTGCCGGAAGGCATCGTGATCCTGACATTGCTTACCGTGTTGATCGTGGATATTATTCGCGGTCGCGCTGCCAATGCGATTACGCCTTACATCGCCATTGGTGGTCTCAGTGCTTCTTTAGCAGCACTGTGCCTCCAGTGGAATATTGCGAACCCGGTTTCATTTCTGGGTAGCTTCAACGGTGATCCCCTGAGTGTCGTCTTCAGAGCCATCGTGGTGTTGTCGGCGGCGTTCACGATTTTGATGTCGATACGCTACGTAGAGCGGTCCGGCACATCCCTGGGGGAGTTCATCACGATTCTGCTGACAGCGACCCTGGGTGGCATGTTCCTCTGCGGTGCTAGCGAGTTGGTAATGATCTTCGTTGCCTTGGAGACGTTGAGTATTTCGTCTTACTTGCTAACGGGCTACATGAAGCGGGACTCCCGCTCCAATGAGGCGGCACTGAAGTATCTGCTGATTGGTGCCTCTAGCTCGGCGCTGTTCTTGTACGGTGTTTCGCTGCTATATGGGCTGTCCGGTGGGGAAACACAGCTGGGTGCGATCGCGGCCAACTTAACCGCAGGCGGTCAATCCCTCGGCCTAATCATGGCCTTGGTCTTCGTCATTGCAGGCGTTGCCTTCAAGATTTCTGCCGTTCCTTTCCACCAATGGACCCCCGACGTTTACGAAGGCTCTCCCACACCGGTTGTGGCCTTTCTCTCCGTGGGCTCCAAGACCGCTGGTTTTGCCCTCGCAGTTCGTCTCCTGGTGGTGGTTTTCCCACTACTGGCTGATGAATGGCACTTCGTTTTCACCGTCCTGGCCATGCTGAGCATGATCTTGGGCAACATGGTGGCCCTAGCCCAGACCAGCATGAAGCGTCTGCTGGCCTATTCCTCCATTGGCCAGGCGGGCTTTGTGATGATTGGTCTGATTGCCGGGACCGAAGTGGGTTACGCCAGCATGATCTTCTATCTGCTGGTTTACCTGTTCATGAACTTAGGCGGCTTTGCCTGCGTCATCCTGTTCTCTCTGCGCACCGGCACTGACCAAATCAGCGAGTACTCCGGTCTCTATCACAAAGATCCTTTGATTACCCTGTGCCTCAGCCTCTGTCTCCTGTCCCTCGGGGGAATTCCGCCCTTGGCTGGTTTCTTCGGCAAGATTTACCTGTTCTGGGCGGGCTGGCAGGCGGGTTTGTATCCCCTGGTCCTGGTCGGTCTGGTGACTAGCGTGATCTCCATCTACTACTACATTCGCGTGGTCAAGATGATGGTGGTGCGGGAGCCCCAGGAAATGTCCGATGCGGTAAAGAACTACCCCAAGGTGAGCTGGGATGCACCTGGCCTCAAGCCCTTGCAGGTTGGTTTGGTCATCTCTGTGGTCGCGACAACCCTGGTGGGTGTGGCTTCCAATCCAGTCTTTACGCTGGCAATTGATTCCGTGGAAAACAGCCCGGCTTTGAGCGCGAGCTTGGCTAAGGCGAAAGAGAAATCTGCGATCGCAGTTCTTCCAAAAGATTCGCCCAGCCTAGAAGTAACGAAAGTCGCTTCTGCAAAGCTATAAAACATCAAAGCAACGCATAAAAAAGAGGCGCAATCCCAGAATTGGGATTGCGCCTCTTTTTTATTGAACTGCGAAAGCAAAGTCCACGATCAGAGTCTAGAAATCAAACTCTTCCTCAAACGTCGCCACATCCAGAGGCTGGTCAATGAGCAAGCCCTCGCCCCCCAGCTCCGTCAACGGCTCACCTTCAATGGAGATCCAAACCTGGGCTCCGGGCTCTACCGCCGCCGCAGTGTAGATAACCTGGCCCAAGCGGGCCGCCATGGCAGCGCTACCGCCCCCTTGGTTGAACTCCTTCGAGAGGTCAACGTAGACATCTTGTCCCTTCACTTCAGCCCCGAGCAGCTCAGTGCCAGGGGGAATGGCAGTTGCATCACTTCCTGCAAGCAGCTCTCCCATGGCAGTGCGAAGCTGGGTTTCAGCACCGGAGTTGGGGGCCACAGCCACACGCTGGGCATCGTACTGAACCTGATTGTCTTCTGTGCCAATCCAGTACACCGAAGGCCCCGAGCGTTCGGAGGCCGCGCCACTATCGGGACGAGCCGCCACGGGAGGCGCTGCCTCGCCGTTTCCTGCGGCAACTTCAGCCTCGGTCGAGTTAGAAGATGCTGGGCTATCAGGTTCAACGGTAGCTGGGTCAGTCGCCTCCGATTCCACGGCATCGGGTTGACTGGCAGTGGGAGTTTCAACTTCAATTTCGATGGGCTGCTCAACGGGAGACTCCACCGATAACTGAGGAGGAGCATCGGGCGTCTGGCTGCCAAACCAGGCAACGCCGCTCCCCGCAGCCACCGCTGCCGCGATGACCCCAGCAAACGCCAGTTTTAGGCCCTGAGAATTCTTGTTTTGGCTCATGGTGTTACCCAAAGTGCAGTGGAGTCTAGAGCGGATGGTTCGTCTCCGCTCCTGGGTAAATCACCAGGAGGAGATGACTTTCATCCTCGACTCAATCCCAGTTTAATCGCAGGCCCCCGGGCTGTCTGGGGGGCAGCCGCCGCCCAAAAGGCAGGTAAACCGACTACCATTTTGGGAACATGGGTTTTGAAAACTAGGATTGTTGCTTCCCTAGACGAAACTCCTCAGCCTTTTGTTCGCAGAGGCCCACGGGGTCTCCCTTTCCCTCCCAGCCATGGCTTCTTCAGTACCCACTCGCCAACCCAGTCCAGCAACTCCTCCCCTGTCTGGAACAACTACCGTCCGTTTAGAAAACGTCACGAAGTCCTATGGCAGCGGCGACACGATTGTCCATGCTTTAGCAGGGGTGGACTTGACTGTCGAAGCGGGCAGTTACTCCGCCATTATGGGAGCCTCGGGCTCGGGCAAGTCCACGGCAATGAATGTGATTGGTTGCTTGGATCGACCCACCAGCGGGCGCTATTACCTGGATGGTCAGGATGTGGCAACCCTGGATGACGATGCCCTGGCCCATATTCGCAACCGCAACTTGGGCTTTGTGTTTCAGCAGTTTCATCTGCTGCCGCAATTAACGGCGCTGGAGAATGTGATTCTGCCGATGCTTTATGCCGGGCTGGAAAAACAGGAGCGTCGCGATCGCGCCGTGGCAGCGCTAACTAAAGTGGGCCTAGCCGATCGCCTGAATAACAGACCCAACCAGCTCTCTGGGGGGCAACAACAGCGGGTGGCTATTGCGCGGGCGATCGTTAATCAGCCCGTGCTGCTTTTAGCCGACGAACCCACCGGGGCATTGGACTCCCAAACCACTAAAGAAGTCTTGAATATTTTTGACGATCTGCACCGCAGCGGCATGACCATTGTGGTGGTGACCCATGAGGATGATGTGGGAGCCCGAGCAGAGCGTATTATCTGGTTCCGCGATGGCAAGGTGATTGATGGGTAACTGTTGGAGTCAGCCATTTTAGGTTCGGCTTCATTCAGAACGCTGACCAAGACTGTCGTTGGTTCATGAAATTCCCTGGGCAAGATTAGAACAATCGCCTTCCAGGTAATCCTTCTCCATGACTACGTCTTCAGCCCGGTTCGACGCATCCTGGCGCATTGCCTTTGCCCCAGAGAACCGGCCGACCCTGAACAAGGCCGTGGAAAAAGCGATCGCTGACTTCGAAAAGGATTTTCAAACGCCAGCAGGCCCGTACAACCAGCCCCCCACCGAAGCAGAATTCCAAGCTGGTATGGCCCTGGCCACCCAAGTTCAAGCCGCACTCCAGAATCCAAAGACGGATCCCAATGGGATTGCCGAGCTTTATCGTCAATGCTTGGCACATCGTAGGGACTACAGTCTCCTAGGAGCCAGCCTCTTCAGAACGATGAGATCTTGGCACTGGCTGACGAATCAGGAGCCTCAATTCTCCAGCCCGCTATGCAACAATCCGATTTGCATCTCACCTTGGCTCAGTCACCTCGGCAGTGGGCCAGCGCCAGTTGCCCAAACCTTGGCCCAGCCCTGTGAAGGTGAGGGTACGTTCCAGCGTGCAGTGCCCGGCAGTATGCACTATGCCCGAGTGGGGCTCAAGCTGGAACCGTTACCCACCATTCAATCCGGCCAAATCCTGTTTCACTGGCAAGTCCAGCCGGATAACTTTCCGCCCAACAGCAGTCGCGATTCCATTCCGCTGGAGTTTATGCCTCAGATTTTGAGCTCTATTAATGGAATGCTGATGCAGCAGGTGGAAGATGGAACACCTCTGACAGGAATTAAAATCACGGTTCAAGCAGGCAGCTATCACCCGATTGATTCCCAGGAGTATTCCTACGACATAGCCACCCTGATCGCATTAAAGAATGCCCTGGAGACAGCTCAACGACAAGCCATTGTTCCAATCTCCCAAGGATGGTGGGCAAAATGCCTCACAGGCCTGGGACGATTGATATCCTGGCTCAAATCTTTGCTAGGCCTTAATTCTGACTCCAATGATTAGCCCATGGTGAGCGAGGTCCACTAGCCCACAACAGAAGAGCGATATGTTTGGCTTTCCAACCAAACGCAACGGGATTTTGCTAAGGATTTACAGTGGAGAGGCATCCCCATAGCGACCTTATGGATTCTGACCGCCTCGCCCAGCTAGAAGCCGACCTACGCAATGCCCCGGTCAACAAATGCAAGGAAGCCTTGGATGAACTTGCCGAATGTTCTGCTGAAGAAGCCATTCCACTGCTGACCCGAGTGGCCGCAGACAGTGACTTTTTAAGGCGGCGGTTTGCGGTAATGGGGCTGGGCAATCATCGGACGGATGAATCGTTTGAAGTGTTAAAAGGGCTACTGGAGGTGGAGAAAGATGGAAATGTGCTGGGCGAAATTGCCAACTCCCTCCTGGACTTTGGCGATCGCGCCCTTCCCCTGCTCCAAACCCTCTTTGAAAAGAACGACAATTGGATTACCCGCCAAAGCATCATTGGCATGTTGATGGAGGGAGACAACGATGAAACCTTACTGGCGGTGTCTCAACTGGGCCTGAAAGATGGTCAGCAGTCCGTGGTGGAAGCCACCATTTTGGCCCTAGGCAAAGTCCTTAAAGGGAATTACTTTGACCAATCCTTGGCACTACTAGCGCCCCTAGCCCAATCGGAGAACTGGCGACTGCGCTGGCGAACGGCAACTGCATTGAGCATTAGCGATCGCCCCGAAGCCAGGGCTTTGCTCCTACCCTTGCAAAAAGACAGCCATCATCGCGTTGTGGCTGCGGCCTTGGAAGGAAGCTTGCCATCATGACCCAGGCTCCCATTCAGTCACCCACTTCCTCTACAGCTCAGGCTCCACCGCAGTTGTCCCATCGCTCATCCCCAAAAACGGAATATCACGATAGCTGGAGCGATCGCATTTTCATAGCTCTGTTTATTCGCAAGATGAGCCGAGTCTTAGGAGAGGGCACATCCAAGAAAGGCTTTGCTGGCGTAGTGGATTTGTCCAAGCGGATCATGCAGGGGCGCTCGCCTGCCCAACAGCAGGCCGTAGTTGCAAAAGTTTTGGGCTCCCTAGTTCCTGCTCCCGTACTCTGGCTGATCCGCACATTGGTTTCGCCAACGCGCTGGGTCTGCGAGTCCAATGCTTGGTTTGCAGCGCGGCTCTTTCCTTGGCTCATTGGCCCTTGCGAAGTTGTGGAAGCCGAGGTCACGGGAGCTGATGGCGAAACACGACGACAAAAAAGCGATGTTCACATTAAAAAATGTCGCTATCTGGAAGAGAGCGGTTGTGTTGGCCTCTGCGTCAACCTATGCAAGTTGCCGACTCAACAATTTTTCACTGAGAAGTTTGGCATTCCCCTAACGTTGACGCCGAACTTTGAGGACATGAGCTGTGAGATGGTGTTTGGACAAGTTCCACCAGCCCTAGAAACAGAAGCTGCTTTTAATCAATCTTGCTTAGCCGTCGGGATAGATTCAAAGACACCTTGCCCCAAGGTTCGGGCCTAGACAGCCCATAAGTCAGATCGGTAGGCTTAATAGGTGAGCTCCTGTTATGCAAAGTTGCTATGCCTTGGATCCCGCTGATCTTCTGTGGTTTAGGTGCTGGTCTGCTGTCAGGCCTGCTGGGTATTGGCGGGGGCACTGTGCTGGTGCCTATTTTACTATTGCTGGGCTATTCGCCGTTTCAAGCTGTTGCTACTAGCTCCCTCGCCATCATCGTGACGGCCAGCTCAGGCACGTTGCAAAATTGGCGCATGGGCTTCATTGATATAGAGCGCGTGGCCTGGTTGGGGGTCCCAGCTTGGCTCGCAGCTCAAGGGGGCGTTTGGCTCGCAAACAGAATGCCACCCCAGGGGGTGCTCGTCGCCTTTGGCTGCTTGATGTTGCTGAATATCTATTTGCTCTCCCTACGGCAGCGGCTCAAGCCCAAGCTGTTTAAAGGGCCTGTGTTGCGACCCACAGTCGGCAGGGTTGTGACTGGGACAATAGGGGGGGCGATCGCGGGTCTCCTAGGCGTGGGCGGTGGAGCAATCATGGTGCCACTACAGATGTTGCTGTTACAAGAGCCAATCAAGCGAGCCATTCAAACGAGTTTGGGAGTGATTGTTTTAACTGCACTCTCTTCAACCCTCGGTCACCAACTACAAGGCAACGTCTTGTGGCTGCCGGGACTCATTCTGGGCTTTGGCGGTTTGGCAGGGGCTCAGTTGAGTACAAGATTGCTGCCACAACTATCAGAAGCTTTGGTTCATAATCTATTTAGAGGCTTCCTCTTGCTATCAGCTATCTATAGCTTTTGGAAAGCTTCCCAAGTATTTTGAGCATTGCCTCTAAAGCTTCTTCAAAGCTGAGACCAGGCTTGGTTTAGAGATTCAAAATTGTTTGGGCTATCGACGATAGGAAGAGGGACCTTCGCAAAGGCAAAAATACAAACAGCATTTTGTCAGATTAGCTTTGCCATCTCAACTCCACATCCTCTCGTTGATCAGTTGACCGAAGCAATCATCCCAAATGACATCTAACCTCTAAAATTGCTCGAAGGCTCATCTCTGTATGCACCGTTAGCAATATCTCCACCTCCTACGTATTACGTGATCTATTTCAGCGTAGATTAAGGTCAGGCAAGTTAGGCTATTTCGCTTAATCCCTATAAAAATAATTGCTAAACCTTATGCAGAGAGGCATTTTCAGCTCATTCCTTGCTCGACAGTAAAGAGAAAGCCAGAATCAGTGTTTGTACTTGAATTCATCTTTCTAGACTGCGGGAACTACGGCTGAACCGTACCTCTAAAGTTAGCTTCAAGCACTGAAATGAAAAAGAAATGTAGTGGTCATAATAAGGTCACGAGGCGAGGACATTAGTTGTTTGATGCACTCAATATCAAGATACAGATCCTATCCAGAGCTGTATTACTCCCCTCGTTGCTCCCTGTTGAGCAATCTCGGCTTTAGAGCCATTCCCATGACCCCAATAACTCAGGAGTTTGAGTTTCAATGAAAAGTTTTAATCGTTTCCTTATTGCTGGCGGCTTTGCTCTAGGTGCTTCCTTCTTGGGTGCTCCTTCTGTCATGGCACAGGTTTCTAGCGGCACCGTTGACATTGGTGGAACCGTCGAGTCAACTTTGAATATTGATATTACTGCCGTCGGTGGTGTTGATACAGGTCTAGACCTGGGTGGTGAAGGAACAGATAATGGTGAAACGATTGTTAAGGTTGCAGACATCATCATTAGAACCAATAATGATGCTGGTTTGAGCCTGACAATGACCGAAGGTGATATGACTGCTACGGGTAGTGATACTCCTTTGGCATATCAAGTTGCTGTAACTGACGATGGTGTTACAGCTCTGACTGGTGACTTTGGTGGTGGACTGGTCGAGAGCTATTCTCAGGTAGGTGGTGCTGCACCTAACTTGGGTGCCGATGGTACTTTGGCTCAAGACATCTCTATTTCCTATGATCCCCCACAGAATCTAGATGCTGGTGATTACACCGCTACGATTACCTTGACCGTTGCGGATCTCTAAACCTGATTTAGAGTAATTCTTTGTGAGTTTGATTGTAGAGCTCTTGACCAACTACGGTTTTTAGAGCTCTCTGTTCTACTTATTCTGAAATTGTGTCTGAATCTTGAGTTCGCCAATAATGGTGGGATATTCCATAGTATTCCACCATTATCTAAGCATTACTGGGGATGGAATATGAGGATTTCTATTGCTTTTTTGACCTTTTTTTCTCTATTTGTAGCAATTCCGGCTTCAGCAGATCCATCTCTTACGATTACCGATGTTGCAGGAATCAACAATAATCTTGAGCTACATGGCGAAGGGGCAACAGCAACAGAGATTGAGAAGATTGCTACGGTGAATGTCTCTACCGTAAATTCTTTGGGCTATACACTGACCTTATCCTCAGCATCACTGGATAATGCTTTGGGAGGACCAGATATTGATTATCAAATATGGGCAGTGACCGAGGGAAGCTCTCCACCTGTGATTGGTGATTTTACGATTACCTCAGGTAATCAATTCGTCCAGTGTAGTGCCATTCCTTTGGATCTAGATGTTTACGTCACATACAGGCCAGCAAATCTTCAAACTCCAGGAACCTATGACAGTGTAGTCACGGTAGAAGCCACCGACAACTCATCACCTTGCTAATTTTACAGGGAATATAGAGATGAAAATCAAATATTTATTAGCGTCTTTCCTCGGAGGGATGTTGCTTTCGGCTGCGCCTGCTTTATCTTTCCAACTGGAACCCATTTCTCAAACTTTTGCTGCTCAGGGCAGTCGCTCTACTCGCTCATACAAGGTTTTTAACTCCAAAGATGAGCCCATTGCGGTAGAGATTTCAGTGATGAAGCGTGAGGTGGATGAGTTGGGAGAAGAGGTTCTATCGCCTGCTGACGATAATTTTATTGTTTATCCCACGCAGATTCTGATGAGGTCTTTAGAAACTCAAACGATTCGCGTGACTTGGGTGGGAGATGCGACCCCCGAAGCAGAGTTGTCTTACCGCTTAATTGCAGAGCAGTTGCCCATCGAACTCAACCCTAATCTTGAGCAGCCTTCATCTCCTCAAGAGACCACAGCTTCAGTTGAGGTCATGATGCGTTATGCAGGCTCTCTGTATGTACAGCCCGTCAATGCTATTCCGGATGTTGTCCTAGCGGAAGCAGCATTAGAACTCGATGAAAGTGGAACACCTTGGCTGGCGGTGCATATTAAGAACCAGGGGACAGCTAGACAAATTTTTGAAGATCCCAAGCTGTCTCTAACTGCGGCAGGGAAAACGATCATTTTGAAAAATGAAGTTTTAGGAGCAATTCATAGCCGCACCATATTGGCTGGGGGAGAGCGCCGTTTTCGTGTGCCCTGGCCTGAGGAATTGCCCCAGGGGGATGTGGTTGGGGCATTCGTGGTCAAGTGAAACGTTGAGACATTGGACATCGTCCAGTCATTGTTGAGGTGATCGAGTGCAGGTTAAGCAAGCTGATTTCGACGAATACCTGGCAGCAGATCGTTCTCTGCCTAGGCGTGATTTTCTGAACCTGAGAACTGTTGTTCAGTTGTCGGCTTCTGCAGGACTCATTTGCCTGAATGTGCCTGGCGCGATCGCGATGGAACGAGGCACTGCTGAGCCCAGAATATCCCTAGACCCAGCAGTGTTGATAGAACCTGCATCTGACTTTGTGGTTCCACAACTTGCTCAAGTTGAAATATCTCAACCTTTACAGACTGAAGAGCCTAATGAATTCAGTACCGTAGCTTCTTCCTGCCCAGCAGCAGTGCCCTGTGCATTAGAAGAGGACAGAGGAGGAGAGATCGCTCCTCCTCTTCTGGAAATCGCTGATACAAATAAACCGTTATTGCTGCTCCCTCAGGATGAGGCATCATCCCAAATATCCGAGATGCAGCCAGAGTTGCTGCTTCAAGAAGAAAATTTAGAGCGCTTAGCCAGCAGCTCGCTATTTGAAGAAGTATTTGGCTCCCCTGAGCCAATTCAGTCAGCCATTTTACCCTGGTCCATTAATGGTGATTCCCAAGGGGACTTACCAGTGCGTATTGATTCTGCTAACGATGATATACATTGGCCTGCAGCTGGATTTTTACAAGCACTGGCAGAGCCGCTTCAAGATGAATGGCTAGAGAAGGTAACAGTCTTAGTTGAGGATGGGTTTTTGTCTCGTAGAGACCTGACCCAGGCTGGTATTCAAACGGAATTTGACAGGCAGACTTTACAGCTTACAGTAAAGCTATTGCCGGAACAACTACGACCTAATGTGGTGACGTTCACAAAAGCTCGGCGGGTAGAAAATTCTCCCACAGTCAATGCAGCTAAGCTCAGTGGCTATCTCAATACCCGAGGGAGTTTGGGCTGGACCTGGCTACCGGAGCGTGATGATGATGCAGGGTTGCAGCCCGTTGCCTTGCAGTGGGATGGGGCCTTGAACTATCAGGGGTGGGTGCTGGAGGGGGAAACTCGTTTTCTTGAAGACAGTGAAACGCCTTGGCAGCGGGGGGATTTTCGCTTGGTGCATGATCGCCCAAACCTAGCAATGCGTTTCCGGGCGGGTGAGATCTCATCGCCAACGACGGGGTATCAGCGAGGGACTTCTATTTTAGGTGTTTCCGCCACTCGACAGTTTGGTTTACAACCGGATCGGGTGACCCGCCCGGTGAGTAACTACGAGTTCTTTTTGGAAGAGCCCTCGAAGGTGGAGGTGTTTATCAATGGCGATCGCGAGCAAACCCTGAATCTCCCCGCAGGTACCCAGGATTTACGCGATTTTTCTCTGGGCACTGGTATCAATGATATTGAATTACTAATTACAGACCCCGTTGGACGAGAGCGGCGGTTGGAATTCTTTGCCCCCGTGACGGCAACGCTATTGGCTCCAGGTCTTCAGCAATTTGCCTATAGCTTGGGGGCCCCCATTGATAAAGGGAGCGGGACTCGAAGCTATCAGTTTGGAGATACATTGCTCACCGCTTCCCATCGCTGGGGCGTGACCCAGACCCTCACGACAGGAACTTACCTACAGGCCAATCAGCGACAGCAAATGCTGGGTAGCGATGGTGTAATTGCGACGGCATTGGGAAACTGGGACTGGAATGCTGCGATGAGTTTGGACCCCGATGCAGGAATGGGCTACGGTGCGCGGCTGGGCTATCGCTATCGCCGCTCCGGGGATGTTCAAAATAAGTCGTTGCAGTTAGGGCTGGAATATCGCAGCGATCGCTTTTTAGGTGTCGGGGAAGAGGAGCCGAATAACAGTACGCCGCTAGAGGCTAGCCTGACTTATCAACAGAAGCTCCTAGATCAGATCAATGCCAACTTGACGAGTCGCTATCAGTGGACGGATGAGGGTAATGCCTATCGGCTCAGTCTGGATTTAAATCGCCCGGTGGGTAATGGAAGGCGGTTGGGGTTGAAGTTTAGCCATGCTCAAAAGGCCGATGGAAAGAC
This sequence comes from uncultured Pseudanabaenaceae cyanobacterium, assembly GCA_937949725.1. Lineage (GTDB taxonomy): Bacteria > Cyanobacteriota > Cyanobacteriia > PCC-9006 > JAAUQQ01 > JAAUQQ01. Next base: position 25,318 of record CALECT010000103.1, read on the forward strand.
CGATCAACAGGCCCGCGTCAATTTCCAATGGTCTATGCCCCAGCGCCGTCAAACGCTGAGCACTTCAACAGAAACAAATTTAGCTGGGGATGTGCGACGGCGCGCGAGTTGGAACTATCGCGATCGCGCTTCCATCAACGCATTCAATACAGGTTTTAATCTTTCGGATGACGGAGAGACTTGGGATTTGGCCCACCGTCTGAATTGGCGAGGTTACCGGGCAACGCTGGGATTAAAAACGGATGCTACGGGTGAGCGAGATTCCATGCTGGATTGGTCAGGAATGGAAAGCCAGCTTAGCTTTGGTACTAGCCTCGTTTTTGCCGATGGTCGCTTTGGTTGGTCCAAGCCCGTGAATGGTAGCTTCGCTCTGTTCGTTCCCCATCATCAGCTCCGGGGGCTGGGAGTAGAGGTGAATCCTTCTAAAAATCGAGCAGCAGCCGTGATAGATCGCTGGGGGGGAGCAGTGTTGCCGGGGCTATCGGATTACCAAATGAATAAGATCAGTTTGGATGCACCATCCTTGCCTTTAGGACATTCCTTGGGCCGTAGTAGCCATCGCTTGAAGCCGGGCTATCGCCGGGGAACGCTGGTCAAGGTCGGCAATGATGCGACGGTGTTTTTGAGGGGCGTTTTGCAGCTAGCCGATGGCAATGTTTCAGAGTTGAAGGTGGGGGAAGTGATTGCGTTGGACGATCCCCATTGGAAGGTGAAGACGATTTTTACAAATCGGGTGGGTAAGTTTGCGCTGGAAGGCTTTAAGCCCGGTGACTATCAAATCCGTTTAACCGAAGGTGAAAGTGCGACCTTCTCAATCCCAGAGGAGACTTCAGGTATATACAACATTGGTGCTTTACAACTAGAGAGGCCCGGTGAGGATTCATCAGAAAACTACGGCGTAAACTCTGAGAACTAGGCTTGAGGCCGGAAAAAGGTCAACACTACGTAAACTGCCTGGGCACAATTGACGCTGATAGTGGTCTACTAGAAATTAGCCGTTCTATTGCTGGATCCATGGTGTTTCAACCTCGTCAATTTTTGGCCCTGGTCGCTGCTGCTGCCGTGCTAGGTTCCGTTGGATTGGGACAGCAATTACTGGGTCAAGCTGAGCCCCAGGTTGAACCGTTTGAGCCTGGGACAGATGGTAGGGTAACGCCAGCGAATATGGCATCTGAGCCTGCTGGCTCAGCGGACTCGGAGCGGGGCGATGTGAGGATTGTGGTGATTAGTGATCTCAATAGTGCCTATGGCTCGACGAGCTATGAACCGGAGGTGGGGCAGGCGATCGCTCTCATCCCGGATTGGAATCCTGACCTTGTCCTCGCAGGTGGTGATATGGTGGCAGGGCAAAAAAAGGAGCTATCTAATGGTCAGGTACAGGCGATGTGGAATGCCTTTGACGATGTAGTGCGTCAGCCTTTGGATGCAGCAGGGATTCCCTTTGGCTTTACGATTGGCAACCACGATGGTTCTGGGGCCAAGCGGCAGGGGAAATTCTGGTTTGCTCGCGATCGCGCTTTAGCATCAGACTATTGGAATCGTGTCAATCCAGATTTGCCTTTTGTGGACCGGGCGCAGTTTCCGTTCTACTACAGCTTTATGCAAGACGAGGTTTTCTATCTGGTTTGGGATGCTTCTACGGCTGAGTTGGGGGAGCAACAGTTGGCCTGGGTGGAAGCACAGCTTAGTAGCGATCAGGCTCAAGCAGCGAAGGCACGGTTGGTGATTGGACATTTGCCGCTGTATCCGGTGGCGGTGAGGCGCGATCGGCCCGGTGAATTCCTAAACAATTCAGATCAGTTGCAACAGCTACTGGAAAAGTATGACGTTCATACCTACATCAGTGGCCACAACCATGCCTATTATCCAGGGCAGCGAGGTGAGCTAGAGCTGTTGTATTCTGGAGCTTTAGGCGGTGGCCCGCGTCAGCTTCTGGGTAGTGAGGCGGAGCCGTTTAAGGCGTTAACGGTGGTGGATTTGTTTTTGGAAGATGAGGTAGGCAAAACTCGAAAGATTTATCAGACCTTCCGTTTGCCGGAGATGAGCTTGGTAGAAACAGGGACATTGCCAGAACAGATTGTGAGTGAGTATGGCGTTGTCAAACGTCAGGAGCCGTAGCGAATGCAGCGTATTCCTTTGAAGCATTGCCCGGCTTGTGGAGCGGAGGCGTTTCGGGCCGTGAGCCAGAAGCAGCTTGAATGTGAGGGCTGTGGCTTTGTCTATTTCCAGAATGTGGCGGCGGCGGCGGCGGCGGTGATTGAAGCGGAGGGAAAGGTGTTGTTGGTGGAGCGAGCGAAGGAGCCGGACTTGGGAATGTTGGATTTGCCAGGGGGCTTTGTGGATCCGGGGGAGACGTTGGAAGAGGCGCTGGTGCGAGAGCTGGAAGAGGAGGTGGGATTACAACTTACAGTGGAAGACTGTGGAGAGTATTTGTGCTCTTCGGTGAATGAATATCCCTATAAGGGAGTGTTGTATCACTCGCTGGATTTATTCTTTTTAGTGCGGTTAGAGCGGCAGCCGGTGATTCGGCCTGCGGATGATGTTGGGGGATATTGGTGGTGCGAGCCGGGAGAGATTTCGTTTGAGAGGGTGGCGTTTCCTTCTGCGCAAGATGCATTACGCCAATTTTTGGTAAAGAATGAGAGCTCATGCTAAAGGGGAATTTACATGCTCTAGCTAGCTAATAAAGCCTTAACGGTGAAGTTGAGCTATCACTGTTCGGATTTTCAATCTATTGACTCTAACCATCGCTAAATCAACTGTTTGAGTGGCTTTGGGTGATGTATTAAAGGTCAACTTTATCTGTCTCAGACTGACAGGGAAGCTGAAAGCTGAAACAACTGCCCACACCAACCTCACTTCTTAAGGTCAGAACGCCATCATGAAGCTCGACAATACGCTTGACTAAAGTCAGGCCTAAGCCAGTACCTTCGTATTTTCGATTGAGTGCACTATCGATTTGTATAAAGGGCTGAAATAACTTGTCAGCATCTGCTGGAGAAAGGCCGATACCGGTATCAGAGATTTCGACTGTAATAAAATTTTTCGCAATGCCTGTAAGACTGTCGGGGGCTATCAATCTCTGAGCTGCACCTTGATTGGGCATGGCTATGGTTCCATCTTCGTCAGACTCTCTCACCTGTTTTTGATAGCTAACTTCTAGCGTAACTTCGCCACCGTTGGGCGTAAATTTAACTGCATTATCGAGCAAATTGATTAAAACTTGTAGAATTCGCCTTTCATCAATTGGGATTTTAGGTAAGTGAGGAGGAATGTTCGTTGTCAGTCGAATACCCTTTTTGATTGCTTGTTGTTTGACAAAGGTAAGACCAGAGTTACAGACCTCAGAGATCCTTGTGAGCTGCTTATCTAATTTGATCTTTCCTGATTCGATTTTTGCAACATCTAAAATATCATTAATCAATTTTAGGAGATGTTCTCCACTCCTCTCGATCGTGGCGACTGCTGTAATTTGCTTCTCACCTAATGGACCTAGTATTTGTTCTTGCAATGCCTCGGAGAAACCGAGGATAGAGTTAAGTGGAGTACGCAATTCATGGCTCATGTTAGCCAGGAATTCATCTTTTAGACGTGTTGCACGGGCGAGCTCCTCATTCGTTTGCTGGAGCTTCATCTCGTATTTTTTGCGCTCGGAAATATCTCGTGCAATGCAGACAAATGCAAATTCTCCATTCCATTCCATTGAACAGACCGTAATCTCAACTGGAAAAACTGTTCTATCTTTACGGCGATGAAGGGTTTCTACTTTTGAGTGCATATTTGCAGGATAGTTTTGGAATTTATCCTGGAGCTCTTTATGAGAAAATTGAGCATCCCAATCTGCAATATTTAGATTAGATAATTCATTAAGGCTATAGCCAAGCATCTGGGAAAAACCTGTATTGGCTTCCATTAAGTTGCCTGCCCGATCCAAGATGTGGATCCCATCGTGAGAGGTGTTGAATACAGCCGAGCGTCGTGATACTTCTTCTTCTAAGGCTATTTCGGCTTGCTTTCGATCTGTAATATCAAGATTAATACCAACAGCCCGCTCGCATTCTCCCTTGTGATTTTTCTGGATGAAAACTGTGGAGAAAAGATACCGAACTGTACCGTCAGATCGAATAATTCGAAACTCCTTGCTAGAGCGGCTATCGCCACGGATTATTCCTTCTTGAGCATCTGCTAAGTCATCAGGATGGACGTATTGTTCCCAATCCTGTTGGGTTCCTCTAAAATCTTCAGGCTGTGTCCCATAAATGGCAAACATGCGCTCATCCCAGGACAAGCGCTCGCTCTGGTAATCCCATTGCCAAACCCCTATTTGGGCCCCTTCGAGGGCCAGCTCAAGACGTTCTGATAGCGCTTGCAACTTTTCTTCTGCTTGTTTGCGATCGCTAATATCAGAGAATACACAAATCACAAAATCTTCATCTAGAAGTGTTAGGGACAAGCTTTGGTCAAAGCATGAGCCATCTTTTCGAGTTGCAACAACTTCGCCTTGCCAAGCAAGGTCCTGTGCAAGCAATGGGAAAACTTCTTGCTCAAGGTATTCCAAGACTTCAGCAGAGTATATGCATTGCCAGGATTGGCCTAGGAGCTCTTCAGAGGAATAACCCAAGAGTGTAAGATGCGCATGGTTCAGATAGACATAGCGGTCAGCCTTAAGAATCGCAATTCCATTGGCTGCTGCTTCAATTGCTGCTAGATGCTGATTTCTCTGGGCTTCAGCGGCTTTGCGTGCCGTAATATCTCGAATCAGTTCAAAATCGTAAGCTTTCCCATCAAATTCCAGATAGTTGCAAACCACTTCCACTGGAAAGATTTTTCCCATTTTAGTTCTTTGAACTGATTCAAAAGAATAGCTTTTCAGGCGCTTTAGTTTTTCCCAGTGAGGGGCCCAAGTCGTTTCCTTAGGGCAGGTGGGAGTGAGCTCATGCAGCGTCATGCTCAGCAGCTCTTCTTGGGTATAACCGGTGTGCTGACAAGTGGCTTGGTTGACTTGTTTAATGTTTGCATCTTTATCCAGACAGTAGAAACAATCTGCAGCATGATCAAGACCATACTGGGTAAATTCCAATTGCCGCTCGATGGCTTTGCGCTCGCTGATATTACGAATAATAGTAGAGAAGTATTTAATCTCATCTTCATCTGATTTATGAGCAATTAGAACTTGTGAAATAGGTACTTCATTACCATCTGCATCAAGAATTGCCGATTCCCCAGACCAGATTCCCTGTTCAATAGCAGTTGGAAATGCCTCCTTTTGCATGAGTTCATAGGCCCATGTTGGATTGGCTACCGATAAATGAATGCGATCTGCTGAATTCCCTAAATCGGGTCGAAAATTTTTGAAGGCTTGGTTGTGCCACAAAATGTAGCCTTCTGCACTGGCTACGCCAATGTAGTCGGAGGTAGATTCAACAATTTTCAGGAGTCGCTCTCGCTCTTGTTCTTGTTGCTTGCGATCTGTAATATCAACGACGATGCCATCCCACGCCACATCGCCATTCGCCAAGCGAGCTGTATGGGACATATTTTGCACCCAACGCGCTCCTTTGTTCGGCAGGCAAAGGCGATAAGCGCTGGTAAAGGGTTGTAGGGTATCGGCTGAAGCTTGAATTGCATCCCCTAGCCACGCAACATCATCTGGATGAATGCGTTCCCAAACTTGAGTCGCATTTTGAAGTGCCACTTCAGGTTCAAGTTCAAAGACCTCACGAATTTGGGAACTTACGTAGGTCAGTTCATCAGTCCCGTCCGAATGCCGAACATAGCGATAAATCATTCCTGGCACGTTCTCAGTCATGCGGTGGAATTGCGTCTGACTTTCTTGTAAAGCCAACTCTGCTGTCTTACGGGCATTAATATCTGTCAATGTGCCTTGCTGACCGATCAATTCTCCTGCTGCATTGAATGTGGGAGTCGAATCGATACAAACCCAAATATAAGGCTGCTCGCAATGAAGAAGACGCAACTCTAGCATCCCTGCCGCAGCATCTTGAACTAGCGCTTCACAAGCTTCCATTACCCAGGCTTGATCTTCAGAGTACACAAGATCACTGCACCGTTTCCCAATCCATTCAACTGCTTCCCAGCCCGTTAGGTCTTTAAATTGAGGGGAAAGATAAGTGAATTTCCCCTCTATATCTGTTGACCACGTCGGGTTTTGTCCACCTTCAACCAGGCGTCTAAATTTGGCTTCACTTTCTGCGAGTGCTGCCTCGATCTGCCGGCGTTCGGTAATATCAGCTGCAATTCCAACGGTGCCAGCAATATTTCCATCGGAATCTCTAAAGGGAGTTTTAGTTGTTTCTATCCAACTGATTGTGCCGTCAGCTCGCACAAATTTCTCCTCCACAATTTTCCGTTGATTAGACTGTAAAACCTCGGAGTCGTCATTGCGATAGGCTTGGGCAATTTCAGCTGGATAAATGTCAAAGTCTGTTTTGCCAACGAGTGCTTCTGGAGTGGTAGCACTAGCCTGAGCAAAGGGTCGATTGACGGCTATAAATCGGCTTTTATCATCTTTCATCCAGGTAATGTGGGGAATATTATTCAGTAGTGCTTCTAGATGATATTGCTTGCAAATTAGCTCTTGCTCAATTGTGTCTTGTATAGCTATTTCTTGGGGTTTTTCTTGCCTCGATGAGCCCTCTAGTCTGTCTATTCCTTGCTCTACTGGAATGGATTGTTGATTCATCCAGGAGCTCAATCCGCTGAGTAAGCTGGGATGGCTAATGAGGCCAACTAATTGGTCTTGGTCATCGAGAATAGGCAAGTGGCTGAGGCAGTGCTGTTCGAAAATTTTCAGCACTGAGCTTAAATCAGTGAACGATGATTCTCTCGCCGTGATGGGGGGGAAGCTGAGCACTTCTCGAACGGCCTGCTGTCTGATGGGAAGCCTTTGTGCTGTGAAGCCCACCATATCTGCGGCTGTTAATAAACCTATGACTGTGTTTTGTTCTAGAACGATGACACAGGTTGCAGAAGCTCTGTTTTGCTTCGCCGTATGACTGGGTTGGAGCTTTCTCGCATTGCCGTTGTGGTGCTCCATGGCTGCCATGGCTTCCATGACGGTGGTGTCTGGAGACACGCAAACGGGATCTCTAAGCACTACGCGATTGAGTTGCGCTGTTCTATCTGCCATGGGAGTCAGCGAGCCAAATGAAATGTTGTCTGGGTGACCAGGCTGCTCTTATTATCGCGCAGAGAAAAAAAGCGAACGTAGATAGGTTGTCAAACGTTGTGATGAGAACGTTTTGACATGAGTATTGGAATATGGATCGCGGTGTGGAGTCAGCGGTGGAGCTTTGGTCTACAGCTGAGCTTGCCTGGTGACTGGGAAGGTGGCTTGTCAGGCATTGCCGTTTCGTTGAGTGCGGGCGGCGTTATCGAGCTAGCGTGACTGAACATTAGTGATGGCAGTAGAAGCGCCGGTAGTAAAAGCCGCTAGGCTTATGGTATTGCCGCCAGCCATGGTCGCAGGCCTTTGGAAATTCGCCATAGCGATGAAGCAACGGCATAGAATGTCCCGCTGTGGTGCGACAGTCCAAGTTAGCGATGTCATTTAGGACTGTTTGATCTGGAGATTTATCGTTGAGGCTTGGCCAATTCAATTGGGATTGCTGATACTTTTGGGTTTGAGTTAGAAACCAGGCACGGAATAATTCAAGATCTTCAGGGCTACATTTCTGGATTTCAGCAATTTCAAAATCTCGATAGTCTGAATTTTCGTCCAGGCGAATTCTAATCCAGATGTCTCTAGCTTCCGCAAAAGAATACCCACCTCCAATCATTTGGTCGCCTTCCTCTGGCAAACCCGTGAAAGATCCAAGATTGCCGAATTGGCTTGGGGAAACCGGCAGGGAAATTTCGCTGAAGTAAGTCAGTAGGAATAGAAGGAAGAGATTCACTGGAACGCCGACTAGCACTGCGAGTACAGCCAGCATTCGAAGAATATACAGTTTCATAACGGCTGTTATCGACTGAATTTTTTGAGTTGGCTGGTGAGGGGGTAGAGGGTTTGGCCCAGGTAGGTGCGGGGCAGAAGCTTGATGGTGCCGTATGCTGCGGGCCAGTGTTGGCCGGGGAGGTGCATGGTTTTGAACATCCAGTCGAAGAGGATGGTGTGGGCGGAGTAGTTGGTATCGATCGCAGGCTTCTCAGAGCTGTGGTGCCAGTGGTGGAATTGAGGGGTGACGATGATGTATTTGAGGAAGCCGAAGGGCAGGTCGAGGTTGCAGTGGATGAGGACGGCTTGGAGAGCGGCGATCGCCACATAAGCCCCTAAAGCACTTTCGCTCGCACCCAGCAAATAGAGCGGCAGCATGACCATGGCCCGCTCGGAGAAAACTTGGATGAAGTGGCCCCGTGACCCGGCGAGCCAGTCTAGATCTTCGACGGAGTGGTGGACGGCATGGACGGGCCAGAGCAGTTTGACTTCGTGGTAGAGGCGATGCTCCCAGTAGAGGACGAAGTCGGCGGAGAGGATGATGAGTAGGACTTGGAAGAAGATGGGGGTGGATTGGATCGAGGCTTGGAGATCGGGGTTGATGGCCCAGTGGAAGCGGTGGGCGCTGTGGTTGGCGTAGATGACGATCGCGGATATCGCTAGATGATTAAAGCAAAAGTAGGCGAGGTCGAGGCTCCATTCTTTGCGGAGGATGACTTGGTTTTTATATTTGGGGAATAGCTTTTCGAGGGTCATGAAGATGAAGGCTGACCCGAGGAAGGCGAGGATGAGCCAGTCGAGGCCAAGGGAAAGGCGGTGGGCTTCGATGCCTTGGATGGGGACGTCGTGGCCGCCGATGGCGAAGGCGATCGCGGTCATAAAAATACCGGCCAGTCCCAAGGTGCGGTAGCGCTTGAAAATAAAGGTCAGGACGCCGAAGAAGAGGGAGAAATACATGCCGTATTTGAGGACGCCCTGGAGGAAGGTGGCGTCATAGACTTGGCGGAGTTCGGCGGTGGTGAGGTAGGCGGGGAATTGGTAAGCCAGGACGGAGAGGAGGCTGAGGGCTCCGAGGAAGACTGAGCAGTAGCCGCTGATTTTACCTTCGCCGAGGCGGAATTGGCGATCGCGATCAAGCTCCACTTGGCGAGCTTGATATTCGTAATCCTGAGCCTCGTAATCCTGAGTCATGGTGCGCCTATTGCTTGACTGGAATTTCTAGTAAAAAACGGAATTTCACCCATTGATAGGAGATACAAGACTCAATCCCCTTTTTAGGATTTTGTATCGCGCCTTTAAATGCAATCTGTGCCAGAAATTCAAGTGACAGGGCCAAAGAGGCAACTCTATTGCAGGCCGAGGCATGGCCCAATTCATCCATTGGGTATGGAGTTGAGAATTTAGCAGGGCAGTTTTATGAATCAGCCGTTGCCTTGGCTGCGCTAGTGGGATTGTTGGGGGGGACTTGCTGTTGACTGGGGATAAACGGGCAGAGCAGGAGAAGGAAAGGTGGCTCGTCTCGCAGCCAAGTTACGCGAGCTGAGCATTGAGCCTGACAATGTTTGAACAAAGCACGGCATCGTATTGTACGAGGTAGTTTTGTTAATAGCTTTTGTAGCGGCTCACTATATTGACTATTCGAATCTTGAACACTGACAATTAGAATCCTGATAAGTACTCATGTCAGCAGCTCGAAAAATGATTCGATCAGTTGAAGCCAATAGCTGAAACCTCTGGCATACTTGTTCAGTATAGAATTCCCCCCCCCCCCGAATCGGCCGAGATGTCATTACTTCATTTTGGATAAGCGATATTTCAACCTTCGAGAGATATTTACCGGAAGCCAGATCAGGTTAAAACTAGCCTCGTTTGTTGAAGCTGAGAAGACGTCCGCGATACAGGGATAGTTGTTACAGTTGTCAGGAGCATCTTTCAAAGCTTCTTCTGCAAATGAAATAATACAATCAGCAAAAGGCTCGACTCTTTCATCTTCAGCACGTCTAACCTTTTCAAGAATACTAACGATAGAATTGTTGAACTCAAGAAGAAGAGGAATTATATTAAAAGAGTCAGGCATCATTTCAAGCTCTTCTTTTAGTCGTCTTCCCCAGCTAAATGAGGCTTTTAGCAAGCTTGCCTTGCTAAAACTTACTTCAAGAGTCTGGCTGATTGTTCCATCGCTATTGCTGGAGCTTTGAAGCGATAAACTACCCACAGGCATCCCGCAATGCTGTGAATAGTTTCGTAGCTTGTAGAGAAAACGATAAGAAAATTTAGAGTCAAATTCTAAACTGCTGGCTGATTTGAATTTTTTAAACTCTTCTGACTCCTCTCCATGCCTTCTTTTGAGACTTGTCTCTGTATGGTCTAAACAACATCGAGTCAGTGAAAGAAAATTTAGAACTCGACGATTGATGTCTGTCATCGCTCCAAGTTGCCTTTCAAGGCTAGTGCCCCCGGCTGAGATAAATTCATCCAGAATGGATCTGAGAGTAGTCTCAATCTCAATGTAATTTGTTGCAACAGCTTCCATGAGGCTGAATTCTCTTTCTTGTTCAAATAGCTTCTTTATTGCATCATTAAGCTGGTCTATCTCTGACACATCAAGCTCTCGAATTCCTTTGATTTGAACAGGAATATCCACCTTTTCTTTCTCTTTAAAGGAAGAGGCAATACAAAGCTTCTGCACATGAATATTTTTCATTTGTATTTTGCGTAGTTTGCTTAAACTCCAACTGTCATAAACACAAACCTCGCGCCCCCCATCAAGAACCAAAGTCACCAACGGCACCTCCCGCCCCTTTCCCTGAAACGCCTTCACCAATGGATAGGCAATAAACCCAATCGATAGCCCCTCCGCGATCCAGTCGTTAGCAAAATCGCAGTAGCATTAGCAAAAGCCATCTGAGCTAAACGCAAATCACGCTTTCACAGCATCGCTAAGAGCCGCCTGAATAACATCCTCATCCACGCCATGACGTTTAAGATTTTCAATCAAGGCGACAACAGCAGTATCATTTTCAAGACGTTCCATATCGACCCTAAGACCCTGACCAATATAGCTACGCGCCAATGGCTGATAGCCCGAAAATCCTAGCGCTGGTGCAATACGCTTCAGATCTTCGATCACATCCTCAGGCATGCGGATCGTCATCGTAGTCATGGGGCGATCCTCCGGAGCTTGGCTTCGCCAATCGCGCTTAAGCCGCTTTTTGAGAGATTCAGCTTTCATAGAATTGGCGTTCCTGACGAGTGGTCTTTCGAACCACGGTACGAGCTAATACCCTTGAAGGCTTCTGTCACTCTACCGGACAAGCTCAGGTGCCGTTTCCAGTAAATAGCCTTTAAAGGTTTGCAACGCAGTTTTGTGATCCCCCTCTGGCGAAATATCGCATAACCACCATAAGAAGCTGCTCTGATAGCACCTTGGCTGATCCGTCGCGATTAATCGACTGAGATGCTCACAATTCCAACCCGTTAATGTGTAGTCCCAGTCCGAGAAAACTGCCAGAGCATGCTTCAACCGTTCAATCGTTTGCTGCGGGGTAAAAGCAAGATCATCAACTCCCATCACAAACTTTGCATCTGCTCTTTTAAATGCACACAAGCCTTGGCCCGTATCAAAGATATGGCTGTCTGACAGTCCAATTCCATAGTGCCAGAAGGGATCGGGAGGATTCTGCCAGTTGAGTAAACGTCCAAAACGCTCACTCGATGGATCACTCAAGCGCTCGATTGTCTCTATCGCTTGTTCAATCGGACTGGTAGACAGTGATGGTGACATAGGTGAACAGGCTACATCCATTAAATAGGTAGGAATATCCTACTCAACTGATGTTGGCTTGGCGAAACCGCGAATGCACTGCATTTTGTGTGATTAGCTTGTCTGTCCAAACTGCACCGTCATAAACACAAACCTCGCCACAAACACCCCAGCAATAATCCAAGTCGCCAACGGCACCTCCCGCCTCTTCCCCTGAAACGCCTTTACCAACGGATAGGCAATAAACCCAATCGATAGCCCCTCCGCAATCGAATAGGTCAGCGGAATCATAAACAACACCAAAAACGCCGGAATCGCCTCCGCCATATCCTGCCAGCGAATCGACAACACATTACTCATCATCATCACCCCCACCAACACCAACGCCGGAGCTGTGGCATAGGCCGGAATCGCCTGAAACACCGGAATAAAGAACACCGACAGCAACAGCAATAGCCCACAAATCACCGCCGTAAAGCCCGTCCGTCCGCCCTCTGCAATACCCGCCGCCGACTCAACAAAGGTCGTTACCGAAGAGGTGCCAAACACCGCTCCCGCTGTAGTTGCCACAGCATCCGACAACAACGCCCGATTCGCCCGAGGCAATTCCCCATCTTCACCGATATAGCCTGCGCGCTTGCCCACCCCCGCTAGCGTCCCGATGGTGTCGAACAGGTCAACAAACAGAAAGACAAACAGCGCCGTAATGAAATTGACGATATTGCTGCCATTCAGTCCCGCTAGTCCCGCCACGCCTTGACCAAAGAGATTGCTGGGCCAGGCGGGAATTTGGACAATGCCCGTGGGAGCCGGGCTAATACCGAGAATCCAGCCCAGGATCGCCGTCGCCAATATGCCCCAGAGCAATGCGCCTTTGGTTTTGCGCACCAGGAAGGCGGCGGTGATGATTAGGCCCGCGATCGCCATCAGTGCCGTTGGCTGCAACAAACTACCAAACGCCGTCTTCGTCACCGGATTCGCCACAATGAGCCCCGCCCCACCCGTCGCCGGATCGCCAGACAGGCCAATGTAGGCAATAAACAACCCAATACCCGCCCCCGTGGCACTCTTTAGCCCATCGGGAATCGCCTTAATAATCTGCCGCCGCACATCCGTCAGGGTCAGGGCAATGAAAATCAGCCCCTCCACAAACACACAGCCCAAGGCCAAGCGCCAATCAATCCCCAGGCCCAACACCACCGAATAGGTGAAAAAGGCATTGATACCCATGCCCGGCGCGAGGCAAAAGGGATAGTTGGCCACCAGGGCCATGGTCAGCGTGCCGATCGCCCCCGAAATCGCCGTGGCCACCATCAGCTCTGGAAACAGATCTCCCGCTTGATTCAAGAAGATGGCATCGCCCAAAATAATCGGGTTCACCACCAGGATGTAGGCCAGGGTCATAAAGGTCGTCAGCCCGGCCAACACCTCCGTGCGCAGGTCCGTGCCATGGCGAGCAAAGCCGAAGAAGCGGGCGATCGCGCCGTTATCCGCAGATGACATGATACTTATCCAAAGGCCTGTTACGAAAGCTAAGCGGCTCTTGAGCAGAAGCTTTAAGGCCTTCACCCTCTAGCGAGATTGTGCCACCATTACATCAATTCAAGAAAAGCCGTGAACTGAGAATAATCTATGCGAAGAACACAACAACAGTTCGGATGATTGTTGAATCAGCGCCTGAAACCCTTATTATTTCGTTGATGGGTAGAGGCTCTGAGGGTGCTGAAACCCATGTCTTTTCGTTGGCAATCAAAACCTGTCCGGAGTGTTGACCCAAGTAATCTCTCTTCAAATATCTGACGATTAAGTTAGCCTCTGCAGTTAGCTGTCCCTATCGTGGAAAAGCAAGGTTTGTGAAGCACAGAAGGAAGCGGAGGGAATGTTAGGGGCGGTACCTGCAGCGGTTAGATGGGTAATTGAGCGTTCTAATAATTGAGTTGAGCTAGGCAGGAGCCTGATGAAGAATTACGAGCAAACCTTGACGAATGTAATCGCCAACCTCAACCTCATACTTCGCCAGGCTAGTGCTCAGGAAGCTTTCAGCTCCTAACTAGAGAGCTCAAATGGTTTCTACAGCTTACTTTTATCCACACGGATAACCTCCGTAACCCATGGACAATGTTCTTTGAGTGTTTTTTCAATTCCATGCTTGAGTGTCATGCTAGCGCTGGGGCATGTGAGACAGGTGCCATGTAATTTCACTTCTACCACTCCTTCCCGAACAGATACGAGTTCAACATCACCACCATCTGCTTGCATCGCTGGCTTAATCTTAGAGATAGCTACATTCAAGAGTCGGTATCTTTCTAATTCCTGCATCTATGGAACCCTTCTATTGTGAATTTTCGACTTTTGCAAAAACTTCTAGGCGGTAGCAGTACTCTTCCACTGGATCATCAACATTCTTAAAGTGTAGCTTCAAAAGCTCTTTGAGTGTTGCATAAAATACTGTCTTTAAATCATGCACGCTAGGTCGCCCCTGGTCCACTCCATCATTGTTAGCTATATTAGAAACGTCCTTACTATATGCATTCTCAAATTCCATATCACTAATTTTGTCATCGCCGTGATAAATGACAACTTTTTGCTCTATGTTTATGTCCTCCAAAAACTCTAATCCACCTAAATAACTAGTGTTCGAAGATTGATCTTTTGAGGCTGCCACAGTATTCTGTGACGGTAAATCGACAGACATTCTCTTGACAAAAATATGACTTGGAGCATTGCTAACTTCAGACCCTTTTTTATGTGCATTAATGGGATCTGATTGACTCCCTTCTTTTGGATCTCTGTTGCCACTGAAAATATCTTCATTCCTGATGTATATCATAGGCATCTTACGAACTTTGTGATAGTAAAGATCGTAAATACTATTGATAATCATCACAAGTAGTGGATTGTCAGTATCGAAGCCCAACATTTGAGGAGTCTGTCCAAGGATATCTTGTCGAGTCCCTGGAGGAAGTGGAAGAAAAAGGGGGGCAGCAATAATGGCTCGTTCGCTACTTGAGAATATATAGTAGCCCGGCAAGCGACCTATGACCTTTCTCTTGACTGTATTAGTATTGTCTCTGGTTAGCTCAGAAATCAGCCCCTCAGATACTTCTGATGCACGCTTAGTGTCTTCTTCACTTATCACTCCACGCTTCGTTATTCTGCCTTCAAAACGATTGTGCCATAACTCTAGATCTTGCTCTTCCAAGCAAACCATTCGAATATTATTCTTTCTTGATAAAATCAAGCTCCTAAGCTCATTCCATTTCTCATCTGGCAATGCCAAGAAGCCTAAGGCAGGAGTATAAGCCATGAAGCGAATAACTTCTTCAGATGCTGAATTCTCCAACAAGTCATACAGATTATTTACAAGATCAGCAAAGCTCTTGATTTTTGGAAAGTCCAACGAAACGGAAGCCTTTGGTCCTTCTAACTTCAGACTTAAGGCAGTGGCTATTCTCTTAATAGTTTGGCTGATTTCCAGTCTAAATGTGGCGATGAAAATCAGGAAAATCAGGCCAAAGTTGATTATACCATGAGGCTTTGGGAAGACGATGGAGAGAGAACATAGAAACAGAGTAATTGGGAGCAAATCTTCTTTTGCTTTTTGGGACTTTCGCAAGATTGCAAAGAGTAAAGGTAATCCAGAGCTTGCAAAGCCATAAGCAAATACTAAGCCATAGGCATCAGGGATCGGTTGACTCAAATTAGAAGGAATATATGATCTAAGAAAAAACCATCCAGTAATAAAAGATGCCAAGTACAGAAAAGATGCACCGAAAAAAAAGCCAGATGAAAAAACTTCTCGTTCTCTGAAATTATTTTTCCCTCCTTCAAATACTATTTCTTTCATCTCCTTCCAACCAAATCCAATAGGTACAGCAATACCTCCTAGTAATCCTAAAGATATCAAAGCCAAGGATATAAGAAATACTTTAATACTTGCCCCCCCACCTATAGTACCAAGAGGTGTAGAAAACACATTGTCATCTCCAACCATATGACTGGTCAGCCACCACAAAAAGAGCACTGTCCCAATCGCTAGTAAGGTTGAAACAACCACTATTATCTTATAGCCGTCTGCCCTACGGGTAGGTTGCTGCTTCTTATCCACTGTCGTCTTGCGCTGATTACCTGAACTCATAATATGCCCTGCTAATTAATAATCCTATATTGAGCAGATCTCATGAAAATAGAATGCTAAAGAAGTGCACCAGCCTCGCCAGGGACAAGAACTTTTTGATAGTTTGAGAAAAATAGCAGATAGTTCATCTTTAGGTAGAGCTAAAGGTATATTTTAGCATCATTAAATATTGGCAGTTCGTACAGTTTCATATTAGCCTGACCCCCTTATTCTTTCGTTGACGCTAGAGTAGAGGCTTATAGGGGAGGAAATCCTCTGCTCTGTCGCTGGCAATACAGAACTGTCCGGAATACTCAAACCTGCCGCCGCAAGCGGACGAGGTATACAAGAGGAATCTGCTCCTAAATATAAGAGTTAGGAGCAGAGTCTGATATCTGCGCCGCAAGCGGCGGGGAATCAGACCCATACTAGATTGAAAATCTAAGATTCAGAGAAAATAGCTTGAATTAAACTTATGGATAATAATGTAGCCCTATAGTGAATCTGAAAATAATATAGCGAACTAGTAGAATGACTGGTAGCCTGTTACTTGCTTTAGAGATAAATAATGATCTTCCACAACACCGGCTCTTCCGTTTCAGTACATTACAGGTCAGGCTTTGAAGATTCATTTAAGGAAGTGACAAGAAGTGTGTCACTTCCTTAAATGAATGATTACCCCTAGTGCATAGTCAAGACTAAAGATATTAGGGTTGACGATCTCTAAAAGCCTCGCTACGTGGGGCCTCCAGGAAGAGGCAACCCTAAAATTAAGGTTTGACGCTGTACTAGAGCACTACTTTTTTGCCATCCAGACTCTTCTGGGTAGGGGGCTGAGACAGGGTAAGCGCAAGAATCAACAAGCTGGGCTTTATTGCGAAAAATAAGCCTCTTCTCTCAAGAGGTAAGTGTTGTTGACAAATGCTGGCAACGAAAGAATGAGGTTTTCAGCGCAGCCTGCCCTATGGACTGAACAATTCACATTTTTGGGTGATTTTTCTTGCGCTTACCCTGGGGGCTGAGATAACCTCACCACCCAAAATCTGAAATTTTAGCCATCCATATTTAGTGGCATGCATCTCTTGAACACTATATGTATTAGGGTTTAGATAATCTCACTTGACCACCCTCTTCAGAGTGTTCAAGCTTTGAAGATTCTTTTTAGGAAGTGACAGGTCCCGAGTTGCAGTATAGTCACCACACAGCGATCTCTATATGCAACTTCTTCTAAAAAAATATAAGGCTGCTTCACTTGATGGGTAAACAAGTGTGTATCCACTACCTTTTATTGTCTCATTGATCTATACCAAGACGAGGGGGTGAACAAAAATGTAGCCTAATCAAACCAATGAATTTTCAGAATCATTGGCGAGCTGAAAGCTTCATCTTCTCGAAAGTGATTTATGAATTGCACAAGCATTCGAAGCCAACTTTTGTTCACCCCCAAGATCGCTCTTGTGGGAAATGTACAGCGCTATTTCTAGCTTTTAGCTGAAAGGCAGCAGCGGAAACCAACGTTTGGAACAGCAGATGTTGCAGACATCGCTCCTCTATTGGCCGACCTGAGTCGGAAGGGCTGGATAACATTCCAAGAGCCTCCACGGCGAACTTTTAGGAGATCATCCTTGAGTGCTAACGGATTGTGACGAGGGCTGTCAGCATAGAAAGTTGGTTCAAAAGTATCTTCACACCATTGCCAGACATTACCTACCATGTCGTATAGACCATACTCATTCGCTGAAAACTGCTTGACAGATGTAGTGGGCGCAATATCTGAGGCCGTTTTTGCGAAATTAGACTGAGTACCGTTCGGCGTTTGGTTTCCCCAAGGATAAAGTTGTTCAATTTTTCCGCTTTGGGCTGCTTTTTCCCACTCAGCTTCCGTTGGCAGTCGCTTGCCAGCCCATTTCGCGTAAGCTTTGGCATCATTCCAGGTGACTAATACCACTGGATGATCACCCCGATGAGCCAGGTTATAGCTCTGCCAGCATAAGGCTGATATAAG
Source organism: uncultured Pseudanabaenaceae cyanobacterium (assembly GCA_937949725.1). Classification (GTDB taxonomy): domain Bacteria; phylum Cyanobacteriota; class Cyanobacteriia; order PCC-9006; family JAAUQQ01; genus JAAUQQ01. The sequence goes on from CALECT010000103.1 coordinate 43,157, forward strand.
CTTATATTCACCTTGGTCATATCCCCAGGCCTCACCGAACTTCTCTGCTTCAGTTCGGTAGGAGGTTGCCTGAACAAACTTAGCAAACTGGCTATTTGTGACTGGAGTTTCATCCATCCAAAACTCATCTAGATCCACTTCATGGACTGGGCCTTCAAATTCTCCCCATCCTTCACTACCCATTGAAAATGAGCCTGCTGGGATCAAAACCATCCCATTGGCTGCTTGAGGTTCTAACACAATACTTGTGGTGTTGAGGACCCTGTCTTTGCAGATAGTCGAATTCTTAGTCACAGTGATTATTGCCCCTTTTAAGGCTGGTCGGTTGAATTACGAGTATCACTCGGTAGCAAAAAATACAGCATACCCACTAGAATAGGCTGTATTTGGGAATTTAGTCGGCTTCACTGAATTACTGACATCTCCCTATGAACTAATATGAGCGGATACTCGCACATATTGTTCCCGAGTTCTCTGGCTAATCATAATATCTTAAGGACTGCTTTTGGGATTTAGTAATATATGAGAGTGAATCATCATATTCAAGATAGTTTTCTATATATATTTCTCTGCTTAAGTAATTTCCTCTAGGAATTGTAAGCAGGTTCAATTGATTCAAGAATCTGTTTTTTTTGCTCAATAAACTCAGCCGTAAATTTAATGGATTCTAATCTAGGCCTGTCAAAGAGAACTTGATGTTCTCCCATAACGCTGCCGTCGCCTAACACTACAACTCGATCCGATAGAAACATCGCTTCTTCAATATTATGAGTTACAAATAAGACTGTTTTTTGATTTTTCTCCCATACATCAAGGAGCCAGGTTTGCATCTTGCCTCTTGTGTACATATCGAGCGCTCCAAACGGTTCATCCATCAGAATTACTTCAGGATTAGGTGCTAATGCTCTCGCCAATGCCACTCGTTGAGTCTGACCGCCAGAAAGCTGAGAAGGATACTTGTGAGCTTCTGAAGCAAGCCCTACGAGCTCTAAATGGTTATCAACAATTTCTTGGTTGGGATGCTTAGCTCCATGCAAACCAAGAGCAATATTGCCGCGCACTGTTAACCAGGGGAAAACTGCATAGTTCTGAAACACGATCCCCATATCTTGGGGGGTTTGTACTTGGCCTTGACTTGGAATAAACCCAACGAGTGCATGAAGTAACGTAGATTTACCGCTGCCAGAGCGACCCACCAAGGAAACAAACTCGCCACGCTGAAGTGCTAGGTCTATGCCGTGGAGGATTTCATGCTGATCCAACTGCACCCTTAGATTACTGACTTGAATATGGGGAGATTGATTTCCTTTCATTATTTCTGCCCTGAAAGTTTAAGCCAGGGAAAGACAAGTCTAATAATTGCCAGTAAGCCAATATCGGCTAACGCCCCAAACAAACCTAACAGAACCAGAGCCGCAATCATCCGATCCATTCGATAGGCAAGCTGAGAGGAGTAAATCTGATAGCCAATACCAGAAGAGGCTCCTGCTAGCTCCGAGACAAAGACCATAATAAAGGCAATGGATATTCCAGTCCGTAAACCAGCAACTATGAAGGGTAAAGCTGCCGGGAAGATTACTTTCCACAAAATGGCTAAACCCCGAATCTTTAAGGTGTGGGCACTCCACAAAAAAGTCTTGGGAATATCTCTGACACCAACATGGGTGTTAATCCAGACCGGAAAAAATACCGCAAAAGAGATAGAAAAGATCTTTGAGACTTCTCCGATACCAAACCAAACAATCACCAAAGGAATGATTGCGACCGGCGGCAGTGGCCGTAGGAGTTGAATTAGGGGCGATAGGTAGTTGCTGAACAGTTTGATTCTTCCGGTCAGCAACCCCACAAATATGGCAATTACACTACCTAAACAAAAACCAATCAGTGCTCGCCAGAGGCTAGCCTGAATATCTCTAAGCAGCTCTCCGCTGCGTGCCATTTCTATCCACGCTCCAAACACTCTAGTGGGGGGTGGGAAAAGGGGCTTTGGTACTATACCAACCCTGGAAACAATTTCCCAAATCACTAAAATAAATACGATTGTAAAACCGCCTTGAAGAATAGACAGACTACCCTTGGAGAGCCGCTTCATATAATTCACGAAATTATTGTAGTTGAACTGCGCTAGGGGATACTTTCTCAAGGAAACGGGTTTCAACAACCTCCCGGAAGTTGGGGGCTGGTGTTTCTGGCTTAACTTTACCAGTATCCTTTGCCCATGCGGCCTGTGCATCCCAGAACTCAATCAGTTCCTGAGTTAGCGCAGGTTTGAAAACAAAATTACCCCAGATGCCATCGATCACATCTTTCTCAAGCTTGGTGTACTTTTGCACAATTTGCTTGGCGTCTTCAGGGTTTCCCTCAATAAAATCTCCAGCTTCGGACATACCTTTAAGTAAGGCTTCAATTTGCTCGGCTTTCTCCTCAATCTGTTCTGGACGAACATCCAAGACATAGAGTTCGGAATAAAGCTCAGGATCTTTGAAGGTTACAGCCTTTTCTCCGAGATTTTTCTCAGCGATAAAAGCAAATGGGTCGAAAATGGAGATTGCATCTACACTTCCTGCTTGAAGTGATGCAGGCATATCTTCAGGTTTTTGACTGATAATCTCAACTTCATCATCTGCAATTTGGTAACGCTTCAAGAATTCGTAGGTGTAGAACTCTGGTCCACCACCGATGGAGGTCGCTAACTTTCGTTTCTTGCTTTTGAAGTAACTAGTTGGATCTTCTACATCGTCATCTTTCGTGGCAACTACGCGCACCTCATTAGTTGTACTCTCAACCACTTGAGAGACAACTCGAATTGGGTTCTCTTGCAGAGTTGCCAGGGCAACAGGAACTTCTCCTGAGACAGCAAAATCAATAGAACCAGATAGAAATGCTTGAAGTGCGAACTTCCCAGCTGTAAATTCCTTGATTTCTACATCAACCCCCGCATCTGTGAAAAAGCCTTTGTCTTGGGCAACCATAACCAAAGCCATTGCTGGAGAGGTTTGTATGCCAACGGTCACCTTAGATGATGGGGGCGTTTGAGAGCTATTCAAGCACCCTGTTAACACCAACGTGGTGAGCAACGCTAGCACTAAAAAACGCATTGAGCGTTTTAAATACCGCCAACTTTCTTGTGCGAGCTGAAACATGTTTAATAGCCTTGCTATGTCTTTATAGTCTTTGATCTGGTCATTCAGCCCTAGAATATAACAGTGCTTCTACCGTCAATGAAGTACAAGCTTCACCTATTAATCCTTTATAGCAAAAGCATTAGGCATTATTAGCGTATCTTGTGCAGCCAGAAGACACTGTATCAGTCCTAAGCAAAACAACATCAGTTCGCGGGGCTTTCGAATCAGAGGCTGAAACCGCTGATTCTGCTTCATTGAGGTATCAGCCCTCTGTAAGCCTAACTTCGTGTCGCTAAACCGAACAGTGTAAGTCTTAGCAAGTTTGCATTATAGCTAAAAAATCTGAGGTCTGAATAACAAAAACAGGCTTAGGTTGTAGCAGTCTTCTTTGTGACACAAATCGTGCAATGTTGAAGCAGCAATGATGTATGTCGCTCGTAAGGTAGGGCAAATGTACTCCCCGTGTTCTCAAAGAAATTTAGATAAGAGATGGCCTTGTTGAGAAACATAGAGGTTATTTTTAGTCGCCCAAGCACTGAAAGCCTTATTCTTTCGTGCGGTCGAGGTTCGTATGCGTTTGCCCTGTGCCTAATAAGGGACTTCCAAAGATTTAATCATCCAATTTCAGATTATGAGCCTTGCCCTGCCTAGGAATTGCAAGATTTCAGGATGATTTAAATATGGGAAGTCCCTAATTCGATGGTATTTCTCGTCTGGGTGTACTTAGCCTATGGCCAATCCACCGCCGCCTGAGCCAAGACATAATCCGCCAACGCCTCAATCTCCGGCGTAGTCAGCCGAGTCGGAGCCCCATTCTCCGCCGCTTCGCCGTAGGCCGACATAATGCCCTTGCCATTGGTGATGATATTGGCGATCGCCTCCTGGCTATCCATGCCATAACGCTTCAGCGCCTTCGTCTTCAGGTTCTTGCCCCGGCGCACAATATTGCCCCCACCCGCGTGACAGGCCGCGCAGTTTTGCTCAAACAGCAGCGGGGCATCAATGGCAGCTCCAGCAGTGGAAGATGGCGCAGTCTGGGCAACAGCAGTGGCAGGAAAGAGCAAAATGGTGGTGAGAACAGCCGCAATTCCGGCGATCCAAAAACGTCGCATAGTTCCCTGGATGAATAACACGAGATTCAGTATAGGAATCCTCGCCGCCTTCCTCCGCCCATGGCAATGAATAGTGATGTACGGGCTGACTCTCTAAAACGTTGCTTTACTGCTTCTGCAATGGCGACCCAATAAGTCTGAGAATTGTCATCATTTCAAGAAATTAGATCACTCCTTCTATAAAGGGCTGAATTGTTGCAGCATCACCTTTCTAATGGCAGTGCTTCAATCCTGATTTATGGTCTGAATAGGGCTCACCACCCGGAAACAAGACTGTTGCTAATTGCACTGGAGCAGCACATACACTTGATGGGCTGCGTAATCTTTCCCAGGAGCTTGCTTAGGCGCTGACAACTGCTAGGTAAATCTCAGCATGGGTGGCAGTGCAACTCAAAACAGGCCCCAGGGTGGCAGTTGATTATTTCGTGGTGAGAGTTTTGAGAGCAACCAACCTGATCTCAACAATTCCAAATAAATTTGAAGGAATCGCGATCGCCCCGAAGTCAGAGGCTTTCACTATCTCGTTTACGTATAAATGCGGTACTCTAATAGTTGCAATTTAATCTACCAAAGTCTGCTATGGTGAGTCGCCGAATGGGGTGACTCAGGTCCGCAATTTCTGTAATCCTCCCACCGATTGAAAAAGCCTTGAGGTAAATTAATTGCGACCAATAGCTGAACTCTACGGGGAATTGCCCTGTTTGGAGTATGCTCTGGGTCAAATTCAGCATCTTGTTCGAAATTTGCAGTTCTTGCTGTATCTTTCGAACGCATCTACCGATCATCCAGGTTCATCACCGTCTACCTGCCCAATAGCTCTATAGAGATTCCTTCGGGAAGCTCCAAAGAGTTTGAGGTGCAACTTACGACGCCCGTTTATCCGCTATCAGAGTGTCTTTAGAGTCAGGACATGCTTTCTACCCCCCGCACCACGGTTCGTATCGAACCTCAGCGGATGCTTCAGTCCATCCATGCTTCGGCAGATTGGGTGGGGCTTCGCGTCGTAAAAACAACAGAAACCCTTCGGGGTGTGAGAGATCAAAAGCCCAAGGCTAATGGCAGCCAAGTTCGCTATGGCGCCATGGTGGAGGTGTTAGTGGATGGCCAGGTTGGCTACGGTGCCACAGTGGACCTCTCTAAAAAAGGGCTACAGGCTGCTGCTGATGCCGCAGTTCTTCAGGCCCAGGCCGCTGCTGCCTGGGGTCTATATCCTTTTACAGATCAGATTCGTCCGGTGGTGAAGGGCAATCAAATTGCCGCACCGGAACGGGCCTTGGATTCTCTGAGTCCGAAAGAAATCAATGATCTGTTGATCCGCATTTGCTACACCCTTAAGCTGTCGGATCAGATTATCCAGACCAGTGCGACGGCGATCGCCACACAGCGGGAAACCTGGTTTGCCAGTAGCAACGGCTCCGATGCCTACCAGAGCAGTGCCTCAGTCGTAATGGACTACGAAGCCACGGCCAAAGATGGTCTAGTCACCCAACGACGCGGAGCAAACGGCTGGTTTGCCCGCGCCTACCAAGGCGGCTGGGAATGGCTGTTGACGCCGCAACTTTGGGAAGAAGTGCAGCGCACGGGGGAACAGGCCATTGAGCTGCTCACCGCGCCGGAATGTCCGAGTGATACTCGCACTCTGGTCCTCGCGCCGGATCAGATGATGTTGCAACTCCATGAGAGCGTGGGGCATCCCCTGGAACTGGACCGAATCTTGGGTGATGAGCGCAATTATGCGGGCGGCAGCTTCGTGCAGCCAAAGGATTTTGGCCATTTGAGCTACGGTTCCCCGCTAATGAATGTCACATTTGATCCAACTGTGCAAGGGGAACTGGCCAGCTATGGGTCAGATGACACAGGGGTGACAGCCCGCAGGGAGCATTTGGTGAAGGATGGCGTTCTCCAGCGGGGCCTGGGCAGTGTGGAAAGCCAGCTTCGCAGCGGCCTACCCGGTGTTGCCAATGCAAGAGCTTGCTCCTGGAATCGTCCTCCCATCGATCGCATGGCCAATATCAACTTGGAGCCTGGCGAGACTTCCTTTAAGGAGATGGTCTCCAAGATAGAGAAGGGCGTGTTTATGCAAGCCAATTCCTCTTGGTCCATCGATGACCAGCGCTACAAATTCCAGTTTGGCTGCGAATATGCCCAGCTGATTGAGAACGGCGAAATTACCAAAACCGTTCGTAATCCCAACTATCGCTCCACCACCTCAGACTTCTGGAAGAGCCTGAGCCAAGTGGGCGATCGCAGCACCTGGGAAATGTTCGGAACTCCCGTCTGCGGCAAAGGCGAACCCAACCAAATCATCTGGGTGGGCCATGCCTCTCCCGTCTGCGCCTTTGACAATATCGAGGTCTTTGGCGGCGGCGAATAGTCTGCCCGAGGCTGATCGGGTCTGTTGATTTAGGCCCTCGATTGATTCGTCCAGAACAGCCCCTGCGTGGCTGTCTCTACTAACGGGGACTTCTTTGAGTCAGATGCTCCCCTTGCTACGGTCCACTTGTTCACCTGCAACTACCCCCTGTGATCTTCTCCCTGTCTACCGCCGCCGTTGCCTCCCAATCCCGAACCCTCGCCACCGAGCGCCTGGAGTTGTGGGAGCAAACCTTTAATCGCCTCAGCGATGCCCTCCAAGGCGAGTGCCGAGCCGGTGAACATTTCACCCTGTCTCTGGTGGCGGAAGATAGCCAGTTCACCCGCATGAATCGAGCGCGGGTTCGCCAGTCCGGTCAGGTGGTGGATGGGGCGGTGAAGCTGACTTGGATTGCCAACCAGCGCACCTGCTATCGCGATTTGCCCTTTACCGGCAATTGGGGTGAAGACTGGGCAGCGGTTAAGCCCGCGCTCAATGATTTGCGCCAAGAGATTGATCAGCTGCCAGAAGATCCCTTTATTGTTCTGCCCCAGCGAGTTGAGGGGAGTGAAGGCAAAAGCCGAGCAGTGTATCGCGGGGACTTGCTGGATCGGGATCGGGCGATCGCCGAGCTCCTCGGCCCCGTCCAAGGCCTAGACTTCGTCGGCATCTACGCCGCAGGCCTCTCCGTCCGCGCCCAATCCGACTCCGCAGGCCAGCGCCACTGGTTCGCCACAGAATCCTTCACCCTGGACTACTCCCTCTTCGACCTCAAGGGCCAAGCGGTCAAAGGCACCTTCGCCGACCGTACCTGGGACTCCGCCGCTTACAAAGCCAACGTCGCCCGAGCCCAGCAGCAGCTCCAGCTCATGGACCGCCCGGTCAAGGCCGTCTCCAAAGGCCAATACCGTACCTACTTGGCCCCAGCCGCCATGTCGGAGCTAATCCTAATGATGTCCTGGAGCTGCACCAGCGAAGCCGCCATTCGCCAGGGCGGTAGCCCCATGGAGCAACTGCGGGTCGGTAAGCGCCAGCTATCGCCCAAGTTCACCCTGCGGGAAAACTTCTCCCGTGGCCTGGTGCCCCAGTTCAACAGCGACAGCGAAATGGCCCCGGACAATCTGCCGCTGATTGAGCGAGGCAAACTTGTCAATACAACCATCAACGGTCGCACTGCCCAGGAATATGACGTGGTGTCCAACGGTGCCTCCGATAGCGAAGACCTGCGGGCCGCTGAGGTTGATGGCGGAGACTTGGCCGAGGCGGATATTCTCAAGGCTTTGGATACAGGCCTGTATTTATCCAACTTGCATTATTTGAACTGGAGCGATCGCCCCGCTGGCCGCATCACCGGCATGACCCGCTACGCCTGCTTCTGGGTTGAGCAGGGCGAAATTGTCGCCCCCATCCATGACCTGCGCTTCGACGACACGCTATTTAACTTCTGGGGAGACAACTTAATTGCCCTCACCCAAAAGCAAGAGCTAGTCCCTGCGGTGGATACCTATGAACACCGAGATCTAGGCGGCACCTGGACACCCGGCGCGCTGATTGAAGACTTCACCTACACGCTCTAACAGCTCGGCAAGCTGAAAGCAGCATAGGGGCCTAAGTTTCGTTGCATGGAGCAGTCGCCAGAGTCTTGGGCGGCTACACTCACAGCATCGTCATTGTCTAAATTTAGACAATTGCGAGCGCCCTTTGCTTTGGCCCGCTATGACCGAATCCGAATTTCCCACTGGTGTACTGAAGCGCGCAGCCTGGTGTCACCTGGCAGGCATTGCCTGGTTTGCCATCGGGTTACTGCAAAACACTTTGTCGCTCCTCAGTTCAGCCTTCATAGGCCTCTTTGGCATCACCAGTGCAGCGCAGGGTCTCGGCATAATTTTCTATGGGCTCACCATACTCCTGTCCCTGTTGGCCTTTCCCTTTATCTCTGGTTTTCTCTACGCCTTAATCATGTGGAAGACCAGTCGAGGGGTTCATCCTTTTGTCGATGATTGTGGCAAAGCCGCGACCAACTTTCAGGCCACGATGGGACTTTACAGCTTCTGCGCCTTTCTCATTGTCGCTCTACTTGCGTTAGTCACCTGTGGTCCTGTCTGGGCAGACTTCAATCTCTATGGTGACGGCAATCAGACCACAGAGACCTTAGCGCTGATCGGCCTTGGTGTAATTGGCTTGAGTCTTGTGGGCGCTTTCGCCTGGAGTATTTTCCAGGTGGTTGTGACGATCATGGGTGCAGTGAAAGCTTCCAAAGGTCAGCTGTATGTGTATCCTTTGAGTCGTCAGTTCTACTCTTAAATTCGTTGTTGCTCCGTCTCCTACGACGCTTCCCTTTGCCATGACCCAGGCTGAATTTCCCGCTGGTGTACTCAAACGAGCGGTATGGGCACATTTGAGCGGTATTGCCTGGGCGATGTTGTCAGTGGCTTGGCAGATGGTGAGTATTCCGCTGTCGCTGGTCTCAAGTTCTTTAGAGCCTTTGGGAGACCTAGCGCTTTACCCGTTTTTAGGTCTGATGATTGTTGCAACCTTGCTGTCGTTCCCCTTCCTTTCAGGATTTGTGACGGCATTGGTGTTCTGGAAAATGAATCGCGAGAAGCATCCCTTTATCGATGAATGCGGCAAGGCTGCGACTAATTTTCAGGCCACGATGGGGCTTTATAGCTTCTGCACATTTCTAGTCTTTGCCTTTTTGGTCCTCGTCACCTGTGGTCCCGCTTTAGCCGGTCTTAGCAATGGCGGAAACGGCGGCAATGGTAGCGAGGGGATTTTTATGGTCCTAGGAATCCTTACATTGGTCCTGGGGGGATTGATCGCTTTTGCAGTCTGGCTTTTCCAGGTGATTGTCATGAGTGTGGCAGCAGCCAAGGCTGGTAAAGGCCAGGTCTATGTTTATCCCCTAAGTCGACAGTTCTTCTCTTAAAAGTTGCTGGGTCAATTCTCATCGCTACGCTGAACCGCGAACCCAACTTGTCCAGAAATGAGCCTTATCCTTGCCAGGCTTAAGCCTTTGCACTGACGAATCGTGCCACGGAAGGATATAGTCTCTTGAATTGTTGGTGTGCAATAGCAGGGCTAAAGACAAAATGGCAAAGCAGCGGGTTGGACTTCTGTTCGGTGGACGCTCTGGGGAGCATGAGGTTTCGATTATTTCTGCGGGGGCGATCGCCAAGGGCCTTTCCGCTCCGGCCAATGCTGCAAAGTACGAGCTCCATCCCTTCTACATTCGCAAAGACGGCGTCTGGCTAGGGGGCGATGAAGCCAAGGCCGTTCTAGACAGCGGTAAATCCATTGATGTTGGGGACGGCAAAGAGAACTGGGCCGAAGACCGTGCTCAGCTCTGGA
>CALECT010000104.1 GCA_937949725.1 uncultured Pseudanabaenaceae cyanobacterium
TCCCCCCGATTAATGAAATAAAGCATCACCGCCCGACAATCCGGTAGTAGTGCCTGCAACTCCTTAATATGCTTCTGCCCCCGCGTCGTCACCGTATCGGGGAACAGCGCCAAAGAACCATCCACCCAAGTGGTGTTCTTCACCTCAATATAAATCGGCTTATCCGGCCCCTGAATCACAAAGTCCACCCGGCTCTTGCCATCGGTACCGTACTTCACTTCGCTCTGAATATCCTTGTAGTCTCCCAGCTCTGGAATCAGCTTGTTCTCCAGCACCCAGCGGGTGACACGGTTCGGCAAAGCCGTATTGGCCCCCACCCAAACAGGACGGCCATTGTCATCACATTCCACCAGCTCCCAGGTGTATTTGAGCTTGCGCTTGGGGTCATCGTTTTGGGAAACCATCACCCGACGCCCCGGCTCATAAAGGCCCGTCATGGGGCCAGTGTTAGGGCAATGGGCCACAACGGTTTCGCCGCTTTCTAATTCAATGTCGGCAAAGAAGCGCTTGTAGCGATCGCGAACGATGCCGGGGAGGAGCTTGGGATAGGGATAAAGCAATTCCGCCGCATTATCGGGCGTCTTCTCGACGGGCTGGGTGACCTTCTTTTTGGAGGCTTTTTTCGTGGATGTTTTCGTAGATTTGGGGGCAGCCTTCTTATCAGATGGAGTCGCGGGCTGTTCGGCAGATTTTTTAGAGGGCATGAAGGCAGTGGGGCAAGCGGGAGCTTAGGGCAGAAATGCTTTTCCACCGTATCACTCCAGCTTGCTCTCGCTATCAATGCTCTGCGCAGCTCATTCAATCCTGCTCGATCACAATGCGGACTTTACGTCCTGATTTGAGGGTTAGGCTGGAGCCTTCGTCTCCACCAGGAACTTCTGCGAGAGAACCGATGACCGACATTTGCGCGAGGAGAGGCGCACCTAAACTGTTGCTACAAAGCAGCGTCAAATCTAAGGCTGAGCCATCCAAGTTGCTCATAAAACAAGGCACATCGCGGAAAGCAGTTTCGACGGTGGTTTGGGGCAAACGAAAGGAAGGAGCAGCATAGGCTGCAACGATCGCTTTTGCATCGAGAGATGAGCCACAAATCTCAGAATAATAGGGCTGGCAGACAGCTTGCCAATTGAGAACTTCTTCAGCCTGGGCCGAGGGAGCTGCTGCGAGGCTTAGGCCATAGCCCAGAGCTGCGCAGACGAGCGGGGCGAGTCTATTCACGGGCGAAGCCTCAACTACATCGCCGATCCTTACTTCCCAGCGCAGTCATGATCCGGACAGGTCAGTGAGCGGCCACTAGGGAAGCAGCTTCTTGGGGAGGCTGGGGTCAATTTGCTTGCGCCAGGCTTTGATACCGCCCTTGAGATCGGTGGTGGCGATACCGGCCCCAGTGAGGTGCTTTTGGGCACGGCGCGATCGCACACCGGAGTAACAATGCAAGATAATTTGGCGACCCTCTTGCTCTGCCAAAAGCCTTTCTATCGCACTGCCGTCTGTGATTTCAGCAATGGGGATATGGGTGCTGGTGGGGATGGTTGCGATCGCCACTTCTTCCTTCGTTCGCACATCAATCAACCAATAGCTCTCGTCCCCCGCTTCAATGCGCTGGGCTAATTCCTTCACCGTGATTTGTTTTGGGTAAGTTGGTTGCGCTGAGGCTTGAGCCGAGGCAGACGGAGACTGGGCAATGGCTGGGCTAGGTGCTGTGCTCTGGAGTAAGGGCTGACCGCAGCTGCATAGGGCCAGTAAGCTAATCCCCAGGCAAAGATAGCTCAGGCGTTGGAGCAGGGAGCGAAGAACCATGGCAAGCAGTCGCAACAAATCAGAGAATCGGACTCATTTCTACATCTAAGCTAGCTCGCAATGGAGCGAGTAAACCACCAACGGTTGTCATGGTGGGTCAGATGCTACAACGCTATCGGCTTTGGCCCGCTGGGAGAATTCCTGGGCCAACCGTATACTTGAGGCCGTTCTGTCCCCCTGTGGCTGTGCCGCAAGAGTATTGTCGTGCCTGAAGAGTCTTCATCTCCCTCACCGGAAAACCAAACCGAATCTCCGCCCTCCGAATCTGGGGAATCCCTCTCCGAGGGAAAACGCTCTCTCGCCGGGATTGCGGGCATTGTTGCCATTGCTACCCTGCTAAGCAAATTTATGGGCCTGGCAAGGCAGATGGCGATCGCCGCTGCTTTCGGCGTCGGTGCCGCTGTGGGTGCTTACGAATTTGCCAGCATCATCCCCGGATTCTTTCTGATTTTGCTGGGAGGCATCAACGGTCCTTTCCACAGCGCCCTGGTCAGTGCCCTGGCCAAGCGCGATAAGAAGGATGCTGCTCCCCTAGTGGAGACAGTCTCGACCCTAGTGGGTATTGTTCTCCTGGCCATCACCATCGGCATTGTCATTGCAGCACCGCTGCTGATTGACTTGATTGCGCCGGGCTTGGGGGCAGATTCCCAGGTGAGGTTAATCGCCATCCAGCAGTTGCGCATCATGGCTCCCATGGCCTGGTTCGCGGGAATGATTGGCATTGGCTTTGGGGCATTGAACGCAGCCGATATGTATTGGCTGCCTTCCATTAGCCCGCTGTTGTCCAGCCTGGCCATCATTGGCGGTATCGGTGTTTTGGCTGTGACTCTGGGCGGCAACATTGTTAAGCCTGAGTTTGCGCTCATCGGCGGTATCGTCCTGGCGGCAACCACCATGGGCGGCACGGTACTGCAATGGCTGATTCAAATGCTGGCCCAGCGCAAAGAAGGCTTGGGCAAGCTGCGGCTGCGGTTTAACTGGCGCGACCCTGGGGTCAAAGATGTAACCAATGTGCTGGCCCCAGCGCTGTTTGCTTCGGGCATGTTGCAGATCAATGTCTATACAGACATGTTCTTTACTTCGTTCCTGCCGGACCCCGGAGCCTCGGTGGCGTCGCTGAACTATGCCAACCTGCTGGTGCAGGCTCCGTTAGGCATTTTGTCCAACATGATTTTGGTGCCGTTTTTGCCGGTGTTTTCGCGCCTGCGGGACCCGGCGGACTGGCCGGAGCTGAAGGATCGGATTCGGCAGGGGGTGGTACTGACGGCGATCGCTATGCTCCCCATCGGAGCCCTGATGATGGCCCTGGCGGGTCCCATTGTGCGAGTCGCCTACGAGCGTGGTGCCTTTAGCGAAGACGCTTCAACCCTAGTGGCTTCGGTCCTAATGGCCTATGCCGTGGGCATGTTCGTCTACCTGGGCCGAGACGTGTTGGTGCGAGTGTTTTACGGCCTGGGCGATGGCACCACGCCCTTCCGCATCAGTATGGCGAATATTGGCCTCAATGCCCTGCTGGACTTCCTGTTCATTCGCGTCTTTGGTTGGGGGACGCCGGGCTTGGTCCTCGCTACGGTGGGTGTGAACATCGTCTCCATGGGAGCGCTGCTCTGGATTTTGCACAAACGTCTAGGCGGCCTGCCCCTGCGCCGTTGGGGTCGTCCCATTAGCGGCTTATTGGGTGCCAGCATCGTTTGTGGTGTGGTGGCGTTCTGGCTGCGTCAGGGCATTACCAACCTGCTGCCCTTTACAAACTTCGCATCCAACTTTATTGCAATGGCGGTGCCCGGCGTTCTTGGCCTGGGAGTCTTTGCTCTGCTGGCCTCGCAACTTCGCCTGGCGGAGTTTGATGATGTGGCAGGCCGATTGAGCCAGAAGCTGTTACGACGCTAATTTGATCTGAGTAGCAGCCCTCACCCCTGGCCCCTCTCCCCAGGGAGAAGGGAAATTAAGGCTCTAAAAAGCCTATTTCTGCGTTCGATTCCCCTTCTCTCTTAGGAGAAGGGCTAGGGGATGAGGTTGGTTTTAAGGCTATCGAACTCAGATTAAACCTAGGCTCATACCAACGCAAGAGGCCCAGCAATCCAATAGATTGCTGGGCCTCTCTTTTATTAGCGATGACTTGACGACCTCAAGAAGTCGCAGACAGAGGCTTTTAGGAAGCTTCTTCTTCAGCAGGTGCATCAGCGGCAGCAGCGTCAGCAGCAGCAGCGGCTTCGGCTTCTTCATCGGGGTCAGGAGCAGTGCTCTTACCAGCAATGGAGAGAACCAAACGACCGGGCTCACCCACAGACTCAGCACCTTCGGGAAGGGTTAGTTCGTTTACATGGAGACTGTCACCCACATCCAGGTCGGTGATATCAACTTCTACCGTCTCAGGAATGTTGGTGGGAGAGCAGCTTAGCTCTAGCTCAGAGAGCATGACCTCTAAGATGCCACCGCTCACATCAACGCCCTTGGCAACACCCACGGTGTGGATAGGCACGGTGACCTGAATGCTCTTCTGGGAAGCGACGGAGAAGAAGCTGAGGTGCAGCGTCTTCTGACTGACGGGGTCTTGCTGAACATCGCGTAGGAGGCTCTTGCAGTCCAGGGACAGGGAAGGGACC
>CALECT010000105.1 GCA_937949725.1 uncultured Pseudanabaenaceae cyanobacterium
TTGATGCCTTTGGGCCAGGGATAGGTCATGGAATAGCGCCGTCTAGTGTTGAGATCGCAAGTCTTTTGAAGACCATAGGGCAGAGGGGCGATCGCCAACGTTCAACGGGCTACAAAGACAGCTAATGGCATAAAACGTAGGTTTTCTCAACCCAACAAGCCTGTCTCACCCTTGGCTGAACCTGCACTTCAGCTCCCAGCTCAACCGACAAACTAGATCGAGTCAGTTTGATGTGACAACCGATTAGCCCCAGTCGTCACATCAGCAACACAGCAAAAGGGCATCCATCGTTTAAGATCCCTCTAGATCAGGGCCTGGCCTGGGTCATCTACCACAGTTATCACGAACTTTCCACACTTCTATGGCATTGAGTCACCGCCAATTTTTCTTGGGTCTAACCCTCCTCGCCACCTCTGGCCTCAGCATAAACGCCGCCCCCAATGCCCAAGCCCTTGAACCCACGCAAAATCTGACCGTTGAAATTTCGGGTCTACGCAATCAAAAAGGCCTGGTTTGCATCGCCCTATTTGACGGAGCCACAGGTTTTCCCACCGATGCTAGCAAGGCCGTTAAAAACAGTTGCTTCAAGGTTGCTTCCACAACTCAAGCCGTCAATCTAGGCCCCCTCAAAGCGGGTCGCTACGCCATGAGTCTGCTCCATGACGAAAATGCAGATCAGAAACTCAACACCGGCCTCTTCGGCATTCCCCGCGAAGGCATCGGCTTCTCCCGCAACCCTCGCATCCGCCGCAAGCTTCAATTTGAAGAAACCAGCTTTGACTTCCAGCCCAATGCCACCACCGTCCCCATCACGGTGAAGTATTTTTAGGAGTCTGGAAATCTGTAGTCCTCGGCCTGGCCGGAGATCGTCTAGCTGTCTAATAGGAGAACACTGACTATGAGCGATGCAGAAAAGGCCATTAGCGATCGCCTTAGTCAGGTATTGGCCAAGGCAATCTCCATCAATATGGGCCAATTGCGCAAGGGCGAAGTGGTCAAGCCCTGGACCCTGTTTCGCCTAGAGGACAGCGGTCAGTACTCCCTGGCTGCCTTTGGCAATCCTGACTTTGATCAGGCCAGGGCCGATGCCCAAAGCCGCATCACAGGCGATGCTGAGTTGATCACCGCCTATGTCTTTGGCTATGGGGGCCAGTTAGCCACGGCAGAGGGTGAAGAGACGGCAGCACTGTTTTATGAAATTGCAGAGCGGGGACAGCCCAAGGGATTGAGCTATACCCTGGGCTATCGCCTCTCGGATGGAGAGGTGTTGATTAGCCAAACCCACAATGGCTTTCTGGGAGAAGTCGAGAACTGGTTGGAGTGGCCTTCGCCGTCGTAAACCTGACTAAAATTCAACAGGGTTCATCCATGGTGATGACCATAGGCCCCAGCTTCGGGCTGAAAGGGCAGGGTCTCGGCAGTGATGCTGAGGCCGCGATGGTGGAGCATGTCTTCGAGGACAGAATCAGGTTGTAGGCGCAAGTATTGACCAGCCTCATCTTGGCCAACTTCTAGGGCGACGTGGCGATTGCCCAGGTGGTAAGCGGCTTGGAGCAGTTCTAGCTCATCGGCAATGCGAACGGTGATGACGGGTTCGGGCTTGGCCTGGATTTCTAGGGTGCTGCTGCTGTCTTCGGTTTGGAGCAGGTCGCCCTGGCGCAGGACCGTGCCTCGGGGAAGCTGGAAGAAGAGGGCGGTGCCGTTGGGATGGTCGAAACGGTGGCGCGATCGCGATCGTTCCTCTGCCGTCAGCGCCAGACTCAAGTCCGCTTGAACGGTGTTGGACTTCAAGCGCTGGGTAAAGACAAGCATGGCAGGCCGAGGCAGAGCATCGCTAATACTCTATCGGGATGCGCTCACAATAAGAGCACTAGCGAATTTCGCTAAACAGTTCTTTGAAATACCCGAAGCCCAAGATCCCAAAATGATTCTCACTGACGGGCTTATTTAGAAATCGGCCCAGCTTATGGGCCATCTCGCGGGTGTTGCCTTCGCTCATGGAGGTATTCGACATCAAAGGCACTGACTTCCCAGAATGCAGCAGCAGGCGAATCTTGTAGTAGTACCAACTCTTATGGCGGCGTCGGTGAATTTCCACCCCCTTCACTTGGCTGAGCTGGCAGCGCATTTTGCGATCGCGAAAGACCCCTTTCCGCCGAATCGTCACCATTTCGCGCGACAAATCAGCAGCGCAAGTGACCCAATCTGCAAAAAACAGGCCCCCAACCGCAGCCCCCAGCATGAACAGCACATATAAAAACACCCCACCGAGGTCTGGATTCGGTCCCATCTGAAACGGCATGACGATGGCTAAGCCCGCAAAAAACAGGCTATAGGCCAAAGCGCTAAAGGGTCGATATTGCAACGTGAGCTGGGTTTCACTGTGCTGAAGAATGCGCATGGTTTGGGTTGAGCCAGGGCAATAGTCCCCCTTAGCATTCCCCCCAAAGCATCCCTGTAAGAAGCCGCACAGCTCATTTGGAAGTCTTGATCTCTCTGCAATTTCACGGGAGATCGAAGCCACTGTGCCAAAAGCCCCGGTTGGCTCGCTATAGTGAAGTGTCTAGTGAATCGCGGCATGATTGGGCACTCAACCGGTGAGTGCCTCGGACGGCAACCGCCGTTGGGACCAGAACCCTTGAGCCGTGGGCCCTTTCCGACAAGGGCGAAACGCTGACCTAGCAACGACTTCGCTGGGGTTATGCGGCCATTCACCTATCCAGCCCGGACCGGCTCCAGCCAGCGATTGCGCTGCTGTGAGGGCATCCCAGAGCAACTTCCCTTACATGCCACGCGACCTCCCGATTCTCCGCAAGTCTTCTGCCTCCAGAAAGCAGACTACTACCCAGGCTTCTTCCAGAGATGGTTCTAGACCGAGCCCGACGCCCGCTGACCAAACCGTAGGCACCCCCGATTCCCCCAGTGCCTTTGATAGCCTGGGGCTCGCCCCTGAGCTGCTGCGCGCCATTAAGGAGCAGGGCTACAGTCAGCCCACCCCCATTCAGGCCCAAGCAATCCCCATCGTCCTGGATGGTAAAGACGTAATGGCAGGTGCCCAGACCGGCACAGGTAAGACCGCAGGCTTTACCCTGCCCCTGCTCCAGCGCTTGATTGATAACCCTGTTCAAAATGGTCGTCGTCCCCGTGCCCTGGTGCTGACGCCCACAAGGGAATTGGCCGCCCAGGTGGGGGAGAGCGTTGAGACCTATGGCAAATATTTGCCCTTGCGCTCAGCAGTGATTTTTGGTGGGGTGAAGATCAATCCCCAAATCAAGAAGCTGCGCCATGGCGTGGATATCCTAGTGGCCACGCCGGGTCGGTTGCTGGACCATTGCGGTCAGCGCACGGTAGATCTGTCCCAAGTGGAAATCCTGGTACTGGATGAGGCCGATCGCATGTTGGACATGGGCTTTATCCATGACATCAAGAAGGTGCTAGCGCTGATCCCTAAGGGGCGCGATCGCCAAAACCTACTCTTCTCTGCCACCTTCTCCCGCGAGATCAAAGACCTGGCCAATCGCCTACTCAACGAACCTGAGTTGATCGAAGTCGCCCGGCAAAACGCCACCGCTGAAGGCATTAGCCAAAAGATCTACCGCGTGGATCGGGTCCGTAAAGCCGACTTGCTCAGCTACGTCATCGGGGCCAATAACTGGAGCCAGGTGCTGGTCTTCACTCGCACCAAGCATGGGGCCAATCGCCTTGTGAAGCATCTGGAGCTGGATGGCCTCACCGCTGCTGCCATCCATGGCAATAAGAGCCAGGGAGCGAGGACTAGAGCCCTGGCGGGCTTTAAAAGCGGCGACGTGCGGGTCCTCGTGGCGACGGACATTGCTGCTCGAGGCATCGACATTGATCGCCTCTCCCATGTGGTCAATTTTGAGCTGCCCAACGTGCCCGAGGACTACGTTCACCGCATTGGCCGCACGGGCCGAGCCGGTAATGAAGGGGAGGCGCTATCCCTGGTTTGTGTGGATGAGGACAAGCTATTGCGGGACATTGAGCGTTTGATTAAACGCGACCTGCCCAAGGAAACCGTCAAGGGCTTTGAGCCTGATCCCAGCATTCCGCCTGAGCCGATTCCCAACGGTCGCAATAATCGCGGCGGAGGCCGAGGTGGCCGAGGCGGCGGACGCCAAGGTGGTGGACGCCACGATAGCCGACGCCGCCATGGTGAACAGGATCGGGGCGGCCGTTCGGCTCCACCCCGCCGTAAATCTGATGCACCTCGTCCTGTGAAGAAAAGCTCTGACGGCGGCTCAGCCAAGGCTGCGGGCAAACCTAGCACCCAATCGAAGTCCAAGCCCAGTACTCAGCGAGCCCAGCCCAGCACCCAGCCCCGCAGGTCGGATGGCCGAACGCGGCGGCGTTCTTCGGCAGGTTAGGTCAGAAGCGGCTACTGTGGTTGATCTGGTTGGTTCTCAACAAAATCATCACCTAGAAATTAGGCAATCATAAAGCTACAGAGCAGGGGTAATTCATATGTCTTTATGACCTTCTTCACTCCGATGCCTTATGGCAAGTCCTGATACTTGTCAATCAGTTCTTGAAGGCCAAAGCGCTCAGCTATATTTCTTAGTTCAGATGGAGAGATTTTTCCCTTAATTGATTCAACGACTTTCATTTCCAAATCTTCTTCTCTACTCGCTCGAAATAAAAGTATGGATGAGCGCTTATTTTTAGCTAGACGATTAACACATTCAATTAATTGCTGAACTTCTTCCAAAGAACCGCCACTTATACTGGTAGATAGACCTTCTGCCTCTATTTCATGTGTCACTTTCGCCAACTTATTCGACAATTGACTCTCACGATCTCTAAAACATTCTTGTAAATAGTCCAATCCCTTCAGAAGCTGCTCTGGCGAGCATTTTCGAAGTTCTTCTCGAAAATCTAACCAAAACGCTCTACTCCGAGGTCCTTGCTCTGCAGAAATGCTCCAGTCGACCAGTTTGATCATCAGTTTATATAAACTTTTAAAGTCAACGATCTTAGGGCCAAAGTTAGTTGTTGCATTGGTAAGACCAACAAAATTGATCCCAAATAATACTGATTTTAAGAATATCCAAAAATTCAACTGACTTGGATCTGCTAGATCCCCCTTAAATAAAGCTAAAAATAGTAAGCAGGGAAAACTTAATTGAAAAGCTGACCAAACCAAGAACCCCGGAGAATAAAAAGGCTTAAAGAAAGGAAAACCCTTTATTTTAGGTTCTTGAAAAAAGGAGAAGTAGGCTTGCGAAAAGTTCATAAAGCCAGGCATGGCAATAATCACCCACTTCAAAAATAAATACCAATAATCAGGCATATCTAAAGAACATTATCTTCAGCAATCACAGCAGAGAAACAATGAAAAACTCTACAACTATATAAAGCTATTTCATCTCAAATATCACAAAGCTAATAAGATTTATCAGAAATCCAGATAGGATGGAGCATAAAATACCCTCTTCTAGTCAGGTCTAAATACTCTTGATTTCCGCGTGCTACAAACTCATTACTACGCCGAACAGACGTTACAAAATGTGGAAATATCTTTCGAAGAAAACCAGCTTTTTCGAAATCAATATATCCATTTCTCATTAAGGCACTTACAATCCTTCTAACTCGTGACTCGCCATAATTTGCCCTCTTAATAATATCGTGAAGACTCATAGCCTCGCTATCAAGCAAGGACAGAACCTTCATCTCTATATCTCTATCTAGATTTTTTTTCTTAAAGACAGGTGCTTCTATTGAACTAGAATGAACTTGATATGGAGTGATGATACCTTGACTTTCCAAAGAAACAGCATTGTCACTGGCTATTTCTTCAAAAGAATCTTGATTATAATTCACATTTTCTAAGTCACTCGCACCCTGAGAGCAGACGTGTTCCACTTCAGAGTGAATCTTAGAGATTTTCAAACCATACAAATAAGCTGCCAGCAAGTCTACTATTCTCTGTATAAAATTTATACTATCAGGATAGAACTCATAATTGTATCCTGTATAAAGTGATAAAGTTCCAAAAACTTCGTCCTTAATAGTTATTGGAAAGCAGCCAAATGACTCAAAATTATTTTCTCGGATCCAATCCTGATTCTTGAATTTTCGGATTTCTTTATCCGTTCCGAGCTTATGCAGCGTTAGTCGCGTTCTATTCTTAGCAACAAGCCCAGCTAAGCCTTCTCCTAATTGCAAAGTCCTATCATCGCGAACGCCAGTTATATCTCTTGTTTCAGCTGTCGCTTTTACCTCAAGGACATCTTCACCATTGATTATTCTAATAACACCAGCCTTAAATGATGTTTCTGGATTATTTACTAACAACTCAATTATCTCTTGATATACATTATTCTGATGCCAAGGATAAATTAAGAGCCTGCCCAAATAATCAGAAATCAAGCTCTGAACCCCATGTCTAAAAGTAGATAAAGAATTTGAAATGCTTGCTCCAAGAAAAAGTAATCCCAGCAAGTCTCCTTTACCAAAAACATCTCTACTGGGAAATAAACTATGAGGCTCATCGATCTTATTTACTATTTGAAGGACCCCATAGGTCTTATTTCTACCATTCAATGGGATTGATATTGCACAAACGATATCACCCAATAATTGGGAATAATACTCAGGGAGATCATGTGAATCTGTACTTTCATCAGAGGAATCATAGATTTGAAGTTCACCATAAGAGCCTTTCATAGGACAAGCGGCTCTACCAATCATGCTGTGACCCATCTTGTAAGATTCAAGCTTTGGCCAGCTCAGTTGAACATCATCTCCATTCTTGTCTCGCCCGAGAATACCAACGCGTTCTAGCGAACCGCCTTTTGAGTATAAAAAAATTGAAGCAATTTGCGGATTGATTTGTTTGCGGACTACTTCCAAAAAGTGCCTGACTCTATCCGCTTTTGCATCAGGCATTTTAGATAAAAGAGAAGAGATATTCTGAGGTTCCAGAGGATCACTCAACTCAGATTCTGATTTAATGATGGACTCGCTAGCCTTAATATAGTCATGCACAACCAAATCAGGATCAGTCAGCTGTTCAATTAACTTACTTTCGTTTCTAATACTACCTGCAAATTTTTTTTCTTCTTCCGATTTATAGGTGAGTATTGATATGGCTGTCTGCGAAATATCCTGTATACACACATTAAGACTTCTTTCAAGGTTTTCCCTGACGCGATCAGACATGCTCAAATCTCCGACTTAACGTTCACCTACAAATTCGGTACCTGCGGACTAAAGACAGAACTTACAAACTATTTAGAAGTGATTCTGACTAAGCTTTCGCTAGTATACCTCTCTACATAGATATACTGTCAGACTATAGATTTTATGCAGCATGGTTGAGATAGTACATCGCTCCGAGAAGGAATGTAGAATCCAAAAGGATAAAACAGCTCATACTACACGGCATTACAAGAGTGTCCTTACAAAAGCTATAACCTAATCTATGAAAGGGTTACAGCAAAGTTTTAAGACCGAGTTCAAACCCTGGCACTACTACCTCACTACTCACCACCGCCGCTTCAGGATATTGCGTCACACTGCCATCAGCGCGATAAACATGGCCCGCCTTATTCTTGCGATCCACCAACCAGCCCAACTGAACACCCTGCTCAATGTATTCCTGCATCTTCTCCTTGAGCTTCGTCAAACTGTTATTCTGCGAGCGGGTCTCAATCACAAAATCCGGCACGATATCGATGTACTCATCCTGCTGCTGATCCCAAGCCTCCGGCAGTCTCGCTTTCGCAATAAATGCCGTATCAGGAGAACGCACAGCCCCATTCGGCAAGCGGAACCCACTGGACGAACTAAACGCCTCACCCAAGCCATGATCTTCCACCCAAACCATCAACCGGCTAATCGCTCTTGACTCGCAGTTGCCTGAGATCCATCCCCTTGGAGGCGCAGCAACTAAACTCCCATCCGCATTGCGCTCCAACCGCAGTTCAGAATGCATCGCACTGAGCCGCATCAATTCTGTGTCAGAAATGGCTCGGGTTTGCAGCATCGCAGCAATTCCAAAGCGCTAACTCTAGTTAAACTGAGTTCCCGAGACCATAGCTGCTCTAGCTCACGCTTTATGTCTTTCTCCCAAAAGCCTAAGCACCACGACGATCAGCGTCAGTCAGGCCATGAACAGAAGTTTTCTCTGTACGATAAGAATAGTGTTGTAGGCGAATCGTCTCGCGAGCGCTTACCAGAAGCTTCTTTGAAGGTTTGTGCATGGCAGCATGATAGCCCGAAAAATTCCTTTCAATAAGTAGTTATCGACATCAATACTGCCTTCATGAAAATACTGATAGCCACAATCGGTACTCGTGGGGACGTTCAACCCTTCTTAGCCTTGGCCATAGGATTGAAAACCTCAGGCCACAACGTGACAATCTGTACTTGCCCCCGATTCCGCGATCTCATTTCTGAGCATGGCATCGGGTTTGCACATCTCGAAGACGGACTCTTGGAACTTCTTGAGTCCGATTTTGGACGTGCAGTATTCGAGAACTTGAACGATGTTTGGGGAGTCCTACGGACGATCCCTAAGGTCTTGAAACGCGTAGGCCCCATTCATCATCGGATGGTTGACGATTGTTGGTCCGCAGCAGAGACCAGCGATCCGGACCTAATTATCTTTCATCCCAAAATGTTCTGTGTCCCCTCATTTGCTGCAGTGAGGGAGATCCCAGCAATCCTGACCATGTTCCAGCCTTTGCATGTACCGACCGGAGATCGCCCGCTCTTCGGTCGGTCGTTTGGTCGCTTTTACAACCGTTGCACATATCACCTGGTTCATCGCCTCACCAAGTTTGGGACTCGCAGTTACATGCGTCCATGGCGTGCGAAACATGACATT
The DNA here is from genome assembly GCA_937949725.1 of uncultured Pseudanabaenaceae cyanobacterium. GTDB lineage: Bacteria > Cyanobacteriota > Cyanobacteriia > PCC-9006 > JAAUQQ01 > JAAUQQ01. Next base: position 8,849 of record CALECT010000105.1, read on the forward strand.
CATGGTCGTAGCAAGAGCAGTGGCCCGAATCAAACTTCAACTGGCCATCCAATTCCGGTTATGCATGCGTTCAGTCACTGCGTCGTTCCTCGCCCCACGGACTGGCCAAAACATGCATCCCTCACCGGGTACTGGTTCATGCCACCGGAATCCAACCCTCTAAAACAATGGCACCCATCACCGGAGC
>CALECT010000106.1 GCA_937949725.1 uncultured Pseudanabaenaceae cyanobacterium
CATCATTAATTGCGTAAGTCACAGTCTTATGAATTAGACCGTGCCACAAACTCCTGCCATACCTTCGATCGCTTCTTCTCCAGCTCAAACGCCAACACCATCATCCCGATCGCAAACAAAAACGAAAAAATCGTCGCCTTCACATTGCCTGCCTTAATCTCCTTCGCCGTCCCCAGCTCCACCGACAGCCGCTCCCCCAGCGGATCCACCAGCCGCCCACCCTCTGGCGTTCCCTCAAGCGCCGCCTGCACCACCACCGCAGCACCATCCGCCAAATACTCCCGCGTTGCCTCCGCCAAAATGCTATGCCCCGCTTCATAGGCCGCCGCCTTCATCGCTTCACTCGGCGCAAAGGTATCCTCCCCATATTCAATCATCACCGGTTTCGAGGTCTGGGTTCTCGCACTCCCACTTTCTCCGCCCGTCACCCAAGCCTTGGCAGAAAAATCCTTTTTCATGGGTAACTGCTCCAAGGGGAAGGCGATCGCCACCCGCGCCGATCCATCACTCAAAAAGACCTCCTCCGCCTGGTACTCCCAGTCCAGAAACGTCTCCTTCACCAGCGCCTCCCCCTCACCGACTTCCGCCTCCAGCAACAAACGACCTCGCAGCACCTTCAGCTCCGGCTCATCGGGCATCGACTCAGATGCGTCTGCAACCAAATACCCCTCCAACTGAACGATATCCATTCGCTGGGCCGCTCCATCCTGGCCATAGCTTGCCGCCTCCTGCACCGTCATGCCAGGCACTGGCTCCTTGGGCTGAAGAAAGTCCAGCACCCGCATTACAAAGGAAGCCCCCGATGCCATCCCGAAAAAGACTGTTGCGAACAATCCCATCATCAGGAACTGGTATTGCTGATACTCCTTGTGGGTCACATTGCGCGGGCGATCGGTCCACCAGCTATAGCGAGCTTTCATGGGTTACAGCGCTCCATTCATCCTCTGAAGATCGGGCCGTCTGGGCTAGGGAAGGTTCTACTAGGCTACACCCAGATCGCAAAGCAATATTCGACACATCTCCATCTCGATTCACCAGTGTCATCATGGAAACAGCTCGGTCCCCCTGGAGCCCCCGTCCATGATGGGACCCATGCGATATCTCACAGCCCTATCCCATGCCTAATCCTCTTCCCAAACTGCTGATCGCTAGCCTTAGCTTGCTCCTGCTTCAGGGCTGCGGTGGCCCGAAACTCGAAGCAATTCCGCCCAATGGCACCATCCTGGCCTTTGGCGATAGCCTCACCGCAGGCTATGGCGTGGGCGAGGCCCAGAGCTATCCGACAGTGTTGGCGGAATTAAGCGATCGCACCGTCATCAACGCGGGCATTTCTGGCGAAACCACCACAGAAGGCCTAGCCCGACTCCCCGGCGTCTTGGCCGAGACTAACCCCGACCTGCTCATCCTCCTCGAAGGCGGCAACGACATCCTCCGCAGCCAAGACCTGAGCCAAACCAAAGCCAACCTCGCTGCCATGGTTGAGCTTGCCCAAGACCAAGATATTGATGTGGTCCTCGTCGGCGTGCCCCAGCGCAGCATCACCGCCAGCATTGCACCGCTCTATGGCGAACTGGCCGAAGACTACGGCTTGGTCTTTGAAGAAGATTTGATCAGGACCCTGATTCGCAACGAGGATTACAAATCCGATGCCGTCCACTTCAACGCCCAGGGTTACCGCATCATGGCCGAAGAGTTGCATGAGCTACTTTATAAGAAGGGCGCACTCTAACCACCTCCTTGCCATCCGCCGAAGCACTACGATAGAGGCGTCATCGCATCAGGTGCATCGCCATGACTTCCTCTCCTCGCCTTCCCAATCGCACAAAATGGAGCTATGGCATCGGCGAAATGAGTGTCGTTGCCCCGGTTTCCGTTGCGGCCTTTTTCCTCCTCTTCTTCTTCACCGAAGTCGTCGGCCTTTCCCCTGGGCAGGCGGGCACCATCCTATTGCTGGGGAGGTTTTGGGATGCCATCAATGACCCTCTCATTGGCATTCTCAGCGACAAGACCCCCAACTTTCCTCGCTGGGGCCGTCGCTACCCCTGGCTTATCGGTGCAGCCATTCCCCTCGGCCTAGTCTGCGCCCTGCAATGGTGGGTGCCACCGCTCAGCTCCACCAGCCTCTTCGCCTACTATGGCGTCATCTCCATCCTCGCCTTCGCCCTCTACACCGCGATCCAAATTCCCTTTACTGCATTGGCCGCTGAACTGACCCAGGGCTACGACCAGCGCACTCAGCTCATGAGCTTTAAGTCTGCCTTCAATATCTTAGGCAGCATTGTGGGGTTGATTATTGCCCAGGTCATCTTTGGTTTCGTAGAGCAGCCTAAAGATCAATATGGGTTGTTGGGGATTGTCTTGGGAGGTTTGATTATGGGGGGACTGGCGATCGCCATCCTAGGCACCCAGCTCCACTATCGTCAGCTCCAGCGGCAGCAGTTGCAAAAGCATCAGCCTGTAGCTCCCATTGTCCCGCCCATCCCCGCCTCATCCTTCAATCGCAGCGCCAAACAACAACTGCTCTCGCTCTTCAGCAATGTCCCGTTCCGCTGGCTCATTGGCATCTACCTCTGCTCCTGGGTCGGCATTCAAACCACCGCTGCCGTCCTGCCCTACTTCGTCACAGGCTGGATGAAGTTGCCAGAACAACATTTTATTCAAATGGCCCTCACCGTCCAGCTCGCCTCCATCTTCGCTATTCCCCTTTGGAGCAAGCTAGCCCAGCTCACCAGCAAACAGCGTATCTATTTATTGGGCGCTCCCCTGGCAATCCTTGGCCTGCTGGGGCTATTTGCCGTACAGCCTGGTCAGATTGCTTTGATGTATGGCTCAGGTGGCTTGCTAGGTCTGGGTCTCAGCACTTTTTACCTCGTGCCCTTCGCCATGCTGCCCGATGTGATTGATTTGGATGCGGTGAACCATCCGACTGGGCCAAGGCGAGAGGGGTTGTTTACTAGCGTGATGGTGTTCTTGCAGAAGACGGGGTTGGCGATCGCCCTCTTCCTAGTCACGGCCCTTCTAGAGCACAGCGGCTGGGTAACTGCCAATGCAGGTGCTGAAGTCATCACTCAACCGGACTCAGCCCTGTTCGTCATTCGCTGTCTTATGGGACCACTGCCAGCCCTAACAATCCTAGGCGGAATGCTTTGCGCCTGGCTCTACCCACTGACAAGGCAACAGCATAACCAAATTGTCAGTAAGCTATAGCACCCCAATCTCGCGCAATCCAATCGCCCTAATCCCCCGTTCCTCCTAGCTGCTCTGACCTGAGCTGTAAACACAACTCTGACACGACCAGCAAAACAATCAGCGTTGCCGAGAGTAAGCCCAAAATGATCGCCATACAGAGCGGGAACGATGGGGCATCGCTGAGAACCAGAGGGATTAGACCCATGATGGTGATAACGGGAGAGTGTCTTCGAAGCCACAACGATGGCTCAAATCACTATTGCAGCATATTCGTATTACCCCACTAAGATAGTCTGCTAAACCTTCTTAATCAGATCAATAAATGCATTTAAGCGAGCAGGCATATGCCGCTTTGTCAGATAGTTGATTGTATAACGGGGCAACGGCGGCACAGACTTGTCAAACAGTGTGACGAGTTCGCCTGAATCAATCAAAGATTCCACAGGCTTTCGATAAATATATGCAAGCCCTAGCCCCGCCTTGGCAAAATTGATCATCGAGACTAAATCATTGACAATCATGCGCGGCTTCGGCGTAACCAAGTAACTTCTTTTGCCTTCTTTAAAGGACCATGGTGCAAGCCGATCTGCACGACCAAACCCAAACCGGATACCGTCATAAGTCGTTAAGTCAGACGGCTTTTTGGGTGTTCCGCTCGCCTGAAGATATGCAGGAGAAGCGACTAAAGCCATCTCTAGTTTTGGTCCAACCTCCATAGAGTAGGTTCCACTCTGTAATAACGTTTTTGAGCGAATCGCTGCATCAATGCCAGAGGTGACGAGATCGACTTTATTATCGTCATACATCACTTCAATATTGACGGCAGGATAAGCCACGCTGTATTGCGAGATTGCATCATCTAGAAAAAATGGAGAGCTGCTTCGAGGGGCAGATAGGCGCAACGTCCCAGAGATGACCTGCTGCTCCTCTCCGACCTCATCCAAGGCATTGGCTAAATCCTTCAGAGCTGGCAGGCTTCTTTGAAAGAGTGTTTCACCTGCAGCAGTTAGAGATATTTTCCGAGTTGTCCGCTCAATCAAGCGCACGCCTAAACGTTCTTCAAGTCGCCGGATTGTTTCACTGACAGAGCCCACACCAAGATTTAGGTTTGCTGCAGCTGCGCGAAAACCATTCGCCCGCGCGACCTCCACAAACACCCCGACATCATTTAGATTTGCATCCTTCATTGTTCATTTTTCTGATCAATTTGTTCATCTTATACCCGATAGAATGAACAAATAAACGGCCTATATTGAATTGTAAGAGTTCACAACTCCGCTACATATATCCCCCGCAAAGGGAGGAAATCATGTCTGAAATAACAGAGATTTTTGTTTTAAAGATGAAAGACCCGAAGCGTGCAGACGCGATCAGGGAACGGGCACGTGCAGACTTTACTGCACTGGAGGGGGTCACCTCATGGAAAACCTATGTGACGACCGACCCGAACCGTCCAACTCTATTTGCTGAGATTTACACTTTCCCTGATCACGACACCGCAAAAGGTGTGACGCCGCAATTTTCCCAGCGTGAAGCAACCAAAGCATTTCTAGCTGAGATCGATGAAGTGCTTGTCGGCCAATATTTCACTGAGTATCAACCCCAACTAGGAGAAAGCAAATGAATGATATTGAAGACCTTAAGAAAGTCGTGGATGAATGGAATCACGGGCTTGATAGTGGTGACATTGAGCGTATGATTGCGACCTGTGATCCTGAAGTCGTCATTTGTAATAACGGCAAACTAACCAAAGTGGGCACGCAAGCCATTCGAGACAAATACAATCCTCTTATTGCTGCTTACCACATCAAGTCAGGCTGGGAATATGAGCACATCAAACTCTATGGCGATATGGCGATTATTTCGGGTTTCTTCACGGGCGAGATGACAGATAAGTCCACAGGCGAAGTTCGCGGTGGCCAAGGGCGGCTGGTGATTGTCTACCGCCGTATCGAGGATGGATCGTGGAAAATGTGCCTCGACATGGACAACAACGCTTCTTAGCAGACCGTTGCTTATTGCATGAGCCATTCGCGAAATTCAGCGTGGATGGCTATGAGCTTCAAATGACTTAAGACAAACGCCTGTGTCACACCTCACAACACAAAATTTTCCGTATGCCCTACCAATAAAGAGTTTTCCAGCACTACTCTCAACGTAAGGCAGAGTCGAATTTCAAGGGAAACAACATCTCCTAAACCGCTCCATTACCAGTCATAGCTTTTCGCAAAGTGACAAAACTGCTCCACCAGCTCCGAATGCTGGTGCTGCCGCCACTGCATTCCGATGGTGCGTTGGAAACTCACCTCCGCGATCGGCAAATAAACAACCCCAGGAATATCCTTCCAGTAAGGCATCACACAAATCCCGAGGCCTGCCTGGAGCAATGAGATAACCCATTCCTCATGGTTGGCACGATAAATCACTTTGGGATTGACTTTCGCAGCATCGAGAATTTGACATTCCTGAGGAAAAAAGTCGCAGTGAATCCGATCAATCATCGGTTGCCCATCCAACTCTGCTAAACGAACCGAGGATCTTTGGGCAAACGGATGACTCTCTGGGACTGCCAATAGTAGAGGCTGCTCAAAGAGCAGCGCCGAGGATTGTGACTCCGCCTGAAAGTTTTGCTCCGTCAGGCCACGCAAGCTCAAGATCGTGAGTGCAACATCTACATCACCCCGCTCTAAGCTATCCCGCAATTCCTTAAGATTGCCGTCGTGCAGCTCGATGGAGACATGGGGATAATGCTGCTGAAAGCGGCTGACTAAATCCGACAAAATCGACACTCGCATCGTACTCAGTACGCCCACTCGCAGGGTCGTGTCGTCATTAAATCGCTTCAGCTCATGGACCGCAGACTGGTACTGCTCCATGATCACCTCAGCTTTGTTCATAAACGATCGCCCCGCAGGAGTCAGCACCGTCCGCCGTCCCCCCCGCTCAAATAAGGCCACTCCTAACTCCTGCTCCAATTTCTTGATGCCTGTAGACAGGGATGGCTGGGACAAGTACAACCGCTCGGCAGCCCGGGAAAAGGTCCCCGTCTCGGCAATCGTGAGGAAATAGCGCACTTGGTATAGGTCCATCTATAGCTACTCTCTATAGCTTCCATCTCAATAATAGTCTTGTTCAATACTTTTGGTTGGCCGACTATGAAAAGGCAGCAGAGGAAGCGGCCTCACTCACCGCTTCAGTCTCACCCAGTAAAACGCTCTCAGTAAACCAATTGAACGGACCCCAAAACCATGATGATTGAAACCGATCGCGCCCTATCTCCCAAATTACTTATGGGCCATCCAGCCCCGGAGTTGAAGGTCCAGACCCTATCGGGGAACACCTGGAGTCTGGCTGAGCAGACGCCCGAGAATTACACGATGGTTCTGTTCTATCGCGGTGTCCATTGCCCGATTTGTGCTCAGTACCTGACGCAGTTGGAGCAAAAGCTGGCAACGTTTGAGCAGTTGGGCATCAATGCGATCGCCATCAGCGGCGACGACCAAGACAAAACTCAGCAATTCAAAACCCAAGCCAATCTCAAAAACCTCACCCTGGGCTATGGATTAACGCCAGAGGAGATGCGTCGCTGGGGCCTCTATCTCAGCAAAGGCCATTTTGAGAAGGAGCCTAAGCTCTTCAGTGAGCCAGCCTTATTTCTGATTAAGTCCGACGGTCGCCTCTACCTGGCTGACATCGGTACCCATCCGTTTTCCCGCGTCGATTTAGACCTACTCGCCAAGGGCTTGGAATTTGTGATTGCTGCAAATTACCCCTTCCGTGGCACTGAATAAGACCAAATCCTAATAGCTGTCCCCCTACCAAACCCTCTGCGGGCGAACAGCGGTTCGTCCCTACGGCTCAACTGATGAGCATCGGGTGTCCCTGAACCGGATTCGCTATCACAACTCAGATGCTCCTTTCCTACAGCCCCCTAATCCCTATTCACGAACAAGAACCATGACTTACTCCATTCGTAAAAAGGCCGTTCTTTCCCTCGCCGTAACGGCCAGCCTCTTCGCATTCTCAGCCTGTAGAACATTGCCAGACGACACCGTCGTTAGCACTCCCCCAGTCTCTACCCCTGCCACAGATGACGCAGCGCCCAGCTCCAGCCAAGATGCCTCAGCAACCATCCTGGCATCTGGAAGCTTTGAAGGCCGCAATGATCACATCGTGACCGGCCAGGTTTCCGTCGTGGAATCCGATGGGAAATACATCATCCAACTCGCCGATGACTTCTCCCTGGACAATGCCCCCGACCCTAAAGTTGGGCTAGGCAAAGATGGCTACGATTCCAGCACCAAAGCCGGTGATCTGATTGCTCTGACTGGGGCGTCTAACTATGAGCTGCCTGCTGGCATCAATGCTCAGGACTATAACGAAGTCTACATTTGGTGTGAAAAGTTTGACGTGCCCCTCGGCATTGCCCAGTTGCAGATTCAATAGCGATCGCTCGACAGCCGCGCCTCGTTCTTCTTGCATTTGCGCTTTCTGCGAGCTGATGTAAGACCCATTATTACGTTCAAAAATCAGGGCAAAACCATGAAACCCGCATTATTTTACTTAGCCGCCAGTGGTATGCTCTGCGTTCTGTTGTGGACACCTTATATTCTCAATCGCCTCTTTGTCTGGGGATTGTCTGCTTTTATCAGCAACTATCCTAACAATAGGTTTCCAGCCGAAGC
>CALECT010000107.1 GCA_937949725.1 uncultured Pseudanabaenaceae cyanobacterium
CAAGGCGGAGCCTGGGGTGATCACGGCGGCGATGGCGGAGGTGGTGGCAGCGATTGGGCCGAAGCTGGTGGCGGATGGGTTGTTTTTGGTGGGGCTGGATTTTATGGGCGATCGCCTGCTGGAGGTGAATGTGTTTAGCACTGGGGGGCTGCGGGATGCAGAGCAGTTTACGGGGGAGAACTTTGCGGCGGCGGTGATTGATTGCTTCGTTGAGCACCATTCTTGAAATGTGTTCAGCAGGCTGGCAGGGGGGCATTTAGAGCGTGAAATTATCCTGGCTGAGCAGGAATGAAGAGCTAAAAATGCTACAAGATAGTTGAATCTGGAGAGGTGTCCCCATGGCCGAGCCCGTTACTATTACTGTCGCGACATTGACGGCAGTTGCTGCCAGCAAGTTTGTGGAGCGTGCGACGGAGAAGGCGATAGATGTGGTGGGGCTGGAGATGCTGAAGCAGGCCGGTGGGCCGGTGGGTAAGCTGTGGGATTTGATTAAGCAGAAGTTGTCGGGGAATCAGCGGGCGGAGGAGGCTTTGGCGGGGGTTGAAGCGGGGGATGCGGAGGCGCTGGCTACGTTGGAGGCCTATTTGGATGATGAGTTGGCTGATTCACCGGAGTTGAGGGCGAAGCTGGTGGCGATCGTTGCGGAGATTCAGGCGTTAGAACCCGAGGCTGAGGGAAGTCAGCAGGTGGTGGCTGATGTGGAGGCAGATGAGAATAAGTCGAAGAATTTGAAGCAGCGGAATCAGTCGGATAAAGCGGTAGAGCAGGTGATGCTGGATGGCATCAAAGCTAAGACGATTAAGTTGGGTGATACAACTCAAGACTAATTGCGAAGTGGTCTGGGGAAATCTACCAGCGAAGAAGGAGCAATGGCGCTAGCCGAGGATGGCTTGCTCCGTAAATTTAGTCAGGCGATATGCAAAAAGTCATACCTATTTTTCCTCTCTTCCGATAGATTATGAGAGTTAGAGTGAGCTTTCTTGAGCTAGCCCTGGCTGTCTTGCCCGTACCTGTGTTTCCAACCAATGAATGAAGCTGATACCCAGCGCCTTGCAGCCTCTTTAAAGAAATGGGAGGGATCTCAGGGGGACGGGCGGGTTGTGAAACAGACCTTTCGCACACTGTTTGAGACGAGATGCACTGACGCAATGCCCGGCCCCATAACAATTGCTGACGCAACAATCATGGAGCCGGGCTACAGAATTGGGCTATGAAAATGAGAGACAGCTCAACGGAGGGAGTAAACTCCCCCCCACCCTCAACACTCACTATGCAATGCTCGGAGAAACCAAAATGTCGCTGGCCTGGAGGTCAAAGCCCGCCCCTAGGTTGGCGACGCTAAAGGTCGTAAGCACACGGTCTATAGACCGTTGCGTAATGCCTGTGAACGATAGCTCACCAGTGCCTCGGCTGTAGGTAAAGATGGCGGAATCTGGCACGGCTCCGTCTTCGATTACGGCGAACTGATCGCTCTCTAAGATCCCCCCTCGGAAAGACGGATTGAGGTACCCGAAGGAACTTACGCTTGGAGGACCCGCAACAACTTCAATCTTGTCTCCTTCAGCACGATTGAAATCTGTGATTTGAGAAGCTCCGGCGAAAAACTCCTGCTGAATGACTGGGAACTGACCGGGCGGGCTAACGGTATAAAGCAAACCTCCAGTGCGGAATGAGAAGGTATCAGAACCGCTTCCCCCTGTGAGAATGTCCTGGCCATTGGAAATGAGGGTGTCATTGCCTGCGCCGCCGGAAATGGTATCGCGATCATTCCTTGGTACGGATTCAATCCCGTCGTAGACTCTCAGAAAACCATCTAAGTTTCTGTCTGAGAAGTTACGTCCACTTTGCAAGACGTTATCTTGGTCATCGCCCGTGATCACATCATTGCCAAAGGAACCCACAACATCCCTAAATCCAACAATGTTGTAGTCTCTGCCCCCCGCTTTTAACTGATTCTGGCTTAGGTCCACATTGAGCCGAGGGGTGGTAATAGGAACCTCATATTCGACGACATTTCCATTGGCCTCAGTATAGGTTGCGACATAGGCAGCGGTGTCGGAAAAATCAATGGAATTAGCTTGGCCCGCAGCGCCAACAATCGTTTCAATGCCACGAATAACGTCGTCTCCCTCTGGCTTAGTGACCGAATAGGTGATCTTTCTTTGGAAGGGACCATCGGGGGCTTGGTTGGGGTCTTCTAGCAAGACAGTTACGTCAGCCCGGAAGGTGACTTTGCCCTGAAGGCCACTGTAGTCGGCTGTGTCATTGCCATTACCGCCTATAAACTCATCATTGCCCTCACTGCCAATCAACTGGTCATTGCCGTTGCCGCCGGAAACTCTGTCGTTACCGCCGCCGCCAAAGAGACGGTCATTGCCATCGTTACCGTATAGCTCGTCGTTACCTTCGTTGCCGTTGAGGTCGTCGTTGCCCTTGCCACCACTCAGGCGGTCGTCATCGTTGCCGCCAAACAGACGGTCATTGCCGTCCTGGCCAAACAGGCGATCGCTCCCATCCCCACCATTGAGAATGTCAGCGCCGGTGCCACCTACAACCTTGTCATCCCCAGCACCACCAAACAGGCGATCGTTACCATTTCCACCGTTAATGTCGTCATTGTCCGCCTCACCAAAGAGCACGTCGATGCCGTCATTACCCCGGAGGACATCATTGCCACTCCCACCAAAAACTTGGTCCGCGCCCTTGCCGCCATAAACTTGGTCATTACCGCTGCCCGCAATGACCAAGTCATCGCCATTGCCACCGTAAATCAAGTCATCACCGCTCAGCCCCAAGAGAATATCGTTCCCGCCAAAGCCCTGAATCTTGTCTGCCAGGGGGGTACCGCTAAGCAGATCGCTCTGGCTTGTGCCTCTGATCGGTGCATTCTGGGCTGCATCTCCTCCAGCACTCCTAGCTTGCACCCCTAGCTGCTTCTGGCCTAGGGCTTCTAGTCGATCCGAGAGGACACGCAGTTTATCCAGGGAGCTTCCATCTCCCAATCGCTGAATTTCTGCCCGCAGGCTATCTGCGGCCTGTCGGGTTTCTAGAGTGAGGGCATTATTCGCCGTCGAAACTGTTTTAACGTCGCTCATGGCAAAGGTCCTGAGTGTTGAGAGAGCTGCTGTAGCGATCGTAAGATTGGCGCACAGCAGCTAAGGCTTCAAAAGCAGTTCAATGAAAGCTTTTGCAGCAAACTGAGAATTTGATCTCAATCCAATAATCTTGTAGATGCAACAGAAAGATTTGGAACAGGAAGAAAACTGAATCAACCTTTGTTTTAATCTTTCAAAATTAGACTCTATTTCTAGAGTGATAGAGCTAGTTTTTGATGTCAATCAAATCGAATTAAGTGTTAACAGAGGATATATTTTGGACTTTATTGGTCTCTTTTTGAACCCTGTAATCTTTATACTCAAAATACTTAAAGGAGCTAAAAATTTTACGCATCTCCTTCTCAAGGTGGAGACTTTAGCCCAACAGAAACGTCACCTTGCCGAGAACTATTGATTTGCTGAGTTGGATTCTAGACAATCTCCCTAGAAGAAACTTAATCAAGCTAATATAAAATTCCAGAAAAATCCAGAATTTCTCGTTTCCCATAGATAAATTTTCTCTCAAAATCTCATTTCATAACATTCCTATTGCTGATGAGGTATTAAACCAAGTCTGAAATCTTTTCCTGAATGAAATTAAAGCATCCCTAGCTTTACCCAGTCCACTCAAGCCTCCAATATTCATTCGGTGATGGACTGTCTAAACAATCATCAGTCCGACTCCCTATTGCGCGCTGCGGGCCAGAAACTTGCCCCCTGAGAAGGTGCTGGACAAAGGTCTCTAGCAGCAGGATGACCTATGACGCTGACAATATGAACTGGGATTTCGACGTTTTAATGCGGGTCTAGGTTGCAAGTTTGACGCTTAGCGGAGTTCTCAAAAAAGCTCTGAGCTTGGGTCAGGGGGAATTCTGGCGTGATTCATTGTGGCTTGCTCTGCATCCAGTGGGCATGCTGGGAATAATTTCCACTTGTCAGGCTCATCTGCGCATTGAAAGCGAGATCTATCTCAGTCATCCACTCTCTCACTTAGATGCTTCTGCCACTTCTGCAAGGCAGCAAGCTTTAGAACTTTGCCATTTCGGGATCTCGGGCTAATTTTAGGCTCCTCCCATGATGACTTCTTCCCAAAATCGCGATCGCTTCCAAGCTGCGATCTCTCTGGTTCTGCTGACGATATTCTTCCTTGCTTCCATCCTCTTTGGCTGGCT
>CALECT010000108.1 GCA_937949725.1 uncultured Pseudanabaenaceae cyanobacterium
ACCGGCAGCGCTGCGACAGCTCCAGCAGCTCAACCAAGACAACCTCACAATTTGGGTTTCTCCCAAGCTTTCTGCTTTAGCTGAGACTGCTCCCAATCTCCACAGCTACGGCGACTCCCTCAAAGATAAAATCGCCGAACTTTGGCCCAGTACCTCTGGCTTTATCTTTGCCCTAGCAAGTGGGGCAACGGTTCGGCTAGTGGCTCCGCTATTGCAGGACAAGGCAACGGATCCGGCGATCGCAGTCCTCGATGAAACGGGCAACTTTGTCATCAGCCTCTGCGGTGGGCACCAGGGCGGGGCAGATCAACTGGCTCAAGCGATCGCAACTCAGCTAGGAGCCCAAGCAATCCTCACTGGAGCCGCCTCCGCCCAACAGCGAACCGGCATTGATATTTTGGGTCGTCCCTTCGGCTGGACCAAAGGCAGCGGTGACTGGCTGGGCGTCAGTGCCGCCCTCGCCCGTCAGGATTCCGTACAAGTCATTCAAGATGCGGGCTCCGATCTTTGGCAGCGTCACTTACCCGAAAGCCACAGCTTCCAGCTGGGCTTTGGCGACGAGGCTGATTTGCAATCGGACATCGCGGCAGCGGAATCGACAGCCCAAGCCAGAGTTTGGGTCAGCGCAATCCAGCGAAGCTTTAGTGACGAAGGAATGCCCAAGGTTCAATGGCACCCCAGAGTGCTGTGGATCGGTGTGGGTTGTGAGCGGGGCAGTTCGCGGCAACTAATTGAAGCTGCGGTTACTCAAACCCTAGCGAAAGGTCATTGGGCAGAGGGAGCGATCGCAGGCATTGCCACCCTTGATCTTAAATCCGACGAGGTCGGCCTGCTCGAACTTTGCCAAGACAAAGGCTGGCCCTTGCGTTGCTTTACCGCCGATGAACTCAAAGACATCGCAGTCCCCACCCCATCTGAGATAGTCGCCAAAGAAGTCGGCACCCCCAGCGTTGCCGAAGCCGCTGCCATCGCTGCCGCTTCGGACCAAACCAACGGCTCGCTAGTCACCTCAAAGCAGATTGTTCGACTCAACGGTCAGCCCGGTGCAGTGACCGTTGCGATCGCCAAAGCAGACCAAGAATACACCGATCGCCCCGGCCATCTCTCCCTCATCGGCACCGGCCCTGGAGCCCTCGACCAGATCACTCCCGCTGCAAAAACGGCCCTAGTCGAAGCTGACGCAATTATTGGCTACGGCCTCTACATCGATCTGATCCGCCCCCTATTGCGACCGGGGCAAATCGTCGAACCCATGCCGATTACCAAAGAACGAGCGCGGGCAGAACGGGCGATCGTCCTGGCCAACTGGGGCCTCAATGTCGCCGTGATCTCATCCGGCGATAGCGGCATCTACGGCATGGCAGGCCTCGTGATGGAAAGCCTTAGCCAAGCCGACTGGAATGGCCAAACGCCCAGCGTCCAAGTTTTTCCCGGCATTACCGCCCTCCAAGCCGCCGCCGCCAGAGTGGGAACGCCGCTGATGCATGACTTTTGTGCCATTAGCTTAAGTGACTTACTCACCCCTTGGGAGGTGATCGAGAAACGACTCAAGGCAGCGGCAGCAGCGGATTTTGTTGTGGCGCTGTACAACCCCAAATCAAAAACAAGGTTGACCCAGTTGGGTAGCGCGCGAGAGTTTTTCTTGGAGCATCGTAAGGAAACCACACCGGTTGCTTTGGTGCGATCGGTTTATCGCGAGGATGAGCAGATTAAGCTGACCACTTTGGGAGAGCTGAATCCTGACGATGTGGATATGCTGACGGTGGTGTTGATTGGCAATGCCAGCACACTACGCCACGGCAATTGGCTGATTACGCCTCGAGGATATCTCGGAGCATCAAATTAGACACATCATTTTTTCTTATGTTACCATCGTCAAGAAGCTAACAAAGGCAAAATATGATTCCTCCATCTGACACAAGAGACGTACGGTACATCACCGAAAAACTCAATAAAGACTATCTTCTTCCAGACCCGAAGACATACAAACGCACGCCGAAATTTCGCTGCTCCCTGACGGGGATACTCCGCAATTCGGAGTTTTCCAGCAATCTATCTAGTGAATGGCAAGAGAGTACAACAGATAGCACCGATCCTCATTTGTGTGAAATCACTAATGTTAGCAATGAAGATGGATATAGATGTTCGTTTGTTTGGAATCTTTCAGACCGTCTCTGGTTACCAAGCAAAGCTTGTCAAGAGAATCTAGGTGAAGCATTTCTAATCTGGATGAGGGGAAAATTGATTCCTGAGAGTCGCCATTGGTCAGAGTATTCTCTTATTTCTAAGGAGGAAGAAGAAAAGCTGTACTCCCTGAGCCAGAGCTAAATACTGAAGCAGGAGTTTTCAGTTTTCCGGGAAATCATCTCCTTTAAGCTCATTTGAGTTTCAGCAATCCCATGTCATATAAATCGCAGCAATACTCTCGTCGCCAGCTTCTTAGCAAAGGAGTAGATTCAAGCTTGGGGTTTATGCTATTGCCCCAAATGTCTATTTGGGGCAAGGGAAGCACGCTGCGAGAACGGACTTCTCTCCTGGCTTTAGTCACCACTTCTGTCTCTACAACTGTCAGAGAAACTCCGATTACTGCAATAATTCACTTCACATCAAAGCCTAACCAAGTCGAGGCTCTAGTAGCCCAGCTAAACCAAGCTCTACCGAGTGCTCGAAAGGCACCGGGCTGTCGCTATGCCAAGCTCTATATCGTCGCAGACACCCCCAGCAAAATTGTGCTCTGCAAAGGTTGGGACGGTCGCCAAGCTCAAGACCAATATCTCAAGTGGGAGCAAAGCAGCGGCAGACTAGCCAAGCTTTTAGCCCTAGTTGAAGGCGAACCAATGGTGGAATATTGGGACTTCCAGGCAATGTAATTTTCGCAGCCTAAATCAGTTGCCAATTGTGCTGCGTAAAGCTCTTTAGCTGATGCAAACGCTGATTAAAGTAGCGCTGATCAAACTGGCTATGGCTATGCAACTGCTTCGCATTCAGCCGCAGTGCCCAGGACCACAAATGAGCGACCTGCACCCAGTCAGAGAGAGAACTGAGTTCCCATTTTTCGAGGGGCGTAATAGACTCATAGCCCTGTAAAAAGGCCTGGCGAACGGAGTAGCTCATACCCGTACGAAGAGAAGTCTGCAAAAATTTGGCAATATCAAAAACCCGCCAGCCATAGCCGCATTGGTCAAAGTCAAACAGGGTAATGCCGCCCGTCTCAGTGAAGTGAGCATTGCCGCTGTGGGGGTCGCCCCAGCAAACCACCCAATGGGGACCGGTCTGGTTCCAATCGCCCAGGCTTTCTTGAAGGCGCGATCGCAGCTCTCCTAAATAGGTCTGCTCACCCGGCTGATTCGCAAAGAACGGCAGCAGCTGGTCCACCGAATCATGGAGCAGCGTTTCCAGCGTCAGAGCCGGACGATGGCAAGGCTCCCAAAAATTCTGCGAGCCTTGGTGAACCTGGGCTAGGGTCTGACCCAACAGCCCCGCCTGGAGCAAGTTCAAGTCACAAAGCGGAATCTCCCCCGGCGCAAAGGGAAACAATGCCCCATGGCGTTGACCTTCAGGGGCCGAAAACGCAACAAAAAGGCTGCCATCAACAGTGTGGCGAGGCGCTGCGACAGTGACGCCCTGACTCCGCAGATGATCTAAGAACGCTAGCTCAAACTGAATTTCATTGCTACAGCGCCATTGGGCATGGCTCACCCGTAGGACGTATTTCGCCTCGCGGGTCTCAACGAGATACACATCGCTCAAGCCCTTGATCCAAAGCTTGCAAGACAGCAAGGAATCCAAGCCATAACAAACCTGAATATGACGACCCAATGCCTCCGCACAAAGCGTGGAGCAAACGACTGGCAGCGAAAATGCGCCATCAATTGCTTTTGTTTGGGTCAGGGTCTGAAGAGCCATAAAATCTTTCGCAGGAGCGACGGTGCTTGCGGGGAAAGGCAACAGTTAGCGCTGAAGAAAGGCGATACCGCTGGATATGGAAACCTCAAAAGGTCAATTATCCAACCCATAAGACTCTATCCAATTAGACCACAGAGTTGAGTATATTTGCTTACAATCCTGGTCTATAGTCACTATCATTTCAGGCCCAAAGCAGGCAAACTGTGCCGCGTAATACAAAGCAGCCAAGTCGTGATCCGCGATCGCATCCAGCCTATGCAATCCCCGTGGCGTGACCCTAGTTTGCCCTCCCAAAGAGGCCATCACGCTATGTCCCCCAGGGAGGAACCACTAAGCCCTTAAGAGGCTGGTCCAGCTCATCCTGACTCAGTTCTTTGGCCTGAAGTAACACGCCAAAATTCCCTAGCCCCATGGGGTTCATCAGGCCATGGAGCTGTTCGCGCCGCTGAATCATTTGGCCCACCGCTCGAATATCCGTTGCATCGCTGGCGAGGGCCTGGAGGCGATCGCCCAGTCCCAAGGCCATCAAAAACAAGCCCTGCTGGGTAAAGCCCAGGTTCTCTAGCCCAGCTGCTTCGCCCCACTGCTCCAAAGCCGTGAAATTCACATGGGCCGTAATGTCCTGCTGACCCACATTAATGAAAGGGTCATCGTGGTAGCTGTGCTGGTAATAGCACTGGAGCGTTCCCCCGCGACGGCTGGCTTGGTAATAGCGATCGGCCTTGTAGCCATAGTCAATGGTGAGGCAATAGCCCCGCGCCAATTTACTGGCAACCTGCTCCATCCAGCCCTCGCCCGCAAGGTTAATTTCCGTGCGGTAGCCCTCGGGATAGGCATCCAGGGGCAGGGCAAAGCGGTCGAAGTAACTCGCGAGTTCTGACTGGGATAGTTCTCCAGGGATGAACTCAAAGCCAGAGGAACCGGGCTGAACGTAGAGCTCTAGAAGCTGGCGATCTGAACCTGTGCCCTGCACTTCCACCAAATGAACTGGAAAAGCATCGACGAGTTCGTTAGATAAAAAACAACCTGTGATGGATTGATCGGAAAGGTCCTCCCATGTGTGCCAATGAATGTGTTCTAAAAGCTGGGGGGCAAGCCCGGCTTTTAGCTGTTGATGTTGGGAGCGCTGGAGCAGGGGCGATCGCTCCACAATCTTGTAGTCCAAGGAAATCTGCGGAGCCTCACGGCTGAGGTAGCGCAGAATATCCACCGCCAGTAATCCATGACCTGCCCCCATTTCCACAATCTGGAAGGGTTGGGGCTGACCGAGCCGCTCCCACATGTCAATTAGCTGGACCGCGAGCAATTCGCCGAAGTCAGCACAGAGATGGGGCGACGTGACGAAATCCCCGGCTGTTTTGCCTTGGGGACCAATACCGGGGCTGCCGCTGTAGTAGCCTCCCGGCTGATACAGCGCCCAATCCATAAATTCTGCAAAAGTGATGCGCTGATTCGGCTGCTGCGCGATGTGTTGGCTTAGGCCTTGAACAAATGGGGTTGGCATCGGGGCTGCGGAAGCCCCTGGAGCCGAATTGGGCAAAGCAAAAGAGGACTGAGCAGAGTTCGCCATCGAATCGGACATATCGCCAAGAAACCGGGTGAATGGATGGAGCAAGCTGACGCTACTCCATCCATCGAACCATAGTCTTTCCCGTTCTTCCCACGGGCGACAATCGCCCTGACTCAAGCTGAGTTCGACAACCTGCAAATCCACCTCATCCCCTAACCCCTTCTCCTCAAAGAGAAGGAGAATCCAACGCAAGAACAGACTTGTCAGCGCCTTGATTTCCCCTCTCCCTGGGGAGAGGGGCCAGGGGTGAGGGCAGCCTTGGCTTTGCCAAACTCAGACTCATGCAGACTTGCGGCGGCGCAGAGCACCCACAGCAGCCACAACGCCCAGACCCAGCATCATGCCAGGCTCAGGAACGGACTGCTGACGAGCAGACAAGCCCTTCACTGCAATCACTACATCGTTGAAATCGCGGTCAGAACCTTCGTTGTTCAGGCCAGTCGCTCCATCTACGCCGGAAGCACCTAGCTCGCCGTACAGGTCCTCGAAGCCCAGA
>CALECT010000109.1 GCA_937949725.1 uncultured Pseudanabaenaceae cyanobacterium
GGGAGACTCGGGGTCTCCTCGTTCGCTCGGCTCCACTAAATCCTCTAGCGCTCGCTGAAGGTCTGGGTCATGATGTTCGAGTCTTTTACGACCGCCTCCAGCACGCCGCTGACGACTGGGGGCCAAAGAGTCTGAATTGCGCAGCTCCTTGATTCCAGTCCTCACAGTGCGGTCCGATAATCCAGTTGCAGTGGCGACTGCGATAATACCGCCTCGTCCCAAGGCGATGGCTTCGGTCGCTGCCCAACGACGACGACCCCGTTCGTCTAGGTCGTCAATCAACGCAAAGTATTTGAACCGTAATCCTTCCACGACCTTGGCATCTGGCATCTCTCCAGGGTCGCAAATCCTTTGCTCCCATGTCTAGGCTAAAGCGGTAATTTAATTACGGACGAGTCCTAAGCTATGCAGCGCATTGCGCTGGTGATCATCCTGGGCGTTGACATCAATGCCTTTCTCTAGCAAGACATCGGTGGCTGAAGCAGGCATAAATGCTACTGCATTGTGGAGCAGAGTGGCGTTGAATTCGCCTTGGCGTTGGTGAATGTCGGCCCCTTGGTCGATCATCATTTGAGTAACGGTTTGATCGTCCGATTTGAGCGACCAGTAGAGTAGGTCATTCAATACCTCATCGGGGTAGTCCCGCTTTTGCAGCAGGGACTGGGCCTTGGCAGAGTTGCCGTCTTGCACGGCTATTTCCAGCATTAAATTGGGCATGGCCATGGGGATGCCAATGATGATCAAGGCAGTGGTTAGGGCGAGGCCGATGAGCATGAACCAGCGATAGCGTCGCAGCAAGGCCCAGGTTCTCTTGAGGTTGCCTAAGGCATAGAAGATTGCACCCAGGATGGCTAAGGCGATCGCCCCCATAAGGTAGGGACTATTCATTAGTTGTAAGAAAAGCTTAATAACCTTCATTCTTCGTGGAGTCTTGAAAATAGATCTACGAAGGAGTGGGATTCTCAAGATTTTCTCTTCGGTAATGAATTCTCCCTACCCCATAAGGGCCCCTACAAAATCCTCCGGCAGCGGAATGGTCGAGCCGCCCGCTTTTAATACCAAATCCTAATAGCTGTCCCCCTAAACTCTCTGCGGGCTAACAGCGGTTTGCCCCTACAGATAAACTTATGGGAATCGGGGGTCACCTAGCCGGATTTGGTGTAAGGCAAGGTTCCAGCCAAACAGAGCGTTAAGTGTCCCGGCGATCAGTGTCATGACTGCGGCGATCCACAATGACAGGCCCATCAACTGACAAAAGGCTTTTATCATCGGTTCAGGGGAACTAAGGAATCGGTGTTATTTTTCCCCCGTGAGCCAATATGAAAACATCCTGAATCTAGACTGTTGACATTTTGATGATTGAGAGGCCCACCGTTTTTCTATATTTTTGGATGCTCAGTTTTTGATGCTGATATCACCTGTGTAGCCTGGCGGCCGTGATAATGTCACGTGCGTGTACTGATTGGTCTCTTCACTACACCTGGTCTAATCCCAGCGCATTGGCTCGCCATCGTCGGACGCTCATTACGTCGAAGCGTTGCCCTTCGAACTCAATTTGTCGGACCTGTTTCTTGCCGTTGTTCGTGACATCTTTCAGATGATCACGAATCTCCATCCAGTGCACTTCGCCCTTTGAATTTCGAATGACGAGCATCACTGGAAAAGCCTGCTCCATCCAATATTGAGCCTGTCGCCAGGTGAATCCCTTGAAGATTTCGACTTTGTCTTTTTTGCGAATGTTTCGATGTGAGTCGCCAGACTTTAGTTGCAGATAGACCTTTTTCCCAGTTGCCTGCTGATCGTCGTTTTTGAATTCGACTTCAGCGTCAATTCCCCAATCTGCGATCGGAGTCTCACGGCAGATCTGCCCAGCTAGTGAAACCGTTGAGATGACTTCCCCTACTAATGTGCGTTCTTTGCTTTCGCTGTCCAGTTCAAACTCAGCTTCTTCATCTAGTTCCCTAATGCGAGCAATGATGGAAGGGGCAGCAAATGCCTCTTCCATTGGATCCCAAAGTTTGACTCGCTTTTCACATTCGACGCAGATGATGCTCGCTTCGCGTCCTTTGCTGTTCAGTCGTCGCATTGCTGCTGCTCGATTTTCCACGGGTTCTCCGCATTCACAAACCCAATGCCTTAGACGTGTCACACTTGCGCGATCCGTAGCCTTCTTGAGTAGATGCTCATGAACATATTTGCTGAAGGTCATCATCTCCCCAAGGCCTGTGGCGGGGTCAAAGTAAACTAATAATTCCGCTGCGCCTGCCGACTTTCGTTCTAGTTTTAACCCTAAATCTCGACTGCCGATGGTCTGAAAGTCAGCTGCTCCATTCCAAAGTGCTTTCAGGGTAAAGGGGCTGGTGTGGTGCAGGCGAACGACTAGAGTTGCGTAAACATCATCAAGGAAGCCTTCAAACTGGTAGCTAACTAGAACAGATGGGTGCTCAATTTTCTCGGGACGTTCGCGTCGAGCATAGCTGGGAAAGACCAGCAGTGCCCCAGTTTCGGTTTGTTCCCGAAGACAGATCCCGTTTTCGGCAAGCATGCGTTGCATTGCCAGTAAAATGATTCTTTCTTCCTCTTCTGGAAGTCGTTTTAAGTCCTTAGGGTAGTTCAAATCACCATCGAGAACCCGTCGCTCAACGATGCAACCTAGTTCGCGTTCGTCTTCCTGTAGCGTACGGATGACAGCCTGGGCGTAAGAGTTCACGAGTTCCGGTGCTAGCAAAATCCAACTGCCGAATGCTAGCTCCCAGACCACTCCTGGACCTGCTAGTAGCGTAATGACGGTTTTCAATTCGGCATCGGTAAATCTTTTGTCATCACCGCTCAGGCGCAACGAAAGTGCTTCACGAAGTTCGTTGAACCGCATCAGAATACGGCCTTCATCCTTCAATCGAACAATCTCTTCTTTGAGTCGTCGGAACAATAGAGGAGATGAGCGTTTGGCAATGCTATCCCAATCAATGAGCTTACAAATCCACTCTTTTAATTCATCGCAACCAGTGTTCTCTTTCGCGCTGGTTTCTATGTACTTTGCGTAGCCATGGTCTTCCGCAAAACGCTCAATCTGTTTTTTACTGACTGGGCGAAGCTTGCCTGCATCGATTCGACCCGCCACTAACAACTTTTTGAAGTCGTCACTGGTTGAAGCTCGTTGGAGATCACGCTCCCATGTTGCCAGTGATTCGAGCAAGTCCTGTTTCTGCGGATCGAAGACCAGCGCGGCTACTTGTGTCTGATCCATATAAAGCTGGTGAATCAACCGCTGATCGGCCTGCCCGCCGAAATCCCACAGCCAGACCTCTCGCTCCACATTTGTCGCGATAGCATCCGGCCCCAGACCGTCCTCATCGCTGCGGTGGGAATCCCCCGCGACGTCGTCGCCCTCCGGCAGCGGAAGTTTCCACTGCGTGGCCCACGCTCCGACCGTGGAGTCGGTTTCTTTGTAATTGTTCAGAGCAAGCCGGTTCGAGAGCCCGGTTTTCCCCGCAGCACTGTTGCCTATCAACAGCACTTTGGCGTTAGTGTATTGGAATTGGGGTGGGGTGGGTGGTGATATTGTTGACGGCGCTTGTACGTCGGTGACAAACTCTGACAGATCCCACATTCGGATGACCCCGCTCTTATCACTCGAAATTGCGTGACGGCCGCTAACATCCCATGCGACACAAACGACAGAATTCGTGTGACCTTCGAACACGCGTAGGCATTGGCCAGTCTCGACGTTCCACAACCGAATCGTCTTATCCGTGGAACCAGACAGCGCTAAGCGTGGATCATCCCCCCAGCGAACGCTGAAAATGGAACCTGTGTGACCTTCTAATGCCCGAAGGCACTTACCACTCTCGAAATCCCATAAGCGCAGCGTGTTGTCTTCGCCTCCCGACAGTATGCGGCTTTGATCAGTGTTAAACGTGATACTCCATACAGTACCCGAGTGGCCTTCGAGCACGTGCAATAACTGTCCCGTGTTGATATCCCACAGACGAATCTCACCATACCAGCCACCAGAAACGGCGTGACGTTGATCTGGACTTAATGCGACTCTTGAAACCTGATGACTGTTCCCTATAAACACACGTAGGCAGTTCCCGGTCTTCAAATCCCACATCCGCAGAGACCTATCTTCCGAGCCGGAGATGATGCGCGTCTGATCGTCAAATAAAGCAACACTTCGGACTTTGACATCATGTCCCTTAAAGACTCGAATACAGCTTCCTGTTGCCACATCCCAAAGGCGAATGGTGTGATCACCTGAACTAGTCAGAACAAAATTTTGATCGAAACTCCACGCAAAACATTCGACTTCACGTGTGTGTCCCTTAAACGTTCGAAGACACTGCCCGGATTTCAAGTCCCACAGTTGAGCAGTTTTGCTATTCAAGCCCTCGGAGGTGAATGCGAAATTTCTATCCGGACTGAACTCCATAGCCCATATGCTGTGGCCTTCCAGAGCCAACTGAACTGCTATCCTCGTGTCATCACTTCCATCCGCAATTTGTGTTTCAGGCAGCTCCTCTACCGTTTTGCAGGCATTTAGCAGCTTCGTATATTCCCTCTCCGACTCGCTCGTCCTCCAATCGATATAGCTAAATTGCGCGAGTGATCCTTTGGTGGGTGTATCGTCGAGCCTGAGTGGAATGAACCGTCGGTTTTGGTTGAGAGGGTCTTTGAAGCGGAAAGTATGGCTCTCCAACTGAGTCCAGTCTGAGCCGAACGCCTCAGCCGACATACAAAGCACCAGCACGCGGGAGTTCTCCAGTCCGTCCTCGACTTTCGCTGGGATACTGTCGCCTGGCCGGATCTCCCACTCATCCAACCAAACCCTCACCCCGTCCGACTTCAGCCGGTTCGCGAGGTCTTGCACCACATCCTTGTTCTGCGAACTGTGGCTGAGGAAGACGTCATATTTGAAATCAGTTTCCACCATCTATCCCCGTGGGATTTCCCCGGCCAGCAATCTATTCATTATGCGGAATTTTGGGGGATGTTACTCCTAAATTAGAGAGGAGGAGTAATTTTTCCGCATATTCCTAGGAGTACATCAGAATAATTTTCGGGCTATCACGCAATCATAAACGCTCTAAAAGGCCTTCTGGCAAGAGTTTGAGAGACGATTCACCTCGAGCATGATGCTAATCGTACAGAGAAAACTTACCTTTAGTGGTTCCGTCGCTACATTCTGTTGTTGAGCACGCCACATCCTGAGGACATCAACTTGTCAGCAATTGAATCTTTCTGGCTAAACTTAGCAACTCAACTGCGAGTGGCCGCTTCAAGCCTGCATCACTGCCTTTTGTTGCGCAAGCAAGAACCTCGTTGCAGATTCGGCAGAGAGCGGCCGGCTAAACCAGTAGCCCTGGAGATAGCGACAGCCCCAGGATTGCAATAAGTCTCGCAATTCCTCCGTTTCCACCCCCTCCGCTACGACTCTCCGCTGAAGTCCTTTCCCCATCGCCAGCACCGCTTGCACAATCACCCCATCGCTATCATTGGTCATCAGGTCGCGAACAAATGACTGGTCTAGCTTCAGCGTGTCAAATGGCAACTGCTTGGCATAGCTTAAGGAGGAGTAGCCTGTACCAAAGTCATCCAAGGCGAGTTCGAGTCCTAACTGCTGCAGAGAGTCCAGGACGTCCTTGATAACATGTTCATTGCGCAGCGCTGCAGATTCCGTGATCTCTAGTTCTAGCCACCGGGGAGCCAGCCCTGTTTTATTCAGAACCCGCTGGATCATTTGAGGCAGGTTGGCTTGTGATAGCTGAAGGGGGGAGAGATTAACGCACATCTTTAATTGTTCAAAGCCCATTTTCTGCCAAGTTTTAGCCTGACGGCAGGCTTCGGTGAGCACCCATTCCCCTAGGGAGAAAATCAGGCCATTTTGCTCCGCGATCGCGATGAATTCTTGGGGGGCAATATCGCCCAATGTAGGGTGCTGCCAGCGCAATAAGGCTTCCATATGGGTGATTTGCCCCGTGGCACTATCCAGCTGAGGTTGGTAATGGAGGCTCAACTCGTTACGGTCTAGAGCCTTATGTAGGGCACTTTCGATCGCAAACAATGCCTGTCCCTTCTGATCTAGTTGGGGATGGTAATGCTGATAGCCATTGCGCCCCTCTTCTTTGACCTCATAGAGCGCCATATCTGCCCGCTTGAGCAACTGTTCCGCTGAGGTTCCATCCTGGGGATATTGGGCAATGCCGATGCTGACATTGATCCTTAACTGGTGCCCCTGGACTTCGAAGGGACGCTGGAGGATCGAGAGAATACGCCGCGCTGCTTGGGTGGCTCCATCGGTTTCGGCGAGGTTGCCTACAACCATGGTGAATTCGTCGCCTCCCCAACGAGCCATCAATTCACCGGGGCGACAAACGCGCTGGAGTCGCTGGACAAAGTGCTTGAGTAGTTCATCCCCAATGCTGTGACCCAAGCTATCGTTGATCACTTTGAAGCGGTCTAGATCAATGAACAGTACTGCCAGTTCAGACTGCTTTTCTGCGGCCTCTGCCAGCATTTCATCTAGGACATCGTTGAATTTGAAGCGATTGGCGATGCCGGTGAGGAAGTCATGATGAGCTTGGTAGCGAATTAGGATTTCGTTGCGTTGGCGCTCGGTGACGTCATGGAAGCTCCAGACTTGACCGACGATGTTGTTCCCGACGCGTTGTAGCTGGCTCTGATATTCCAGGCTGCGGCCATTGGCGAGGGTAATGCTGGTGATGTGGGGCTCACGGAGACCTTTGGCTTCGGCGATCGCCTGGGCAACTGCGGTTTTGGTTGGATCTGCACAGTCCTGGGCAAATCGTTTCGCCATCAGATGTTTCCATAGCTCGGGGGAGCTTTGCAGCCACTGTTGCAGTAGGGGAATGATTTGTTCGCGATTGTTGTGCAAGCTTTCATTTGCATCGCTGTCATGGCTGCGCCTCAGCATTGTGTGAGCCCAAGATTCTGGTGCAAACAGATTGAGCAGCGCTTGGTTGAAATGGGTGATTTGACCATCGCAGTCCAGGGCTAGAATTCCATCGACGGTGGCATCTAGAGTGGCTTGGAGCAGGGCATTATTCTTGTTACTGTCCTCGCTCGGTTCACCTGGTTGAGTTTTTGGAATCGTCCGTGGTCTATGGCCCTCTAAGGCTTCTTGCACGGTGAGTTGTAGTTCGGTGGCATCCCAGGAGGTCGTTAGATAGTTGTAACCCTGCAACTCTTGCTGGTGCATTGCGATAGCCTTGCCCAGCTGATTCTCCGTCAAGATCACAAGGCCTGCATGGGAGAAAGATTGTTGGACCTCTGTTAGTAGGCTTGCAGCGCATAAGTCAGGACGTAGCTGACCCATGATTACGATGGGGAGCTCACAATGCTTGGCTTGCAGGGCTTTCAGTCGCTCAGGGATGTTGTCGCTACTGGCCCATTCAATTTCATAGCGATCGCCCAGACTGTGATGCAGTTGTTGAACAAGGGGAGCGCTGGATTGCTCCTCATCGTCAATGTAGAGGATGACGGATCTCATGGTAAATGCGTTGGGCTGGTGGCAAATCTGGTGGAAGTGAAGGCTCAGGCTATGACTGGAGAACCGTTAGTGATTCATGGACCTTGGCAGTCCTTAAATCACTTTGAGCAAGTGAGGGAATGAGCTGGCGCACTCCTGGGAAGTTGAACTTGAAATGGCAAGCCCATTTCAAGCTGTGTATATAGAGTTTGAAAATAAGTATTTGTCTGGAACTAGCCCGAAGACTTAGGGCTTAATTCCTCTACTGCCCAAGGCTCTAAGTAGGATAGGAATTTAAATTAGATATATTGATGTTTATTTCAGGAATCGTTCAAATATTCTTTCGATTTTCAGCCCCTAAATAGGTTGAGTTGAATGTCAGGAAATATTGTCTTTTATAACCTGTTGGAAATCTGTAGGCTTTGTAAGCCTACTCGTATTTATAATTCCCTAGTAAACGGGAGGATCCACAATGTAATTCTCCCGTTTACTAGGGAATCTTGTGCAATTTGCTCAAAATCCTTGAAGTTGAATGCTTTTGGTCCTGCGATTGCTTTAAATGTAAGATAATCTCTTCAAAACACTGTTTAAGGCAATTTTCTGGACGAACTGACAATGCAAATTGTGCTATCGAATACATTTGAGTTTGTTGGGCAATGAACTTACAGAGGCAGCCTGGCTTGTGGGCGTTTGAGGCTAGTTGCAGCCCTGTTGCCCCTTTGGCTGACAGGGCTATTTCGGTTTGGTGAGGCCGAGCCCGAGCAACTGCTGGGCTGCATCAGTCTGGTTTCAAGAAGTGATTGACTGAGTTGAGCGTAATCTGCGCTGTGAAAATGATGCACCTGGGGATTGCCAGGACTCACAACTGTTTTCGCCTGGGTAGGTTGATAGGTCTGGCAGGAGTCTAATTACTGCTTTGGTATATTACTCTACCTAATCGGATCATGCCCTGATGTTGACACGAATATGATGAGCCGATTGGCTGCTTTTTTTTGAGGCATTTGTCAGCGAGATTCATTCGTAAACCCTTGCACTTCGAGACTTTCAAAGAGCTGGAGCGGTAGACGTGACGCTTTGGGACTCTCTGGGCTCACTTTGAGGGATCTGTGGGAAATCCGTGTATTTCTGTGGGCTTGCCTATGGCGGATGGCAAACGGAACGTGACGTTGTGCGACAGCCTAGGCCTGCCTCATTGCATTTTTAGCAGTTGATTTGGAAGAATGGGAGGCGTTCGTTTGTTCTACTTTTGCTCCAATGAGTTCTGTTTCACCTAGTTCTCCTCCATCTCTTAACCTCTCCATTGCGGAGCTTAAGGTTTTGCTTAAGCTGCTGGGGCAGTTTGATTATCTGGCTCCATTGGAACAGTTGAAGCCGAGCGCTAAAGTCGCTAAAAGTGAGCTGATGGCGATCGCTCAATCTCTTCAAGCTAAGGAGCTCATCGACTATCGCAGTCAGGTTGAACGTTTTGCCATTACCCAGCGGGGGCGGACGCTCTTTCGGTTGGAAATGGCAGCTCGGCCTGTGACCCCCGATGAATGGTTGGTGGTGCAGTCCTGTCGTAAAGGGGCGATCGCCGTGGAGCAAATTGCGGCGAAGGTTCCCCAGTCTGCCCGCCAGGATTTATTGCAAAACCTGGAACAGCGAGAGTTCATTAAGGTGACGGGTCGGGGCGTCGCGAATGTTCAGTTGACCGAGGCTGGACGGGCTTTCTTGCGGAGCTATCGACCCAGCGGGTGCAAGGCTGTGTTGAGTTTAGACTTGCTGACGAATTATTTGAACTTTATGGCTTTGGCTGCACCTGCTGGTGTCGAAGTTGGGGCTGATGGGGGGAATGGGGAATTGGACGCTACATCTCTATGCGAGACAGAGGCGATGTCCCAGGCAGTGGCTATGGTTTAGTCCCTAATCTCTCATAACCCTCAACCATCGTGAGTATTTATGAATTCTTGACTGTTGTAGGGCTCCGCTTCCGTAGATATTGGCTAAGCTATCAACTACAAAGGGTTACCCAGGAGATTTCAAGCAATGCCAATGATGTCCGTGGCTCAGTCTCAACCCACCGAACGGGCTGAGTTTATCCGCAAAACTTATATTCACTTGGCTGGGGCCGTCGCTGCCTTCACCTTGCTGGAGTACATCTTCGTTAAAACGGGCATTGCTCTGAGCCTCGCCAAGTTAGTTTCAGCAGGGGGAAACCTCGGCTGGATGGCGATTCTAGGAGCCTTTGCGCTCATTGGCTGGCTATCCCGTAGCCTGGCATCCCGTGCTGATGATGAAGGCTTGCAGTATCTGGGGTTAAGCCTCTACGTGCTGTTCCAGGCCTTGATCTTTGCCCCGATGATTTACATGGCGGCAGCAATGTCTGATGCGACGGTGTTGCCTACAGCGGCAATTTTGACGCTATGCATGTTTGCAGGCTTGACCACCATTGCATTTACCACCAAAAAGGATTTCTCATTCCTGGGCGGTTTTCTGCGCATTGGTGGCTTTGTGGTGCTGGGCTTGATTGCTTGCAGCATGATCTTTGGCTTTCAGTTGGGACTATTGTTCTCCGTTGCGATGGTGGCGTTTGCCTCAGTTGCAATTTTGTACGACACCTCAAAGGTGATGAAGCATTACTCTACTCGCCATCACGTGGCAGCTTCACTAGAGCTGTTTGCTTCTGTGGCGCTCTTGTTCTGGTACATCCTGCGCATCGTCATGCAAATGAGCCGTCGTTAAAACTCGGCTTCTCAAAACTTTCGTAATCTAAGAAGCCCTGTTAGAGATTGTCTAGCAGGGCTTCTTGCTGTATTTAACTGCCTTTGCATCATCTAAATGCTTGATATCGTCTCTATGAGATTTGGAACGTCACTATTGGATGGATACCAACTTGGGCATTCTAGGAGCAATCCATCCTTGACGTTGCCAATACCTCTATCCCTAGGAACCGGTTGGTTCTGGTGACAAGAGGTTTAGCCAGGGCGGTGGCATCTCTGTTTGCCATCAGTCTTCTGCCATACCTTTGCCATGTTTAGCCAGACTGTCCGTAGGGCTAATCTCCCCTCGTTATTACAGATATGGGGGAGCTTAAGTCAGCTATTGCGTTCCCCAAAGCTGCTGTTTTTGCGGGAGACTTTCGCTTCTTTATTGCCAGTTGTTTTGGTGATGAATGTTGTAGTTATGCTTTCGGGCTTGGCTGGACTACTGGAATCCTTGGGCATCACCTGGGCAGCTAACATCAATGGAGATGCCGTTAATCGGCTATATCATTTTCTCGTCCCACTTTTTGTCAATATCTCCTTAACGACGCTTTTAGCAAAGGAGAAGGACCTGGACCAAATTGGCACTGTGCTGATTTCCATGGTCTGCTTTTTCAGAATTTCTGGATTTCTTGCAGTTTCCGAATCAGCCGAGGTCGTTTCTGCCAGTGGCTCTATTTTGAATGCTGTGCCCTGTGGTTTTGCAGCCGTGCTCCTGCTGCATTACTTTTCCAGGCTCTTTCGCTTTCAATTTGGCGGGGCGCGATCTCAAAGTCTCAGTCCCCGCTTACAAAAAACACTCAATCTTCTGATCCCGGGTCTCTTGACCTTGCTGAGCTTTGAGCTTTTAGGATATTTCCTGAGAGTTCTGTTGGCCTCTGGTCTGGTTGCCTTGACAGCGCAGTTATTGCCTCGCTTCCACAATATTGGAGCGGTGGGCGAACTGATTCTTTACAAGTCGGTTTCGCTCTCAACCTGGTTCTTTGGGCTCCATGGTGAGCATAGTGCAGATGCGCTCCTGCGACTGCTCAAAGATCTGCCCCCTGGCGACCTCAATAGTCTTCGCTTGAGGAATCTCCATGATGTGTTCATGAACATTGGTGGTTCAGGCTCCACCTTTGCTGTTCCTTGGATGATTCTGCTGGCCCGAAAGACTCGACCATTCAAATCCATTGCCCAGCTCAGCCTGCCGTTTTCGTTCTTCAACGTGAATGAAATTCTGCTGTTTGGCTTGCCGGTGATTCTTAATCCGGTCCTATTTGTTCCGTTTCTGCTCGCGCCTTTTTGCAATATGTTGGTGACTCTCCTGGCATTGCAACTGGGACTGTTCTCCATGGCACCCGTTGAGCTGCATTGGATGTCACCCCCGCTCTACGGTGCTTTTGTGGCAACGGGAGGCTCGGTGGGTGCCATCTTCGTGTAGCTGCTTTGTATTGTGCTGGATGGTTTGATTTACTATCCGTTTTTGGTCCTAGCAACCAATCGTTCCCAGGCGCCGGGCTATCTCCTTAAGCTCTTTGGTGAGGATGCTTCGGGAATGGTGAATGAGCATTTGACCCATCGAGAAGAAAGGCAGCATCTCGAAAAGCAGTTGGCGGAACTGGATGATGAAGCTTCAGTACAGCGAGTCCTCAAGCAGCTGAAGGGGGGGGAGTTTATCGTTTATTTCCAACCTAAGGTTGATGCTCGATCTTTAGATTTGGTTGGCTTAGAAGTGCTGCTGAGGTTTAAATGTCAGAGCCAAAAGGTTGTGCCACCAACTTTTCTGCCATTACTATATCGTCAGGGGCTGTCAAAGATGATTGATCAGCAGGTGGTGGGGCTCGTTTTTGAGCAGCTAGCCCGATGGCGATCGCAGGGGTTGCAATACCCGCCCATCAGTATCAACTTTGATAAAGATTTTCTCCTGGACCCCTCGGCAATTAAAGACTTCATTGCCCGTGCCAAGGCCTTTGATATTTGCTTTGAGATTGAAATTACGGAGCATACCTACACGGTAGAACTAGCACACCTGGCCCAGGTTGTACGGCAGTTGCGGGCAGCGGGCCATCGTATTTCCATTGATGATTTTGGGGCGGGCTATTCCTCTCTGACGACGCTTGTGGCTTTGGAAGCAGATGAAATCAAGCTAGATCGGCAGTTACTCCTGGCTCCAGAAGCTGAGGCGGAACGGGGCGAGCTACTGTTTCGTTCCAGCGTGAAGCTCTGCCATGACTTAGGTTTCCAAGTGGTGGCGGAGGGTATGGAAACCTCGTCCCAGTTGCTGCTGGTGCAAAAGGCCGGTGCGGATGTGGTGCAGGGATATTTTACGGGACGGCCCATGGATGCTCAGCAGGTCAGCCAACTATTTGCTCAGCCGAAAACGGAACAAATGGTTGGCTGAAGCAGCGATCGCTGAGGTTTGTTAGTTGTTGATTGAGATTTGGTTTTCCTCGTTGAGAGTGAGGGAGTTAGGCAGGGATTCCACCAGGCTGTAGTTGACGGGCGATCGCGTCAAACTGTCTACATAATTCTGGTTGAGATAGTCACCATAAGTCTCTTTGCCTCGCAGGTGGCGGTTGAAAAAGGCCAGTCCCATGGCTTGGAGTCCAGGCTGAGCCAGTTTGCCATCGGGTCCCAAGATGCTTTCGGGTAATGCGACGACTTCACTGCTGCCGTCATCCCCAATGAAAGAGAAGTGTGTCCCGTTATTGACGAGGAGCAGATATTTCTCGGGGGTTTTGAGCCATTGGAAGGGCTGGAGTTGTTCGGGGAGCGCCGGAGCCACGTAGTCATGGGTGCCCGATACGAGCATTACGGGAATATCCAAGGGCTCCAGCCCAGCACGGCCAAAGATTTGGCTGGTGAGGGGGTTGATGGCCAATATGGCAGTGATGCGTTCATCCCTGGTTTCCAGTGAGGTTTCCGCTGGAAGATCGAGGACGCGGCATTGGAGAGGGATGGAGATGTTGAGGGTAAAGCGGCTCAGCTCTTCAGGGCAATACCGGTTGAGCAGTGGCCGGTTGATTTTCGCTCCCCCTGAGGCTAGGGCGGTGTAGCCCCCCAGGGACTGTCCTGCAATGCCGACGGACTCTAGGTCGAGATTGGCCAGGGTCGGGTCCGTTTTGGCCCGTTGAGTGAGATTGTCTAGGGCTGCGGTGACATCTTGGGGGCGCAGGAGTAGTTCCCTGGCGCTGGGGGGAGCAGCCATGCCGCTGAGGAAGCGATTGAAGCGATCGGTGTTGGTTTCATTATGTTCAATCACCAGGGCTGCGTAGCCATAGGAAGCCCAATGCTGGGCTAAGTAGCCCAGGGTGATTCGATTAGAGCCGAGCCCATGGGAGAGCAGGATTAAAGGCGTCTTTTCACCATTCTCGGTTAACCCAGGGCTAGGAGCTTCGGGAAGGTAAAGGTCAGCGAAGGAAAAACTGGGGCGATTTGGGCTGTGGAAGGTCAGGGGCTTTCTGCGCCACCGCTGGGGGCCAGTTTGGGTGAGGTCGTCGAAGCTGCGAGTGGTGGGGAGGCGATCGCGATTGGCTTGCTCTTGGATCGCTCGAATGGTCTCAGGACGGCGGATGTAGAAGTCGGAATTCTCGCTGATCAGTGCTAGGGCTTGGGAGGCATCCAGGATCAGACGCTCCCTGGGGTATTGCCGCACCACATTGATCAGGCTGAGGCCATCGGGATGGACTGATGCTGTGAGAATAGTTTCTTGGAGTAGCTCAGCACTGCTGCGACTGATAGTGCCTGGGACTGATTCATCATCGACGATGAGGCTGCCCAGCCGAGCCAGCAACACATCCCCTTCCGGTAAGGCTAAAAATTGAGAGAGAGCCGTGGGGTTGAGGTCGAAGCGGGTCTGGAGCAGAGCGCGGAGGGATTCGATTTGCCCCGGCTGGCTGGCGGCTTTGACAAAGCCTAGGTTGGTAGACACCTCGCCTTGATTGGCGAGACGCTCCAGGTCCGCCAGGGGAATGTCAAAGGAGATGGACTTGAGGGTGACGTTAATCGCTTCGGCTCCCAGGCTGGGGCGCGGCATGAGTATGGCCAAGCTGGCCAGTGCTGCTCCCATGGCACTGCCTAGGGAGGTAACTGCTTTGAGGGCTCCCTTGGGAGGAGAATGCCTCGAAGCAGAACGGGAAGGTTGAGGATGCTGCTGCCGAGGTGATGATTCCTGGGGCAGTTTGCGAAGCGATCGCGTCATCGGTTGAGGCCTGCTGTGAAGTCGCCTGGAGTTGCCTGTGTGTCGATTGTCACTGAGACGACTTAAAGTCGGCAGTTTACAGATTGAGTACTGAATGAATGCACTCGGAATCGTCGGGCTAGTCTAGAGCGATATTACCTAAGTTCGATTTTCTCAAATTTTCTCCCCATCGTCATGGGAAAGTCTGCGTATGCTAAATCACCATGGCGGCGAAATTTTGAGGGTTGATTTAGGTGGGACTTTGGGAAAGGATATGTTAAAGAAAAAGCTCTCCCCATCATATTGATGGGGAGAGCTTTTTCTTGGAGGCTGTTCGATGGTCGGGATTGCCTCAGCACAGAGCTAGGTACATCAGCAGTAGCCATTAGCTTCCTGTCGATCTAGCTGCTGCTTGCGGGCTCAAAGCGGAGGGAAACGCCATTCATGCAGTAGCGCTGACCCGTGGGCTTGGGACCGTCAGGGAAGACATGGCCGAGGTGACCGCCGCAGTTGCTGCAATGAACTTCGGTGCGAACCATGAACAGGGTGCGATCGCTGGTCGTCCCTACAGCTCCTGGTAGCGTGTCGTAGAAGCTAGGCCAGCCCGTGCGGCTGTTGAACTTCGTTTCTGCATCAAACAGCTTTTGGTCACAGCCCGCACAGTAGTAAGTGCCAGCATCGTAAGTCTTGTCCAGGGGGCTGCTGAAAGCGCGCTCGGTGCCATGCTTACGCAGAACGCGGAAGGCTTCGGGAGACAATTCCGCTTGCCATTCCGCCTCGGTTTTTTGGACGGGATACTGTTCGTTGTTGTCTGCCATGAAGTTGAGAAGGTAATGCGCGGGATGGTTCGGGAATGAAGGCTGGGCGATGCGCCAAAAGGGACTGTCCAAGGGCAGTTTATTTAGCAGCAATCCTTTGCTCTATCTACGTTGAGTCTAGCAGGCGTGGCTAATCTCTGCCCGGTCGACAAAGGGAATGGACTGGGGGATGGGAAATAAACCTTTTGCAAGGAATAAAAGTTGCTCAAACCTTATCAGGGAAAGACTTTGAATTAAAAGCATTAATCCTTCGTCAGAGCGTTTTTTCCTTATTTCCCTTGGGCAACATTCAAATAAGGCCAGTTCATCTAACCGCCATTACAACTTTGCCAGTCGCAGTTACTTTTCTGCTTTGGAGCGGTGGCGGACAGTGAAACATTGGCTCAGGTTCCTCCTTTTGGATGCATTGCCCCATGCAGTCCCAGATACCGTCTTGATTTAGGCGTGTTGAGGTCCTCGAAAACAAGTTTTACGACAGCTTTTTATCCGGTATTTACGCTATGTCCTCCCGGTCTATCTCCCTCGCTGCCCTTTCCTGTGTGCTGTTGGTTAGCGGCACGGGCTGCTCCCAAATTTCCAACATGGTTTCCAACAAGGCGTCGGAGTCCCTAGAGGCCACGCTGACCGAAACGATTGAGGAAGCCCAAGCTGCTGTTACTGAGGCGGAGCCCGTTGAGGAAGCCCCTGAGGAGGTGATTTCTCAGGCTGGCTATATCAAGGCTGCTGAAGAAGCCAGCGGCCGCGCCCAGACCAATGCCAAGACCGCTGTGACCCGCGCAGAATGGAACCAGGTGGATGGAGATTGGCAGCAGGCGATCGATAACCTTGAATCTGTTACCGAGGATGCGGCTGAATATGGCGAGGCCCGCACCAAGCTGGCCAGCTACAAGAACAGCCAGGCGGCGGCTTCAAAGAACTCTCTTGCCGTAGATGAGGCTCGTTACGATATCTTGACCACATCTCCGGTCAACGATGCCCCGAAGGCGGGCACCTTTGAAGCCGATGCTCGCCAAGTGCGTGAATGGTTATATAAAGGAGAATTTAAGCAGGTTAATACTCTGCTACGCAGCAGCTTGAGCAGCAATCGCCGCACCAGCAACGGCATGATGTATGCGGATGCTGTGTTGATCAATGTGTTTAGCGGTCCTGGTGTTGTGGCTTCTCCCAAGTTGATGGCCCAACTCAACAAGTGGGTTGAGGCTGAGCCCAAGAATGCTATGGCCTATGCGGTTCGAGCTTATTCTAATCAGGGGGCGATTACCTGGACTCGGCTCTTTTTGGTCCGTGAAGATGACGCCCCTGAGAGCCTTATTCCCGAGATCGCAGGCCAGCCATTGATGGTCAGCTTGATGGATGCTGAGGTCGCTTTGGAACTGGAGTCTAGTAACCGTTTGGCTCTGCTGGCTAAGCTCCGCATGGCTAAGTTTATTGGTGTGGGCCAAGAAGAAGTGACGAATCAAGAGCAAGCGGAAGAAATGGCTTTCTTTGAGCCAGACTATTTCGATAAGGCTTTCAAGGCAGCAAATGCAGCTATGCCCAATAGCTATGAGGTTGTCCAAGAAAAGGCACAGTATCTCTTTGTGCTGGATCGCTCTGGTACTCGCGCGTTTGAATATTTACGACCCGTCGCAGCCTCTGCCCCTAGTGGCAGTGCGGTGCCAATGCTGATTCCCATGATTCACTTTTTTGTGGGTAATACGAAGGAGGCTTTGCCTGAGCATTTACAAAAGCCTGAGGTTTGGGCTGAGGTTCAGAAAAATGCTGAGCGGGCGATCGCTGGCTTGCCTGATTCTGGACTTTTCCCCGCTTGGTATGCTCGCATGGCGACTGTGAGCAATAATGACGCGATTGCGAGCAAGTACATGCAAATTGCGATGAACAATGGTGGAGAGAGCCCCTTGGTTCAGTCCTTTCTACGTCTGATGATGTAGTCACAACTTTGTTTCCCTACCTAAGTCATCAGTTTTGACGGCTTAGGGCGATCGGCTCCTGGCTTTGGCTGGGAGCCGATTTTGTTTTGATGCGGTTTCATGACTGCTTAAAGCGCTCCTTGGCTTCATCAAAGGCCGATCGCATCACCCCTTGAATTTTCTCAGGGTCCGGCGTCTTCCCCCCCATTAGATCGCCAAAATAAACGCAAGCGCCTTCTCCCAAAGCCCAGGTATAGGCTGCGGCCCAGGATGCTGCTACAACACTTCCGAATATTGGAATAAACTTCACTAGCTCCCGCCCGATCGCCTGGGCCAGGAACCCCCCGGCAATGCTGCTAACGACACCACCTGCTTGGGAGGGACTCAAGGTTTGGCCGTAGAGCTTGCCCAGTAATCCCACCATGGAAGCCTGGAGGGCTGTGAGCACTGGCATGGTGGCGAAGGGCAGCGGCACGGCAGCGGCGGTGGCAGCCATGATGGAGAAGGCAGACATGTAGCGGCGGCCCACGTTGCGGTAGAGGCTGCCCAGTTGCTCATTGGCATCAGTTTGTTCGTTCAGCAACTGTTCTAGGGCACGGGATTCTGCTTCGGGGAGGAGTTCGGCGAGGCGATCGCGCAATTGCTCTAGTCCGTACAAGGCGGGGTGGTACTCATCCTCTTCTAGGGTGAAGTCCAGTAGCAGAGCCTGGTCATAGAGCCCGGTAAAGTCTTGCTGAATGGCCTCGAAGGCACGGGTTACTGCTTCAAAAGTTGGTGGATAAGCAGGGTGATCCTCCTGGGGGCTGGGGTATAGCTCGTGGAGGCAGGTAACAGCTAGGAGGACGGGAATGGTTGGGTAGGTTTCCCGTAGGGTTTGGGCGATCGCTTTGAGGCTATCGGTGGCAAAGTCATTGATCTTCACCGTCAGAATCAGAATTCTTGCGCCTTGACCTTCGCTGTCTAATTCAGCAGTGAGTTCCCCTAGGATTTCCTCGGTGGACTGGCTGGCATCGCCGAGCCCAACGGTATCGGTGAAGATCAGCAGGGGCAGTTCATCGGAGGGATAGGCGTAGCGCTCGGTATGTTGGGTGTGGGGTCGGTAGCCCTGGCCGATGATTTCATCGGAAACTCCCGTGAGCCCTCGAACAATGGAGCTTTTGCCCGTTTGAGGCTTGCCAATGAGCAGGGCTTCGGTGGTGGGTAGCTCGGCCCGAACAGTGGCGAGGATTTCGGCGACGCGGGCTTCACTGACGTTTAAGTTGTCGTTGAACCAGCCACTGGCGCTGGTCCCAACTTTTTGAATTTCTTCCAGGGGGAGGCGCTGTTGTAGCTCGTTTAGAGGTGTCTGGAGAGATTGCCCGAGGTGACGGCTCAGGGCTTGCCAATGCTCACTTTCCCCTGGCTTCTTGGGCCAGGGGCGTTTGCGGATGAGGCCCTTGAGCTTTTGCCAGGGGGCTTTGCGCTCGACTGGGCTGATGGATTCTATGGCCTTGGGCTCCATTGGTGAGACTGGCGTGTCGTTAGAGCTAGGAGCGTTAGTGGAATTGTCTTCCGTCATGGCGTATTGGCCGAAGTCCTCAGCCTGATTATCGAGGCTGGATCATTGCCTGGCTAGGGGGCTTATCCGAATGCTGTGGGGTAGCATCACGAAACCTCATTGGTTGGGCTGGGGCGGCCAGGGGGCTGTTTTGTGAGTTGGGATACAAGTGTGGCCCTGTTAAAAATACCGTTTTAGCTAGAGTTCCATCACAAGATCTTCACATTGATTACTTAGGATGAGGCCATGACAAAAGATTAGAGACATCAAGTCATCTCTAGCGCTCCTGAACAGCCCCTGTTGTTCTTCTGAACGGATGATTGGAAACCTGCTTGCCACCGGTTCGATCTCTCTCTTATTTGTTGTTTTGCCAGTGCCAACGAGCTGATGCTGAACCAACTAAAGCCTGCATGGACTCAGGTCTTTAGGATCTTGGAACTCGGTCACTCTACAATCTGCCAACGTCCTGCAATGGATGTGTGACAAGCGCCTCTTATTCTTTGCTGAACGACAGCTTGGCACCTGTCCCCCAACATTTTCTACAACTAATCTTGCAATTATTTTGTTGAGTAGAGACCCATGAACCTTGACCAAGCTCCCACTGCAGCAGCCTCCTATACCCGTACGTTAATCGCTCGGGGTTGTCCCCCAAGGCTTGCTGTTTTGGCCGGTAATCTCTTGGCTCGCACTGATGATGCTCTGGAATATACCCGTCAAGAAAAAGAGCTGATTGGTCGAGCCTATGGCTCTTTGGCTCGATAGGGCGGCTTGGGTGAGCTTGCATTGAGGGCAACGCGAGGTGCACGAGTAGAGACGACCTAGCTTTGTTTAAATCGACTCTTAATCATTTAGGGTTGATTGTGAGGTTGTTCTATTCGTCACGCAGCATGGCATGAGCCTGGGGAGTTGCTTCATCATGAATGCTTTGCAAGCGCTATTTCTGTTCCCTGCCTATATTCCCCATGGCCATTGCTATCTCTGGCAGCGAAATTTAGTCGGCCTTCATGTGTTGTCGGATGGGTTGATTGCGATCGCCTATTTCTCCATCCCACTGATGCTGATCTACTTTGTGCGTAAGCGGGAGGATATTCCCTTTCGCGGCATTTTTATTTTATTTAGCCTTTTCATCATCAGCTGTGGGACGAGCCACTTATCTGCGATCTGGACCCTGTGGTATCCGACCTACTGGTTCGAAGGAGGCATTAAGGCGATTACGGCTTTGGTTTCT
The DNA here is from genome assembly GCA_937949725.1 of uncultured Pseudanabaenaceae cyanobacterium. Lineage (GTDB taxonomy): Bacteria > Cyanobacteriota > Cyanobacteriia > PCC-9006 > JAAUQQ01 > JAAUQQ01. The sequence goes on from CALECT010000109.1 coordinate 19,886, forward strand.
CTGTACACCGCCCTGAGCCTAGTTCCGATTCTTCCCCAAGCCCTGGCTTTACCCTCTCCCGAGAAGCTTCAGCAGATTAATCAGACGCTTGCTAGTCAGGTCGAAGAGCGCAAGCAAGCTGAAGCAGCGCTGCAATATCAGCTGGACTTTGATCGATTAATTGCGGGCATCTCAACTCGATTTATCAACTTAAACTTTGAGGAGATTGATGCGGGGATTGAGCAGGCGTTACAGGAAATTGCTCAGTTTCACCAAGTGGACACGAGTTATGTGATGACGTTTGAGGGGGATCGTTTCAGCATGACCCATGAATGGGTTGCTGACGGACAGTTTCCCAAGATCGAACAAGTGCAGGCTGTTCCCCTGGCCCAATTTCCTTGGGCCAGTCAACAGCTCATAGCTGGAGATATTTTGTATGTCCCCGCTGTGGACCAATTGCCGCCTGAAGCAGCGGTGGATCAGCAAAACTGGAGGCAGTTTGGGCTGAAATCTTTGGTGGGCGTCCCCCTCCTCATGCAGGAGAAAACCCTGGGGTGGGTCGGATTTGCATCCTTTGAGAGCGAGAAGCAATGGTCTGAGAGCTCGATCCAACTGCTGAAGTTTTGTGGGGAGATTTTGACCAATGCGTTGCGGCGGCAGAGATCTGAACGACAGCTACGACAGTTGAATCAGGAGCTGGAAGAGCGGGTGGCAGAGCGCACCGCAGCGTTGCAGAAAAGTGAGCAGCGCTTTCGCTCCCTGTTTGAATCGGCACCTGACTTTATCCATGTTTTGGATACCCAGGGGGTGATCCAGCAGGTCAATCCCACGGTGGTTCAGCGCTCGGGCTTTAGCGAGACTGAGCTGGCGGGGCAACCGCTGAGTCGTTTCTTGTCCCCCCAAACCCAGATGACTTGTGATGAGGAGTTTCAGCGGTTGCTTGACGAGGGACAGCGCCGCCAAGAAATGGAATTTGTCTATAAGGACGGCACGGTGCGGACGATGGATTGTGCCTCCACGGTGGTGGCGGGGGAAGAGAACCGCGAGCCCTATGTCTTAGTTCTCCAGCGGGATGTGAGTGAACGCAAACGGGCTGAAGCAACTTTGCAAGAAGCAGAGCGGCGCTGGCGATCGCTGTTGGAAAATGTGCGTTTACTGGTGGTGGGGCTGGACCAGGAGGGACGGGTTGACTACGTCAATCCCTACGGCCTAGAGCTAATGGGCCATGACTCTGCTGAATTAATGGGTCAAGACTGGTTTGAATCCTGCGTGCCCCATGGCCAAGCGGAGCAGACTAAGCAGGCCTTTCAGTCCCTCTATGCTGCTCCAACGGATATTTCGCCCTATTACACCAACCCTGTTAAAACCCATGGCGGTAACGAGCGGTTGATTGCTTGGAACACCACTCGACTCAAAGATGTGGATGGTACGATCACCGGCACCATGAGTATTGGTGAAGATATTACCGAGCGCTACGCCCTACAGCTGATGAAAGATGAGTTCATCTCGGTGGTCAGCCATGAACTGCGGACTCCCCTGACGTCCATCCACGGCGCGCTGGATTTGCTCAATACTGGCGTTGTACCTGTGACCTCGGGCCGGGGCCAGCATGTGCTTAACATTGCTGCAGATAATGCCAGCCGCTTGGTGCGCTTAGTGAACGACATCCTGGAGCTAGAGCGGCTGGAGTCCGGCAAAATCCAACTGGTCATTGAGGAGGTCGAGACAACGGAGCTGACTCGCCGGGCGGAGGAGTTGATGCTGGTTCTGGCGGAGCGCTCCCAAGTGCAGCTCAAGATTGTGGATCCGGGGTTGGCTCTGCAAGCTGATGGCGATCGCCTCATCCAGGTCTTAACCAACTTGATCGATAACGCCATCAAGTTTTCCGAGCCCGATGGGCAAGTTCTGGTCACTGTAGAGTCTTCAATGGCCGTAGGAGCTGAGTTGGAGCCCAGTCTGTTATTTCAGGTGAAAGATCAAGGACGCGGTATTCCTCAACAGCAGCTAGATCACATTTTTGAGCGGTTTCAGCAGGTTGATGCCTCCGATTCCCGTAGTAAGGGAGGCACGGGGCTAGGATTGGCGATTTGCCGCAGCATTGTGCTCCAGCATGGTGGGCAAATTTGGGTCGAAAGCCAGGAAGGGGAGGGGAGTTGTTTCCGGTTCACGATTCCGATCCATGGCTTGGTGTAACCTATCCAGGCACAGCAATCCAGCCGACTCAATGACGCCTCAATTTCTCCCTGGTGATATCTGTAAATCTCATCCCTATAGAAAAGGGACAGCCTAAAAAATAAGCTGTCCCTTTTCTACACATTGCCTAACCTTTATAAGCTGGCTTTAAGGTCAGCATGGAAGGCGATTTTTATACAACGGTTTTATCACAGTAAGTCAGCCTTTGTATTGCCTCAAAAAGAGGTTTGGCCGACGGGATTTAAACGGTCTTTGTTTCCTTCTTTATTAAAGGGAAACAATGTGAAGATCTTGTGAATAACCTATTCGTAGATAAGAAGTGATGATCCAGAAGGACTGAAAATCGCCTTGAAGCTGTCGATTAATGGGGCTCGACAGATTACGAATGGAGGACTTCAGGAGGATGTGGCTCTAAGCTCGCGGCGAGCCGGAGTTGTTCAACGTTGAGGTTTTGCACGGCTTTCCTTAGGGACTGGATTCGCTCTAAGGTCACGGCATTGACTTGGGATTTCTCCCCAATGCTATGGCAGTTGCCTAGCGTCGCGGCTAGCGCCCACTGTAAAGCAGTTGTTTGTTCCCGCAGTATCCGAATCTCTTCTTGGCAATCCATTGAAACCTGTTGATAAGTTGACATTAACGACTTCTTGGAAAACTTCTGTCATTTAGGCAGATTCCAGAGAGCGTCAGTGTGGACTTTGTACAGGTCTATTAAAGTCAAACAATGTGAGGATTTTGTGATGTTTGGGCTAGAGGGCGCTGGTCATCCCGTGGGAACGTCCATTTGCGAGCTGTGAGTTTCGGAGATTCTAGGGCAACGCAGTTGAACTGCGGTTAATTCAACCTGAGTTCGACAAATTTAAGGCTGGCTTGGCTCTGCCGCCGTGAGCTAAAGTTCACGGCTAAAAACTCCAGTCCGTTAAAACAGACTGAATAGACTTCCAGCGAGGGTTGCAGCCCACTTTAGTGGGCTTTTGCTCTTCGGTTGGGAGTTTATTCCTAGCCCGCTTCGCAAGTGCTTTTCGAGCTGTCGAACTCAGGTTAATTCAGATCAATGAATCCTCATAAAGAAAGGGCTGCTCTAACTTCAGTTAGAGCAGCCCTTTCTTTATGTCGGTTAGCCTATATAGTCTGACTGCAAGAGTCAGTGTGGCTAGTGGAATTTATACGAGAACTAATCAGTAAGTTAGCCATTTTGTAAATCCTCAAAAGGAGGTTTGGCCAACGAGATTTAAACAGTGAACTTATGTCCGAATTCATTCAACCGCATACAATGTGAAGATCTTGTGAATAGACTTTTGCCAATACGAGTAATTGAAAGCTATCAAGTGAAGGTTTGGCTGGATTAAATGTATTGGAGGCTCGCAATTTCCAGGGTTTTGCAGTGGGATTCAACATTAAGCAAACGACCTTGTCCCATTGAAAAGACATATAACTTCATCTTTCGTAGTGGATCTGTGAGTTTTCTAGACGGATACTTAAAAGAAGCTAAATAATTTGGCTCCCATGAAGATCTTGGTTGTTGAAGATGACGAAGCCTTTTCTGCGTTAGTGCAAACTGCTCTAGAAGCACAGCATTATCAAGTGGACCGGGTGACTGATGCCCAATCTGGGTGGGATTGGTTGGATGCCTATGAATACGATTTGATCCTGTTGGATTTGGTCTTGCCTGGCGAATCTGATGGGCTGTGCTTTTGCCGGGAACTGCGGGCTAAGGGGAATCTCACACCAGTGCTATTGATGACGGCTAATGAAGCCCAGTCCATCAAGGTTCAGGGATTAGATGCGGGTGCCGATGATTATTTGGTTAAGCCCTTTGATTGGAATGAGTTACTGGCAAGGGTTCGAGCCCTGTTGCGCCGGGGGCAGGATTCCCTGTCTCCCCTACTGGTTTGGGGAAGGTTAGAGCTGGATCCCAGCAGTTGTGAGGTGGTTTGTCTGGCCAAGACGAGTGAGGTTGGCACTGGGGCAGATGGCCAGCGGTTGCTCTCCCTCACGGCGAAGGAATATAGCCTGCTGGAATTGTTGTTACGCAATCCCCACCGCATTTTCAATGCAGGTGCCCTCTTGGACCGTCTTTGGGATTCTGAGGAAGCGCCATCAGAAAATGCAGTGCGGGCCCATATTAAGGGCCTGCGTCGCAAGCTCAAACAGGCTGACGTGGGAGATCCCGTTGAAACGGTCTATGGCTTGGGCTATCGCCTACGGGAAGCCCCACCTGCTCCAGAGGAGTCTGCTGGAGGGGAGCGGTCTGGACTAGTTGAGGTCGCAGCTTCCCCATTAGGACAGTCTGCTCCAGAGCCCTTTCAGAAGCAGCTAGAGCGAGTCTGGCAGCGGGCCAGGAAGACCTATTTAGACCAAGTGACTGCTCTGGATGGCATGGTGGAACGCTTGCAGGCGCAGCCTGCTGTATCCCCTCAATCCTTGGCTCCAGAGGATTGGCAGCAAATGCGTCGCCAGGCCCATAGCCTTAAGGGGGGGCTGGGTAGCTTTGGGCTCCATGGGGCAGCGGCAGTGGCGGCTCAGCTTCAGAATTTAGTCGAGCCAGAGCTTGATGCTGAGGCGGGCGAGGGCAATGGCATTGGGGAGACTGTGCCCTCTAGTGGAGAGCTCCATGGACTTTTGGCTCAGCTGCGTCAGGCCCTGGAGGGGGCTGCTACCCTCCAGTTGGACCCCCTGGAGGCAGAGCCCTTAGAGCCTCTAGGTCAATGCTGGCTGGCCACGGCGGATATCCCTCTGTTTGAGCGTTTATCTGCGATCGCCCTCACTCAGGGCATCACCTTGGAGCGCCTGTCTCCCGAGGATTCTCTGGAACAGTGCTTGTTGCCTCGGGAAGATGGCTTGTCCGAAGGGGGAGGCGCGTTGCCCCAGCTGGTCCTTTGGGATTTTGCGACGGCCCCAGCCTTGGCGGTCGAGCGTTTGAGGGGGTTGCCCTGGATTGCATTGAGTGAGGGAGAGTCTTTGAGTCAGAGGGTTCAAGCGGCCCAAGGGGGCAGTCGTTCCTGCGTAGATCGCCAAGCGAGCAGTGACGTGATCTTAGGTGCGATTTCGGAGCAGTTGCGGCTGTTAGGCCAAAAGCAGCTGGGGGCGGCGAAGTTGCTGGCGGTGGATGATGATGCGGCGTTATTGACGCTGCTGGAAGGAATGTTGCAGCCCTGGGGCGTTCAATTGACTCTGCTGAACCAGCCAGAGCACTTTTGGCAAGTGCTCCAGCAAACCCAGCCGGATCTACTGATTCTTGATGTGGAGATGCCGGGGATTAATGGTTTGGACCTCTGCCGAGTGGTGCGCCAAGACCCCCAATGGTGTCGATTGCCGATTCTGTTCCTCTCGGCTCGGCGGGATGGCGCTCTACTGGAACAGTTATTTGCCCTAGGGGCCAATGACTTTCTTAGTAAGCCCGTGACTGGAGATATGCTGGTGGCTCGGGTCCGTCATTGCTTGGAGCAGTCTGAATTCGAAAAATCCTTGTCTGGAGCTATTGACGAGGCTGGGGGACAGTCCCAGGTGCCGCTATCGTGAGGTGGCAATGGGAAAGGGATGTTTTCCCATTCAGTGGTGAGCGGTTCAACGGCTGGCTAGCGCTGTGTCCTATGAGATGGGTCAGGGGAACTAGGTTGTTGGCACTGCTGGTGCATGGGTTCTGAGCTGGCTTGCCGCGTTTTGATGTGTTGTTTCCTGTTGTGTGTTGATTTCGGCCTGTCCCCGTATTGCTCCTAGGGTGTCTATGGCTATCCATGAATCCAATCAAATTTTTGCCAATATTGCCCTCAAGATTCGTCAGTCTTTGGAACTGGAGGACATTTTAGAGACGGCTGTGGCGGAGGTGCGCCAATTGCTGGGCTGCGATCGCGTTCTCATCTATCGCTTCTACCCCGATTGGAGTGGTTTGATCGCGGTGGAATCCGTGAGGAGCCCTGATTTAGCCGTTCGGGGTCGTGTGGTTAAGGATCCCTGCTTTGAGCGCAGTTGGCTGATGCCCTATCGAGAGGGGCGTGTGCAGGCTACGGCAGATGTGAAACAGGCCGGTTTGCGCGATTGCTATGTGGAGTTTTTAGCTGACTTTGAGGTGCGAGCCAATCTCGTTGTGCCGATCCTATTGAGCGATCGCCCCGAGCCCCTGTGGGGATTGTTGATTGCTCACCATTCCGTCCCTCGGGACTGGTCCGAAGCAGATATTCAGTTGCTGAAGCAATTGTCAGATCAAATGGCGATCGCCATTCAGCAGGCCTTGTTGCTCCAGCGCACCCAGGCGGAACTAGACGAGCGCCGCCAAGCTGAAGCCAGTTTGCGGGAGAGCGAAGCTCGGTTTCGACGTCTGGCGGAGCAAGCCCAAGATGTGATTTATCGCTACGTTTGGCAGCCTGAGCCCCAGGTGGAATATGTCAATCCTGCGATTACCACCCTGACGGGATATACCCCAGGGGAATTCTACGCTTCCCCGAACTTACTGTTCTCCCTGGTGCATCGTGAAGATCTTAAACAGTTTCGTCAGCAACTGAGGCCTCCTGCCCTTCGGTTAGGTTCAGCAGAAATACCGCCTCAGTTAATGGTGTTGCGTTGTCTCCATCGAGAGGGGCATTTGCTCTGGTTGGAGCAGCGCTGTACGCCCCTGCGGAATGAGTTGGGGCAGCTACTGGCGGTGGAGGGCATTGTTCGAGATATTAGCGATCGCATGGTGGATTTGACTCCTCCTGCTCGCCCAGGTGCAGAGCGCTGGTGGTCCCAGCTCCGGTGGGACAAGAAGGCCTTCGAGCCGCTGTGGCAGAGCTTGCGGGAGCCGCTATCGAGTCTGGCCTTGTCCCGCTGGGCCAGCGCCACGATTATGCTGGGCATGATCGTGCTAGCGGAAGGACTGCGCCAAGGAGGCTTGTCTGCTGCGAGCCAAATGTTAGTGCTGTTTGTGGGCTTAGTCTTAGCAGCCAGTGGCGGGGGGCTGAGGGCTGGGCTCATCGCCATGATTGCTCTATGGCTCTATCTTTTGGCGACATTGTGGCTAGAGGGAGGTTCGGGTCGGGCAGATTGGCCGCTGTATCTGGCGACCTATGCCATCGCCACAGCCATTGTGGCGGTGGTTGTGGGCCAGACGAAGGATCGCAGTCTGCTCGCCGATCAAGCCCTCAATCAGGTGAATGCAACCCTGGAGCTAAGGGTGCAGGAGCGCACCGCAACCCTAGACCGCACCAATCAGCAACTGCGGGAGGAGATTGAGGAGCGGCGGCGAGCCCAGGCGGCTCACCAGACCGCAGAAGTTGAATTACAGCAGCTCAATCAGGTTTTGGAGAGCCGGGTGTCGGAGCGTACAGCGACCCTGGCTGCATCCGAGGGACGTTGGCGAACTTTCATTGATACCGTGCGATTGCTGGTTGTGGATATTGGGCTGGATGGCCGAGTCAACTATGCCAATCCCCATTTCCTGGCGCTCACAGGCTATGCCGCTGAGGATGTGATTGGCTGCAACTGGTTTGATACCTTCGTGCCCCGGCACCAGCTCTCCCAAACTCGGCAGATTTTTCAGGAGTTCCTCGATGAGAGTTTCCATTCCTATTTCCAAACGGTCATTTTGACTCACTCGGGGGAGGAGATGGTTGTGGCTTGGAATAATACGCTGCAACGTGATGGTGCTGGCCAGGTCCAGGGCAGCCTCAGCATCGGTGAAGATATCACTGAACGCTATGCTGTCTCCCGCATGAAGGATGAATTTATTTCGGTGGTGAGTCATGAGTTGCGTACACCACTCACTTCTATCCATGGGGCTTTGGAACTGTTGGATTCTGAGGTGATACCGCTGGAGTCGGAGCGGGGTCGCCACGTGTTGGCGATCGCCGCCGAAAACTCCCAGAGACTGGTACGTCTCGTGAACGACATCCTGCAACTAGAACGGCTGGAGTCGGGCAAAATCAACCTCAATCAGCATGTCTTGAGCAGTACTGAGGTCACGGGACGAGCCCAGGAACTGATGCAAATGCTTCTGGAACGCTCCAAGATTAAGCTGGTTTTGGAGGATCCGGGGTTAGAGATTTGGGCCGATGGCGATCGCATTATCCAAGTGCTGACGAACTTGCTCGATAACGCGATTAAGTTCTCAGAAGCGGATGGTGAAGTTTGCCTCAAGGTGGAAGCGGCTGCTTCTCCCACGGTACCGGGAAAAAATATGGTGCTGTTTCAGGTGAGTGACCAGGGGCGGGGCATTCCTCCAGACAAGCTGGGCAGTATCTTTGAACGTTTCCACCAGGTGGATGCTTCGGACTCTCGCCGTCGGGGTGGCACGGGGCTGGGGCTGGCGATTTGCCGCAGCATTGTCCAGCAACATGGTGGTCAGATTTGGGTGAATAGTGTCCTGGGCCAGGGCAGTCATTTCTATTTTGTTTTGCCATCGGAATCTAGTGAGAAAGCCGCTCGACAAGGGAGGGACGACGACCTGCCTAGGCCAAGAAAGCTGGAATGAGTTGGCAGCGTGATCGCTCCATGTAGTAGATGACTAGATGACCCAGGGGAGACTGAAAATGGCTCAACTCAGTGATGTGAAGGGTGAACCAACGAAGCGAATCTTGATCATTGATGACGATGATGGCATTCGCGATATTGTTGCGATTTCTTTGGAGGCTTTAGCTGGATGGGAAGTCCTCAAGGCAGATTCGGGTCCAGCGGGGGTGACCCTGGCCCGCTCGGTTCAGCCCGATGCAATTTTGCTGGATGTGATGATGCCAGGACAGGATGGCATTGAGACCTTGAAGCAACTCCAAGCGCAGCCGGAGACCGATGCCATTGCGACGATTTTTCTTACGGCCAAGGCTCGTTCCAGTGAGCAAAAGCGACTCTTGGATTTGGGTTGTGCGGGGTTAATTACGAAGCCCTTTGAGGTGCAAAAGCTGGTGCCGCAGATTTGTGAATTGTTGGGCTGGAGCCTGACCTAGGGGGATGAATCATCACTGGTCTCCTAATGATTTGGTTGGGTAGTTTATCTCTTTGGGGATATATTTCATTGCTGTTGTGGTCACAAAATCCTCACAATCTTTTTCTAGGCTGACAACTGTTGTGGTTCTAGGGCAAATTCTTGGCAGAGGGCAAGTCACCAGGTCCGTTTCGCTTTGAGCGAGAAATGGCGATCTCGATCTTGGAACAGCAAGATGAAGCAGCACTGAAGGCGCTGAAGCAGTTCTTGCTCAACATGTCTGGACCCAAGGCGATTGAAACAGTCTTAGTTCAGGCTGTTTGTGGCTGCGCGGAGGAACGTCCTGACGTTTTGAACTGGGTCTTGGCCCATGCCGCTCAGCTAGAGCCAGAGCTGTGGCTGGAGCAATGGGCTGGCGGTTTCGTGACAAGCGCCTTGGAGCAGCAGGGCTGTGTACTGGGGCGAGAGTTTCGGTTTGAACCCCAGCCTGAATCCCATGAGTTGCGACTGCATCTAGAAGACAGTGCTCGGCAGATTCTGCTGGAGCGTTGTTCTAAGGGGGAATGGTTGCTGCTGAATCGTTTGTTTGGGGTTGAGTAAACTCAGGTGAGTTTGATAAAGGGAGTGGGTTCAGCACTATGGCGGACTGGGCATCACAGGATCTTCACATTGTTTCTTTACAGTGCAGTTAAGAACTAAACGAGATGTGATTGGGGAAAAAGTTATGTCCCAATATCCTGCCTGCCCTTGCTGCTCCTATGAACTTCTGCACCGCGTGAGTGCTAAGGGGTCCATCTGGTTTTGCTCCCATTGTTATCAAGAAATGCCTGTCCATGAGAGGAGCCAGCGTCAGCTTTCTGGTTCTTTGGCATCACAAGTTTTGAGAGGTGCGCGGAAGTCATGATGGAATCGATGCCTAGGAAGAACGCCAGCGATCGCGTTCAGGATCGGATGACTTTGGGAGAGATCATTGATGATTTTGTCTCCAGTTGCCCCTCGCCTCTCTATGGCGAAGCCTTATCTCGCCCGGTGGTTCGTCGCTACTTGGTTGATTATGTCTTGAAGCGAGTCCAGTGGGAGCTACCGCCGGAGCTGTTGCGGGTGGATGAAGCTCGACCCGGCTCGGTTGCTAATGATGCGATCGCCTTTCGTGAGTATGTGGAATGTGCGATCTATTGGGGGATGGAGGAGATTATTCGCGATCGCCTCGACCTGAGCCTAGCTGATAGTGAGTATTCGTAACGGCAACAATTAATTTGTCTTGGCTCGCCATGACGATTATTAATCGTCATGGCTTTTCGTGATTACTATCGTCGATAGGTACTGCCGTCGGGCATGGTTGCTCCAGTTAGCTCAGCCCCATTGAGATTAGCACTACTAATTTCTGCCCGGATGAGAATGGCATCGGTCAAGTTGGTTTGAGAAAGATTGGTGCGAGCAAAATAACCCTCGGAGAGGATGCTGCGCTGGAGATCCGCGCCGGTTAGGTCAGCGCGGCTAGCATCGCAGCGGGCTAACTTTGCATCGATCAAAATGGATCCGATGAAGCTGCCATGCTTGAGATTGGCATCGGCTAGGGTCACTGAGGTGAAGTCACTGTTATTCGCCTTGGTGCCAATGAGTTTCGCTCGGTCCAGGCGAGCATTCACTAGGCTGGCGTTATCCAAAATCGCTTCGCTCAGATCAGCTTCGGTGAGGAGCGCGCCACTCAGGTTGGCTCCCCGCAGGTCCGCTCCCCGCAGGTCTGCTCCTCGCAGGGTGGCATCGCCTAGGTCTGCCTGGCTGAGGTCCACACGGGCCAGGTCCGCGCCAGAAAGGTTCGCACCCTGTAGGTCCGTTTGGTGTAGATTTGCGCCCCGTAGGTTTGTGCTGCGGTTGCTGCCCTCTTCCCGCAGGTTTGCGCCTCGCAGACAAGCCCCGCTAAGGTTGGCCCCGCTGAGATTGGCATTGCGCAGATCGCAATCCATTAAGTTTGCATCTAGCAGATTGGCCAGGGTGAGTTGGGCACCACGCAGGTCGGCTCCCTGAAGACTACTGCCATGGAGATCAGCGTTGTTGAGACGGGCGCGGATCAGCTTTGCTTGGTTGAGGTTTGCCCCGCTGAGGCGGCTGTTGGTGAGGTTGGTCTCGCTGAAGTCCACCCTGGTCAGGTAGGCCAGCATAAAGTTGCCGCTGCTCAGTTCTGCCTTGGAGAAGTTGACGCCAATGAGGTCCGCTTCCAGTAGGTCAGCACTGCGAATACGGATACCTTTGAAGTCAGTTTGTCCGGCGGCGTATTGCTGGAGGAGTTGGCGGCTGTCCATTAGGTCAAGGGATGGAGGATTGGGAACGTCATCTCACTGGAGCGGAGGATTGCTCAGAGCCTACAGGCAAAAGTCGAATTATGACAGCTGGATTGCGGGGACCAATTCTGTTTACGGATAGAAGGGACGGAGTGCTCGGGCGATCGCCCCTGCTGCGCTCCCATATTCGTCACTGGGCATGAGCTGGCATGCCATGAGCTTGAGCTGCTCGTCGAGGCTGTTGTGGCTCGTGAATTGCTCCATGAGCCTCAGAATTAAATCCCCCAGGGTCTCGGTTTGGAGCTTGGACCAGTCCCCGCCAGCATTGAGGTCGAAGGGATAATACAGCGTGGAAAACATCAGTGCTTTAACCCGCAGGGGGTTGGCATAGCGCATGAGCTCAACCCGCAGTTCGGCTAGAGCCTGCCAATCCAAGGTGCGGACCTCCTGTGTCCCAGGCTCGGAGTGGGCTGATGTGGAAGGGGCATAGTCCGGGTTGTAATCTGGCGTGGTCCAGGGCTCTGGGGATGGGTCAGTCGCTGGACTAGCGTAGGGGGGCGATGCTTCTGCTAAGTTCTCTGCCTCGAGGTGATTGCCCTGATTCGCTGCTGCTCCCATGGGGAGGAGTACGCCGGTGGGCTCTGGGGCCTCGTCATCGTCGTAGAATCCCAGTGGAACCGGGTCTACGCCATTGCCTGAGCCTCTGTTAGGTCCTGTGCTGAGGAGTTCTTCTTCGTAGCTCGTAGGAGCTGAGGACTTGAGTGCGTTTTCTGGGTGGGAAATCTCCATCGGAGGAGCGTAGAGGCGATGACATTCTCGCTGGATCAGCTGGGCCACCAGCTCATACTCCATTTGTCGGTTGAGGGTGACGACCACATTGCGCAGGGCGCTGTGCAGCGACTCTTCCTCTTCGGACATTTTGTGGAGCTGTTTGAGTAAATTGGTGAGGCGAAAGCGACCCAGCACAACGGAGTCATTGCTCCATTCACCGCTACAGACGGCATAGAGTAATTTTTTGATGCGGGTGGCACTGGGAGATTGCTCCAATGTGGCCGCAATTTCGTCGTAGGGCAGGGGCGGGAAGGGATGGCTTTTGGCATCGCTGGACCGCGTCTCGAAGGGAGAGAGGCGTTGGGCAGCCGGTTCGCTGGGGTTGAAACCGTCTAAGGAAGCCTCCGAGGGCAGGGCTGCGGCGCTACTGTCGCCTTGGTAAGCCTGGCGAGTAATTTTGAGGAATGTGCGGGCAGCAGGAATAAAAGCTTTGCCTTCCGGTGCCTGGCTTAGGGCACGACGTAGGCCCTGCTTGAGTTCTTCGAAGCTGCGATAGCTGCGGGTTAGGTCCTGCACAATATCCCGAAGACGATAGAGATCCAGGAGATTGGGATCTTCAGGCCAACGGTTTTGATTGGCAGCAAAGGCCAGCTGGTGCATCTGTCGGCGCTCGGCCTGGGATTCCAGTTGTTGGGCCACTTCGTCGAGAAGCCAGGACGGTACCATAGAGTTTCGCGATCGCTTCCTTGGGTTTACTGGGCTGGATGACCCAGATTACTCTGGGAGAACCATAGACCCGATGGCCGCGGTTGGTCGGGAACAGCCGGGCTCAAGAGTCAGATCAACAGGACGTTAAACCCAGGGAAAGGCTTTGAATGGGTGTGACCTAGAGAACCCTTTGTAGATAAAGGGGGCTAGGAAAGAAGCCAATCGTTGTAGATGCTTTGCCTGACGAGTTGCTAGCGTGACCGAAGTCATTGCCAACGATGTCCTGAGACTAGATGAACTCTCAATAATCATACTGAGTTCTGGAGGGCGCTGTCTCGCCAGTTCCTAGAAGTTTGCTTGAAGAAACTGTTTGGTTTGTAAGCCGGGCTTTTTATTTGTCGGTTTCTCAGAACTCTAGGGATGGGATTTGTAATGCGTACAGGTGAACTGTAAATATTGGCAGATTGCCATGGGTGGCCGGAGCAATTAGCTCAAATTTAGGGGCTCCAAGCAGGCGCTATCGTCCTGTCCTGGCTTGTTGACTCGCTGACTCACGGCGTAGCTCGTCATTAAGTGGGCATCGTAGGGCTGCATCAGGGCTTGCAGCTGATGACGAGCAGTTACGGCTGGATCGAGCCATTGCTCGTAGTCTGTCGGGGAGAGAATGACTGGCATGCGATCGTGAATGGGGGCCAGTAAGTCGTTCGCATTGGTGGTGAGTATCGTGCAGGAGGTAATCACTTCACCTTCGGTGCTACGCCAGCGCTCCCATAACCCGGCAAAGGCGAAGGGGCGTTGATCTGCCATGTGAAAGTAGAAGGGCTGTTTGCCTGTTTCAGTCTTTTGCCATTCGTAAAAGCCATCTGCGGGAATTAAGCAGCGGCGTTTGGCCAGGGCTTCGCGGAAGCTGGGCTTGGTTGCTGCGGTTTCGCATCTGGCATTGATTAGTTTGTAGCCAATGCGGTGGTCCTTGGCCCAGTGGGGGATCAAGCCCCAGCGGAGAGCCTTGAATTGTCTGGGGGACTGGGCGTTGGGCCTACCGATGACGGCGATGTCTTGCCCTGGTGCCACGTTATATCGAGGGGACAGTTCTGGCGTTTGGGGCAATGCAAAGGCTTGGGCAATGGTCTTGCCATCTTGGGTTTGGCTATAGCGACCGCACATGGGTTTGGGTTTGAAATTTGGCTTTGGACTAATTTGTTTTGGGACTCAAAAGGAAGAGGGACATGGCGTAAGCCATGTCCCTCCAACATACCTATAATCTCTGGACCTTAACTTTGGCTGGAGACTGCTCCGATCTCTGGATGCAACACGCTGTTGAGGATCGTTTCGGGTCTTGCCTTGTGATTCCAGGCAAAGGCATGCTTGAAAGCCGCGTCCTGGCAGGTGCGCAGCTGGTCGAAGTTGATGATGTTGTGAGTCAACAGGTTCTCGTACTCGAAGGGCAGACGCACGTTGTGTAGACCGGCATTATCGGTACAAATGGCAATGTCGACGCCTGCTTCAAAGCAGCGGTCAAAGACCACTTTGAGCTGGTCTAGGCTTTCTAGGGTGCCCGTCTGCAAATAAGTTGTGGGGCAGACTTCCAGGCATTGGCCACGAGCTGCGACATCTTTGAGTAGCTCGGGATAAAGCAAGGGGATCTGGATGCCGTGACCGACCCGCTTGAGATAGGGAAGTAGCTCTGGGAAGCAGCCCTCGGTGGTTTCAAACAGGTGGCCGGTGGTGTTGATGCCTCTTGCCAGGGCGTATTTGTAAAGCTCTACAAACTCGGGCAGACGCTCTTGATATTCCCGGTTGCCTCCTGCTAGGTCTACGCCGCAGACGTACTGGGGAAACTGCACGGCCAGGTCGATCATTGCCTTGTTGACTTCGAAGGGAAGCTTCGAGTGCATGCAGAGGATCTGACTGTTGACGATGGGGTAGGGCTGGTTTTGGCTGGCTTCTCCCACCACTTGGATGATTTCGGCGGTGGCATTGATGCGATCGCTCTGACTCAACGCCTCCGGGGTGCGCAGATAGGGGCTATAGCGCAGCTCTAGATAAGCCAAGTTCTCGAAAACATAGGCCCCGCGCAGCAGGCGGTAGATAAAGTAGGGCAGGGTCTCTGCCGTCTGCACCTTCTCAACAATGGTGTGGAGTTCTAGATACTCATCGAGGGTGTTGCGAGGACGGGTGTAGAAGTCTTCGAAGTCCGCATAGTCTTCAAATTGAGTGGACTGGCCAGGCTCATTGCGCTGGAAGTAGCGCCACAGAATGCGAGGGACAACGGAGCCGCCGAGGTGGCGATGCAGTTCTGCGTATAGGGCCATGGTCTCTCTCTCCTGACAAGACGAACAGTGGGTTGATTACGATGGAGCTGTGGCACAAAATGACTGCGACATCGCAGCCCGGGGCTTATTAATTCACTGGAAAGTTCTAGGGGCCGTAGCGGTTGTGATGGACGTAAATGCCAATACGATTTGCCGTCAATCAATCAGATGCGCCAATCAAAATCGGCAAAGCAGAATCCGCTAATAATGCGTATTTAAGAAATGTTAACGCAGGGATCGAATCTCTGCTGGGTTATGCAATTAAATCTCTGGGGGGTCTGACCCTGGGATCACTCCAATGCCTCTATGGTCAGAGGATCAAGACCTGTGGCGATTGATAAACCTTCGTGACGAAACTGTTGTAAAACAGCACGGTGCTGGAATTGAGAGATTTTATGGAGGTATGAGCCAAACGAATCCTGATCCCGCTGCCCAGCCCCCGCTGTTGAAGTTCCCTGCCAATGTCCCGCCTACACCGGAGCCCACCTACGAGGTAGTCCAGGCGGCAATGTTTCAAATGTGGGATGCAGTGAATCAGCTCAGCGAGATTCCGCCCCCGCCCTGTGAACGCTATCGGGTGACGATTTTTGGCTCAGCTCGGCTCCAGCCGACGGATCCGCTCTATCAAGATGTTCAGCATCTGGCCAGTGAGCTGACCCGCATGGGCTGCGACATTATTACTGGGGGGGGACCTGGCTTAATGGAAGCAGCCAATCAGGGCAGCGTTGATGCTGATCCCCACAATCAGACCCAGTCCATTGGGTTGCGCATTGACCTGGACTTTGAGCAACATGCCAATCCCTTCGTGGAACAGTTGCACAGCCACCGAACTTTCTTCTCGCGATTGCACCACTTTGTTCTGCTTTCCAATGCCTTTGTGGTGGTGCCTGGTGGAATTGGCACTGCCCTGGAAACATTGATGGTATGGCAGCTCTTACAGGTGAAGAAGCTAGACCAGGATATGCCGCTGATTATGGTGGGGGATATGTGGAAGGGATTGGTGGATTGGGCCAGTCATTCCATGCTGGGAGCCACGCCCCAGATGGCGAGCCCGGAAGACATGGAGATCCCTCGCTGCGTTTCTACAATGGAGGAGGCGATCGTGGCGCTCAAGACGTCAAAGTCTCTATGGGAACACAACTGTAACTGTGGCTAAGCAGTTCTATTAACAACTTTTCTGTGGCTAAAAATCCTTTCAGGGATTGAGATTCAGCTACTTTAGAATATGAGTTTGGGCCATAAAGCTGATTGCCGAGTGACGCAGATCCCCGTGAAACGGCTGAGGAACGGGTGTATGAAACCTGGGTAAGCTGAATGTAATACCTTCGACATACTAGAATTCTGCCCTGGCGTGACTGCCGGGGTTTTTCTTTGGAACATTCCTCTGGGTGGGCGATCGCTTCGATTATTCCTTGAGCTTTGACCCTGAGGTGGAGATTGAATTTAACCGTGAGTGGCAACTTCAGACGCTTGCTTTCCATCTATTAGATTCAGGCATCCCTGAAAGATTGGACATTGGCGGTCAAGCTGGGGGGAGCAGACTCTGCGCTGATGAGACGTTCTGATGGACTCGCTTCGCAGTCTTCTTCACGTGATTGTCCGGAAAACCGAGGTTTCCCACTGTAGGGCTGGCCTTAGGGGGTGTCTGGAATGACTTTGAACTGGCTATTGCTGTGACCTATTTCTTGCCTGCAATGTGGACGCTTGTTAATGATTTGCCTCTAGCTATTAGCGCCCGAGGGTTGCGTAGCTTGGTTGAACGGGGCTCTTGCAAAGTGGTTCCCCCCCTGTGCAACCTGGCCGATAGTCGCTGGATCTCGTGGAATTTGTTTTTGGCGCTGATTCCGTTATTGCTCAGCTTTTGGCTGTTTCGCCGCCAAGCCGGCAGGAAGCGATCGCTCCTCTGGTGGCCGGTCTTTCTGGCCTACATGGCCTTTTTGCCCAATGCGCCCTATTTGCTGACTGACGTGATTCACTTCGTCAATTCAACCAATTATGGCTATTCCATTTGGGTGATTGTGCTGCTGGTGTTGCCGATGCACTTGATCGCGATTGTCGGGGGCTTCCAGGCCTATGTGCTGGCGCTGATTAATCAGCAGTATTACCTGGTGCGCCAAGGAGCCGCCCGCTGGGTGAATGTGGCAGAGCTAATTACCCATGGGCTCTGTGCCGTGGGGATTTATTTGGGACGCTTCGATCGCCTCAATAGCTGGGATCTGGCCCAAGATCCCACGGCGGTGCTCTATCGGGTTCTGGATACCCTCACTGCCAAGCGGCCTGTGCTGGTGACCTTCATTACCTTTGTCATCATCACAGTCCTCTACTGGTTGATGAAGCAAATCACCCTGGGCCTGGTGTTGCGTTATCGACAACTCAAAGCTGGGGATCCCTATGGCTTGAAAGGGACATTCTTTTAAGAGAATGTTTGAAAAGTTGGTCAAGCATCAAACTTGAAACCTGAATCAAGCCCATATCGTTTGGAGTCCGTTGTTGGCGATGCACCGTCAAGTCATTTGCTATAGCCAAATGCCTCTTTAAACAATCTCTAAGATCTGAGTTGTATGTTGCAGCGATCGCTTTCCTAGACTTCTATCAATCTGCTTCACCTCCGTCTCTGCGGCTACATCCCCAGAGGTTGTGCTACCACCATCTTCTCTGACGCCATCAGGGAAGCTAACTGTTGGGGGGTGAGCTGTGCAGGGGCTTGACTTTCGATGAGTTGATTGGGGTTGAGCAAGAATTGTAGGGGTTGGTCCGCATTGACTTTGGTCATCCCGTTCACGCACTTCACCTCATAGGTCTGGGGGAGTGGGAGGAGATCGCTATCTGCTAAACGGCAGAGAGATGGGGGGGAGTCGATGGGGAGAACGATACGGTGCTGAAGCTCCTCAGAGAAACCGGAGAGGACTTCAATGATCAAGGCAATTTGTTGCTGGGAGGGTTTGGAGCTGGGAGGAGTTTCCTCGGCCTGGTTCAGGATTGTCCGCTCAACGGCGACTACGGGTAAGATACTCTGCTCAAAATTGATATACCGAAGGAGATGACGACCATAGTCAAAGACGATCGCTCGATGGACGGCTTCGATAGGCATGAGGAAGCCCATGCCGCGAATCTCAAAGGTGATGAGTTGTTGTTGGACCTCAACCTTGCGATCATTGAGGCGAGGAAGTCGAGCAGCGCGAGTAGCCATGGGGTGAATCTCAAATATAGATGGATGGTTTAGGGAGGAGGCGAGGCAACCGCTTCCCTAACCCTAAAAGAGAGGGGAATTGCACAGATCTTGCCAAGAGCTAGCTGCGGTCGAGCGCTCTAGCTCGGGCTTAAACCGTCGCGTATACCCGCGCAGTGGGGGAGCTGATAGAAGGGGCAGATCGTTCGATCAACTGTTCCAAGGTTTGCAGTAGTTCATTCTGCTTAAAGGGCTTGGAAAAATAGTCCGCAGCACCCAAGCTCATGGCGAGTTGACGATGTTTTTCACCACTTCGGGAGGTGAGCATGACCACAGGAATGTCTTCGCATTGTGCGATGCTCTTGACTTGGGCCAGGAAGCCAAACCCATCTAGGCGAGGCATTTCCACGTCGCTCATAATCACATCTGCAGTGATGCCATCCTGGAGCTTTTCAATCGCATCTTGCCCATCCTTGGCTTGCTCCACGTGGTAACCCGCCTTTTCCAAGGTGATGCTGAGGAAGCGGCGCACATTGATGGAGTCGTCGATGACGAGTACAGTTCGTTTGTTGCTGATTTCCAGAGGGAGGACGAGACTTTGATCGCTCATTTCCTGCCGCTGGGCATCGCGTAGAACCCAGTTCATCAGTTTAGACATTTCTACGAGGGGAACGACGCGGCCGTCGCCCAGGACGACACAACCAGAAAAACCCTGGGGTAGGCTGATGTTCCCTTCCACGGTGCGGGTGGTTACTTCCTGCTCTCCCCAATAGCGATCGCATTCAATGGCGTAGGGTTCGTTGCCATGGGTGACGATCAAGGCGGAGCTTTGATCGATGATGGGAGCACTTTCCGTTTCTAATTTAATGAGGGGGCGGATGAAGTGTAACCAATCCTGCAGGCGTAAAAGAGGAACGGTGTAGCCCTGCCATTCCAAGAGGTTTTTCTGGGCAGCTTGAACGATTTCTTGTTGTTCAAGCAACAGCATCTCTTCCACAATGTTGGCAGGAAAAGCCATGAGCATCCCTTGGCATTCCACTACGAGAACTCGCGTCACGGAAAGGGACAGGGGCACGGTGAGGGTGAAGATACTGCCTTTGCCCGCGCTGGTTTCTACGCTGATGTCTCCTTGGATCTCTTGCAGATTGCTGCGGACTACATCCATGCCGACCCCTCGACCTGAGAGGTTGGTGACCTTCTCGGCGGTGCTGAAGCCTGGTTCAAAGATGAGATTGACCAGCTCTTTGTCGCCGGAGGCCTCGATTTCAGCCGGAGTCAGTCCCATGCTGAGTACTTTGCTGCGAATCTTCTCTAGGTTGATACCTGCACCATCATCTTGGATGGTGATGGCGACTTGGTTGCCGCGATAGCTCGCACCAATTTCGATATTGCCTTGGGGGGCTTTGCCTTGGGTGATGCGAGTCTCGCGGTCCTCAATGCCATGGTCAAAGCTGTTGCGTAGCAGGTGCATGAGGGGGTCTTGGAGCGCTTCAATAATGGTGCGCTCAATTAAGGTGTTGCCGCCACGAACTTGGAGTTCCACTTCCTTGTTGTGGCTCATGGAAAGTTCACGCAGCAGACGGGGGAAGCGATCGGTAATCGCCGAGAGGGGACGCATCCGCATTTGGTTCATGCCCACTTGGAGCTGTTGAGCCGTGCGGTTAAGGCCGCGAGATACCGTCTCGGTTTCACCCAAGGCCAGTTCAAGGTCGCCAGTGACTTCTTGGATTTGGACTACGCTTTCGATAATTTCCTGGGAGACCAGGTGCAGTTCGCTGTACTGATCCATTTCCAGTAGGTCGAAGCCGTTGGTGGCGGACTGAGCCGTCTCCAGGGTGGAGGCTACTGATGGGGTGGAGTGGTTGTTGGCTGGGGCTGTTGGGGGTGGACTATGGAGTCGCTGGGTGGCACCACGGTCGTAAGACTGGCGCAGGATGTTGTTGGCGTGATCCAGGGACTTGACCCGCTGGTTGAGGAGGGCAAACAAATTGTTGAGGTAGCCGAGCTGTAGGTTCAGACCGTTGCGCTCAGTCGTCAGTTCTCCGAGGAGTTCTCCAAGGCGCTCTAACTTTCGTACGGAAACGCGAATGCTGGTGTCTTTGCTAGGGCTAGCGCTGGGGGCATCCGGCTCTGCTTCTTGAAGCATCTCGGAGGTTAGCTGCTCGGCCTGGAGGGCGATCGCCTGGGCATTATTCCCTAAATCTTGTTTAGTTGTCTCTACATTTGATTCTGAGATGGTCGGGTTGAGCTCATCGAGTTCCTCTAGGTCGAATGTTTCGTCCTTGAGAAAATCGCTGATTAAAGCCTCGACCTCTAGATTGCTGGAGGCTAATGTTTCTGGGGAGGTAGGGGCAACGCTTTGCGCTTCTAGATTTAAGGGATTGGCAGTCTCAGTATGGTCGCTGGGCTGCTGTTCGCTGGATTCTAGAGACTGCTTGAGTTCATCGTTTGCTGTCGCTGCAAGGGGCGGCTCTGTGATGATGTTTGCGGATGTCTCTGGGGGATCATTTTCGGCGATCACACTGTGGGTTTCGGGAGGGATTACCTCCTCTACCGCTGGAGCTTCTAGGGCGAGCTCTTCCAGGGCAAAATCGTCTGGACTCATGCCATCAAAGAGGTCGTCCAGCGCAGCTGTATCGGTGAGCGCGGTTGTGTCTAGTCCTGATGTCTCAAGAGCATGGAGTGTCTCTTGAGGGGCAGGCTCAGTTGTTATCGTTTCGGCTGGCGTTGGACGTTCTAGGTATGTTTCATTGTCCAGGAGGGGGGCCTTGCTGGGAGAGGCTGGAGGAGAGAGCTGGTTAATTGGGCTTAAGCCCGTTTGGGAGACTGTTTCACTCAGGTTGTCATCATCCGTCAATACGCCTGGGGGATTGAGGCTGAGGATTGCGTCCAGCTCAACGCTATGGTCCAGATCACTGGATGCCTCTAAGCAATCAGCCAGCTCTGTGAAATCTGATGTGTCGGTGATTGCTTCCGTTTCTTCACCCAGAATATTGGTGGGAGTTGGGTCTTCCAGGGAGATTACATCGTCTGGGCTTTCTGCCCTTTCTGTTGTGTCAGCATTACTGCTGGATGAGGTTGCCTCGGTGCCTGCCGCCATTGCCGCCTGGAGTGCTGGGGGGAGAGCCACGCTTGCGGGAATCAGCCCGGCTTGATCGACCAGCACTAGGCCATGGCTGCGTCGTAGTGGCTTAAGGATAGCCTGGCAAATCTCAACGAGGTGGCTCTCATCGCAGTCGGTGCAAAGCTGTAAACCGTGATTACATAGGGCTGAAAATTGACCGAGGTCTAGCATTTCACCCAAACTCCCCATTTCGGCACAGGCGATGAGGAATTCCTGCTTGAGGAGCGGGAGGTTAGGGTCTTGTAACACGCCTTCTAGACGATCCAAGCAGGGGCCAATTTCACTTTCGAATAGCATGACGCCCATGTCGCCGCCTGCATCTGCTGCGAGACCGGCTTGCTCGTCCGCAGCAGTGGGGTCGCCCAGGCGATCGTAGAGTTGGTCCAGCAACGGCTGGGTGTTTCCCTGGAGCCAAGTTTCATCAATGCCTGAGCGATCGCGGCAGCGCTCTAGCATTTGGCGCATTTTGTCCACAGCGCTGAGGAAAAGGCGTTCGAGTTCACCTTCTGGTTCATAGCGTCCTCCCTGGAGGACTTTAAAAAAGTCTTCCAAACGGTGGGCAACTTGGCTGAGTTCATTGAACCCCATCAATGCTGCGCCACCCTTAATGGAATGGGCGGCCCGTAGGATTCCATCTAGGGCTTCGCGGGTGAGTTTATGTTCACCCAGCCCGAGTAAGGCTGACTCAATGGTGTCCAGATATTCCTGGGCTTCCTCCAGGAACTGGAGGCGCACTAGCCATTCTTGGTCTGACATTTGCTCCGACATCTGAATCTGGAATCCTCAAACGGGGTGGGCGAAAATGGGGGAAGGGGGTTGGAGCGCCGCGAGCGCGGCGCTCCAGTCTTGGCTGTGCATCCAGTAGGCCGCTTACATCGCTCCTGGCTCTCTTCCCATCGTCTTGCTTTGGTCCTTGCCCCAGATTGGAAGCAGGAGCTTGAGGCTTCCTTTCCTCAGATTGGAGGGCCAGGGGCGGGGGATGGCGCGGATTTGCGATCGTGCAAGAGGTTGAGTTGTTAAACAGTCCTGTGCAATAGGGATGGCTGAGCGACTGGATTGATGAGGCGACGCATTAGCTGGCACTTTCTACTTTGAACGCGTTCACTGACTGTTGAAGTTGCTCTGTAATTTCTGCCGTCGTCTGTAGAGAATCAGAGACCTCTCGGGATGCATGGGAGGACTCGGTGGAGACTTGGGCCACTTGAGCCATCATTTGTTTGACCTGTTCGGACACGTTGGCCTGGGCCGTTGTTTCGGTTGAAATCCGTTGGAAAGCGCCGTTCACTTCGCGGGAGACTTCCAGAATTTGCTCCAAACTCTTTTTGGCCTCTTCCACAGAGCGAGTGCCCTCGACTACCTGACTGGTACTGGTTTCCATAGCTTCCACAACGTTGCTGGTTTCCGTTTGAATCGCCGCAATGATTTGCTCAATTTCCTTGGTGGCCAGGGCGGACTGGGCGGCTAGGGCACCCACTTCCTCTGCAACCACAGCAAAGCCTCGACCTTCTTCCCCAGCGCGGGCTGCCTCAATACCGGCGTTCACGGCCAGGAGGTTGGTCTTCAAGGCAATTTGGTTAATGAGTTCAACCACCTTGGAAATTTGCTGGGAGGATTCGCCCAGGCGTTTGACCTGTTTGGCGGTGTCTGCGACGGTTTGGCGAACTTGGGAAATACTTTTCACTGTGCTTTCCATCGCTTCACCACCGGCCTTGGCTGTGGTCTCAGCTGTCTGAGAGGCTTGGGCAGCTTCGGTCGCCTGTTGGGCAACGTGTTGAAGGGTGTTGGTCATCTCCTCAATGGATGCCAGGGTGATATTGATTTGGGTCGCCTGGGCGATGGAGTCTTGGGATAGCTTGCGAATTGAATCTCCATCGTTGCTGACCGAACTGTTGACTTGGCCCGAAGCATCTTTCACCTGGGTCACAATCTCTCGCAGGTTCTCCACAATGGCGTTGAAGAAGTCGGCCACAATACCGATTTCACCATCGGTGATTTGCGCTCGGACGGTGAGGTCACCACTGCTAGCCCCTTCAACGTCGGATAGGAGGGCTAGGAGTTCCCGTTGCAGGGTGGCGTTTTTGGTTTGGGCTGCTTGGGTTTGGGCTTGGGTTTGGAGAAAGCGCTCCACGGAGTTCAATGCCAGACTCAGGCGACTTGCAAACTGGGTGAGCTGGTTGACTTCATTTGTATTCCATTGCTGGGCTTGGTCACAGGCTTGGATGCTGAGCCAGCCGTAGCAGTCGTTGTTGACGATAACGGGGGCACAAAGGAGGGATTTAACCTCGAGGGACTGAAATTGCTGGAGGAGCTCAGTCGGGAAGTCGGTCTCGTTGAGATGGTTGTAAGCCTGGGCTTCCTGCTCTTCGCGGAATTGAGCCAACTGTTCGTCGGAGAAAGCGGGGGTTGTTTGGTCCAAGGCACCCTGTAGGTGAGGCTTTACGACTTCGGCCAGGATGCTGCTGCTATTGTCGGAGGAGAAGCGGGCGAAGGTGACGCGATCGCCCCCCATTTGTTGCTGAATTTCCTGGAGGACCTTTTCTAGGGGGATGGCGAGTTCGTCATTGCTTTGCAATCGACCTATCTCGGCCATTGTCGCTTCCATGCGGGCATCGGATTCCTGGCTGGCCAAGACGCTTTGGAGCTGATCCCCCATTTGGTTAATATTTTGACCCAGCAGGACCAGTTCGTCACCTTCCTTGGGGACATTTAGGCGAGCATCTAACTGACCCAGACCCATCTTTTCCACAACCTCGGCTGCCCTCAGTACAGGTTTGGTTGCTTGGCTAGCGAGGTAAACGGCAATAAGACTGATAATGCCTGTGACTGCTGCTGTGCCCAAGAGTAAGGCTATAAGTAACTGCTTCTGGGAGGCAAAGATGATCTCCTGGTCGGTGCTGATCATGGCAGACCACCCCAGGTCTGGGAGACCACTACGGGAGGAGAAAGGAGAAAAGCTGGCCAATTGAGTCTGGCCGTTATTTTGGTTAAGGGTGGAAACGTTACCGGCTTCGCTGGACTCCCACAAAGTATCTAGGTCGGCAAAGTCATCTGTTAGTTGAACACCGACTTGCTCTTTGTTGAGCGCTTCAATAATGGTTCCAGTTGCATCGACAATATATGGCTGTTCACCGTTTTCATCAAAGCTTTCTAGAATGGAGTCGAGGGCGCTGGTTAGCATACGGCTTCTGGCAACGCCAATCATTGTGCCGGTTTCACTATCGAAAATTGGAGCTGCGAGATACACCACAGCTTCGCCCGTTGTACTAGAGATTTTGGGTTGGCTAATGTGGGGCTTTTGGGTCTTAAGAACCGCTTGAATATAGTCTCGGTCCGCGTGGTTATCGAGTACTTTTCCGTCGGTGGATTGAGCAATGACATCCCCGGCGAGATCGAAAGCCGCGATGCTGGAGTAGACACCAGCCTTTTTGCGGTAGAACTCTAATTGCTCCTGCTTTTCTGCAAGGCTCATGTTGGCCCGCACATTGGGGTTGGTGAGAAAGGGGAACTGGGCCACCACCTGAATATTGCTGTAACGCTCAAACATAAAGGCGTTCGTACGTTCAGCCATTCCATTGGCTCGCGCCAGGGATGCAGCAGATAATTTTGTTTCGAGTGCTGTGGAGCTGAGGTTGTAGGCCAAGCTGCCGAGGGTTAGCGTTGGCAGTGTGGCGAGCAGAATTGCCGTCAAGGTTGCTTTGCCTTTTAGGCCCAGTCGTTTCTGGAAGGAGCCTTTACTGGGAGCGGTACGACCGTTATTGAGGGGAGCTGGCGTGGCTGGAGAGACTTTTTCCAGATTTTTGACAACCTCCGAAGCGACCGCTTGAAAGTCTTCAGGGTGGGGTGCCAGTTTGTTTAAATCTGGAATGCTGGCCTCATCTCCTGTAGCAGCATTGGGGTGGACTTCATTGGGATTAACCATGTTGTAAAACCTTGGGTGGAATAACTAGCAAAGAGAAATTGGGAAGCGCAATAAAGCACACAAAGAGATTGAGCCACGCCAGGCTTGTTGCCCTGAGGAGACATCGGCAAATGAATGTTCTGAGACAAGCGATGTTAGAGTCACTGTCTCTCACCTGTTAAAACAGGTCTTTTTCCTCAAGGAGCGGTTGGCTATGGCTCTTGGGAAAGACCGTTGACTGAATGTTGTTTCAGCGCTTGGGCTTGGAGGTTGGACTAGGCAGGAAAAGTGCTGGTGCAAGACTTTTTCCACAGGCTGTGAAAAACTGTGGAAAAACTAGAAATAGCTGTGTAAAACCTGGGGGAAAGTCTGGGGAAAACCGAGCTAGGCTAGATAGCCGCTGTAGCTTGAAATTGCCTCTGCATCTAGGACTAAGAGCATTTCTTCCTCCTGGGGAGTACAGCCCTTGAGGTAGGGGATAAGCCCTGGGGAAAGCTGGTGGTCCAGGGCGGATTGAATGGTTTCTGTGGAAAACCGAGTGACGCCTTGGACTTCTTTAACGGCTAAGCCGATGGATTTATCGTTTACCCGTAGGATCGCCAAATGGTAGTCGGGCGATCGCGGATCAAGCGGTGTCAGGCCAAAAAGCTGTGGTAAATCCAGTACCCAAAAGATTCGGCTGCGGTGATTGAGCAATCCCATCACAGCAGCTGGCATGTTGGGCATGACGGTCAAACGTTGCTGAGGAATGACCAATACCTCCTGGGCTTGGTCAGTATTGACAGCAGCTAAATGGTTGTCATCTAGTCGCAGGCGGATATAGGGATTTCCTGTGGCCTTGGCATTACCTTCTCCCTGGGTGGTGATGGTTGGAATGGAGGCCAAGGCAATTTCTGTGGCTAGGGCAACTGTTTTGCTAACGGCAGTTTCTCCTGTTGTTGTGTCTGCTACAGTCTGGTTTGTCACAGACTGGGGAGCAATTTCCCCATGGGAGTAAGCTGCGGTGGTCTCGTTTGCAAGGGGCGTGGCGATGGTGTCGGGAGCCTGCTTTGCAATCGCCGTTGTACTGCCATCCCCATCAGCTGGTGCCAAGACCGCCTCTAGTGCTTCTAGCTCCAGTCCATCGTTTGCTGAATTCACCATGATTGCTTTACCCCACGATGGAAGTGACCGCATTGACGATCTCTTCCTTGCTGTAGGGTTTGGTGATGTAGACTTTTATGCCTTGCTTCATTCCCCAGAGGCGATCGAGTTCCTGGTTCTTGGACGTACAAGCAATGACGGGCAATGCTTCAGTCTTGGGGTTCTTCTTTAGATTGCGGCATAGCTCTAACCCGCTCATACCAGGCATTACCAGGTCTGTCACCACGAGGTCAGGTTCATTAGACTCTAGCTTTTGCAAGGCCTCATTGCCGTTGCTGGCATCAATAACGAGGTGACCCGCATCCTGGAGATAGCCCGTCATGAGTTCGCGTTCGGAGGCGGTATCTTCGACGAGGAGAATAGTAGCCATGGTTGATCGAATGTTGAAGATTTGAACTGTGGGGATGGTGAATGTCTTTATGGGACAGGCTCATCCCATCACAGGCTGGCAAAGTAACGGGTAGTGCAAAATTAAAGCTGACTCTGAGGCAAGCTATTGGATGACCTTTTGGGTTGCAAAAGCCATGCGATAACCTGCCTAAATAATTGCGAACATCAGTCGATAGACTTAGTCGCTCAAATAGCGCAATACGATTTGCAGTAGGTCTTTCTGAGTGAAGGGTTTGGTCAGGTAATCTGTTGTACCTGCCATTTTGGCTCGGGCCCGGTCTAGGAGACCTTTATTGCCAGTGACCATCACCACAGGGATATGCTTGAGCAGAGATGATTTACGAATCATCGTGCAAACCTGATAGCCATCTAAGGTCGGCATGCTGGCATCCAGCAAAATCAGATCTGGCTTAATCGATATGATTTTCATCAACGCCTTTTGGGAGTCCTCGATCATCGTAATTTCGAAGAGCTCTTGCTGGAGAAACCGTTGAATTTCTCGCAGCACGGTGGGGCTGTCGTCAATACAGACCACTTTCCAGGTGCGCTGTTGGGAAGAACTACTGTCACTATTTGCATTGAGGAAGCTGCTATTTGCCAAAGAGCTGCTGCTGAGTGGACCTGAACTAGGACTGCCGCTAGATAAAGGAGCGTTGGACTCGGAGGTCTTGATATGGGCTTTACTCAGGCTGGGCAATTGGTCATGGGGGCTGAGAGGCTCCCGCAGGATAATGATGCCTTCGCTAATCAGAGGGCCAAAGCGCCGACAGAGCGCGAGCTCATCTTGCTGTAGCAGCATGGCAAGCTGGCGGAAATTGAATCCTAGTAGCAAGCGAGAGAGCTTCTCAGCCATCTTGGGTGACAGCTTTTGACGGGCTCGCTCTTCCCCAATCAGGTAGGGACGCTGATAGGGAGAGCTAATACGAGGGGCCATGGCATTCCACTGGTCCAGCCGATCCCACATCCGATGCCAGAGCGATTCCAGCTCGAGCTGACAAATGCTAGGGAGCTCACCCATGGAACGGGTATGGACTTCGTAATCCCCTTCTGGCAGAAGCAGATAGCTTTCCAGCACTTCCGCTGACATCTTGCTAGCTAGGTTAGAGAGGGAGGCACCATCACAGTGTCCCTGGTCTATCAACCAGCGCAGTGCCTGGTAGTCTGCCGTGAAATTTTCTGGTGGGGCGTCCTGCTCCATCTGCCTAACCTGTGCCCGCAGTTCACTGTTGGACAGGTCAGACATTTGAGGCAATCCTTTGAGGTAGCGTTCTAGGCGCTCAAAGGGGTCTGCATTATTGGTGGCATAGACAAGTTGGCCTCGTTGGACGTAGATGAACCACTCAAGAGTGGAATTTGCTACGTGTAAGCAGCCGCTTGTCAGTGTGGAGAGTTGGTCAACTAGCTCTGCAGGAGAGCAACGGGTTGGGGCGATACAGGTTTCCTGCATTAAAGGTAATCCTTGCACTGGAGCGTTTATGGCACCCTGCTCCGCAAGTTAAAACCTGACTCTATGAATTAGTAGGAGATATCAGCATTAGCTTGATTGAACCGTTTGTAGTTCAGAGAAGATTCCGCTAGATAGTTGTGTTTGGTTAAACTGCTATTTAAATCCTTGGCAAATAGGATTTAATAGGAATTTGGTGGATCGATGCTTAACTTTAATATGCCCGTATTTAGGTCAAGATCTCTATCGTTTTAGTTGACTAGTTTGTTGGTCATTTTGTTGGTTTTAGATAACTCGTATTACCACGTAGAATAGAGAATTTTATGATGAAATACTGACTCTAAAAGGCTTTCTGGGATTGGTCGTATTGTCTGATTTTACCCAATGCTTCCTCAGATTATTTCTACTTTTGTATGGGAGACTTTTGCTTATCCGGGGGCTCTGTCTCAGCATCTGTCGTTGGGGGATCTCTTGCTGAATTAGGATTGATAATCCTAATTGAACCTGAGTTCGACAGTCTTAAAACCAACCTCATCCCCTAGCCCCTTCTCCTAAGGGAGAAGGGAGACCGAACGAAGAAATAGGCTTTTTAGAGCCTTAATTTCCCCTCTCCCTAGGGAGAGGGGCCAGAGGTGAGGGCAGCTATAGCTTTGTCGAACTCAGGTTAATTGAGTCGCTCGTGAGTCGGTACCATTTTCATCTCTCGTAACTTTAATGCTGTGACTTTCGAGTCTTCTTTAAGACTTTAAGGGGGCGCTGCTATTGTCTGGGATGCCACTGGGCAGTAGATCGTAATAATCCCCATCCAAGATCTCTTGAATGGGGGTTTGAGTAAATTCTCGAATATTCAGCTTTAGCTACTTAAATGTCGAAAAATAAGTGCTAATAAATCCTTTGCACTGTAAGGGCTTGCTAGCGTATCAGTTGCACCGGCCATTTTTATACGGGCACCGTCGAAGAGCCCTTTCTTTGATGTGACCAAAATAATCGGCGTGTTTTTCAGCAGGGGAGATTTTCGCATCAGGGTACAGAGTTCATAGCCATCTACCACGGGCATGTGGGCTTGAAGAAATACCAAGTCTGGGGGATTGTTTGTGAAGGCTGATAGGGCCTGGGTTGGATCTTGATGCTGTTCAATCGCGATCTCTGCATCTGCAATTAGGGGACTGATTGCATTCACCAGAATTTCTCCTGGATCAACGCAGGCCAGTCGCCAGGTTGCTGTAGTTGTACTGTCAATCCCCAGGGTGTCTTCAGAAGGCTCGGCTGAGGCTAGAGGGCCAATTTGGATTGCGGTGTGCTCAGGTTCGTCATGCTCGGGTTCGAAGGGGTCTTGATAGCTGACCTCTCTTGTTGTGTTGGAATTACTTTGACCATTACTGCTGGGATAGGGCAGTTTGTCGAAGGGACTGAGGGGGGGACGCAGCAGGATAATTCGATCTGCCATCAGGGGATATAGCCGCTGGGCAAAGAGCAACTCGTCTTGGCCAACAATTGTGCCGAGCTGACGAAAGTTGAAACCGACGAGAAGTTTGCTGAGTTGTTTGACTCGGCGCTCTTTGAGGCGGGTGAGGGCCATGCTCTTGCTGGCTAGATAGGGCCGTTGGTAAGGCGATAGTAAATGGGGGCGGAGGCTATGCCAGACCTTGAGGCGTTCCTCCACCCGCTGGAGGAAGGGACCTAGGTTTAGCCGACAGAAGACTGGAAGATTGGTGAGGGAGCGACGTTCCACTTGATAGTTTGCTTCGGGGAGCTGAATATAGCTTTCCATCACCTCTGCGGTGATCTTGCTGGCGAGGGTTCCAGCGGTGATGGAGTCCACGTATAGCTCACTTACAGCCCAAGACAGTGCCCCATAGTCGCTGCAAAGCCCTGTGGCGTTTTCTTGGGAGCGATAGTCTGCTTCATTGCCAAAGCGGCTGCGCATGTCATTGCGCACTTCCTTGGTTATGCCAGGGACAATGTCGGCTAGGCTTCTGAGGTATCGTTCCAACCGCTCGAAAGGGTCGGCGGTGTTGCTGGCATAGATGAGCTGCCCATCACCAAAATAAAGGTGCCAGGTAATGGCGCGATCGCTGATGCGCACATAGCTACTACTGATGTCCGCTGCATCAAGCAGCGATCTGGGATTGCAATATTCAAATGCAACGGCGGTTTCCACGGGCGAATCCTATTCTTAGCGGCGCAATAAGAGACCTACGAGAGACCCTTTAACTTTGGTAAACCCTATGACCCAGGTGGAAGTGGCAATGGGAAAAGACGAGACGCTGTCTAAACCTTTGGACCATGCCTCACTTCTTTAATATGCCCGGAGTTGCTGGGAACTAAACCCTCGAATTTAGGACTGTATGGGAGTGATTCTATGCAGATCTTTCGATTTATGCCGTATTTGGGGGGACGAGAAGCAGACTTACGATTTCGTCTAGAGTGCTTTGCTCTATGTTTTAACTGATACTCCTAGGCGCTACTACAGGGTGAAGACTCTCTCGCGAATGTGGCGTGATGACCCTCAGGAAACGGGGCTGCATGCAGGGGAAGCTGTCGTTTTAGGCTGTGATGTCCCCTGTTAAAGCATATTGTGCTGTGTGGGTTAAGTACTTGCTCGGGGTGGGTCGGTGGTTTGGATTGAGTTGTTATGCGTTTCTAACCTGGTATAGCTCCGGGGTCGGGGTTTATGTTAGATATTGAGACGTGTAACTTGCACTTGAAATGTCAAACGTGGCCGATTTGTCACCAGCAGATTTTCAGATGGTTCAGGCCGAAACTGGCCCAGAGAATATTACTTTGTCCTGCCCTGTTGATCTTTCCACGACGGCGGAAGGACGGCAGCGGGATTTGTGTGCGTCTGTGACAATCCCCTGCGCGATGGAGACGATTTGGCAGATTTTGACCAACTACGATGGCTTAGCAGATATTATCCCGAGCTTGGCAATCAGTCGTCGGCTACCCCATCCCGATGGAGACTCTGCTGATGGTAGAGGGAAGGTGCGTTTAGAGCAGGTTGGCTCTCAGAAGATTTTGAAGGTTAATTTCTCTGCTCGGGTCGTCCTGGATATGGAAGAGGACTATCCCACGGCGATCCATTTCGCCATGGTGGAAGGGGACTTTAAGCATATGAAGGGTTCCTGGAAGCTGGAAGCGCTGGAAGATGAAGGCGATCGCCCCAAGACTCGCCTGTCCTACTGCTTGAGTATTTTGCCGAAGCGAACGATGCCAGTAAAAATGGTGGAAAATCGCTTGAGCCAGGACTTAGCAATCAACTTGCAGGCGATTTATCAGCAGGCGATCGCGGCAGCCTCCGGTGACGTTGAGTTAGCGACTGCTGTTTAGCTTCATTGCTTTTGCCGCAGCAGCGAAGGTCTGGTTAGATTTCGCTTCAGGTCATAACTACAAGCCCCTCCAATCAACGATTGGAGGGGCTTGATTTTGTCGGCTAGACTCCCCCATCCATCTAGAGAGGGAGCCTGCCAGAGACTGGGGGAGAAGTTATTGGGCGTTAACAATCACGTCACTCGCATCCACCGCATCCACTTTGTTCTGGCGCTGTAGCACCTGTTGGAGCATTGCAGTGGCTTCTCCACGGGTCGTGGGTCTAGCTGCTTCAAGATCGGTTGTGCTGTTGGGGTTAATCACCAAGCCTTCTTGGATGGTTGCTGCAACCTGTCCCTTGGCCCAGTCTGGAATACCTTCGGTGTCATAGGCACTGAGGATTGCATCAGGGTCAGCAGGGGCTGCCAAATCTAAGCCACTGGCTAGGGTGACAAAGACCTGCCAGCGAGGAATTTGCTCGCCGGGGCGGAAGGCTAGACCGCTATCGGTGGCATAGCCGCTCATAAAGCCTGCGCTGCTAGCCCCCGCAATGCCTTGGGCTGCCCAGAAGGTTTCTTCAATGTCAGCAAACTCGCCTGCTGCTGTGGCAGCATCGCCATTGGCTTGCTCAGCTTCGTTGATGAGTGCTGCGAATTCTGCGCGGGTAACAGGGGCGTCAATTTCGAAAGCTGCCGCTTCTTCACCTTCGCCATCGGGAGTGGGCAAGGCACCAAAGCGTTCCGCTTCGGTGAGGGACTGGGCAAAGGGAGCCACCCAAGAATCATCTGCGACTTCTGGGACGCTAGTGTCGAGGGCTTCGGAGGCCACTGTCAGGGGAGCAGCCGCTTCGGGCTCAGGCGTTGGAATAGAAGCTTCTGTGGTGACAGCAGCATCAGGGGTTTCGACTGCGGCATCAGCTCCGGAAGCTGCACCGGCAGCGGCGATGGCACCGCCTGCGGCGGCGGCACCCAGCCCACCTTTGCTAGGTAGCAGACTTGCATTGTTGCCTTTGTCACCAATGGCACTGCTAAGGCTGGAAGAAGGAGAGGATAGCTTGCCACCCGTTCCTGAAACTGCCACGGGAGCGACGTCTACATCTGCATCTGCTTTGTCTTCGCCAGTGGGTGCGAGCGCAATGGCCTCACCATCACCCTCTGTTGAATCCACATCACCCACGAGACCCACATCGCCACGTCCTAGCAAGCCACCACCGCCATTGGCTGCTGTTTGGGGACGCAGGCTCCAGAAGAAAATGGTGCCAATGACGCCAAAGGCAACCAATATAGCAATCCACTCATCGGCTTCTAGAGATTTGCCTTTTGGTTTGGCTGCCGCTCTGGCTTCTTCATCTTCGCGGCGCTTGAGTTGATCTTCGGAGGAGTAAGTCATGGGAGCAGAGTTTCACTAAAGGGAATGTGTCAATCTTGAGCCAAGGCTCACTCGGGTTATGGCGTCGCGCTGAATGCGAGTAATCACTCAACCGCGAATAAAGCGATAGATTTTGGTTATACCAAGGTGAATTTACTGATTTTAGGCATAATAATCCCCTTGTGAAAGAGTCTCTAGGCTGTTTTCACAATCTGTGATTAGACTTATGCTTCTGTAGGGTCCCAAATAGCCCTGATCTCAGCATTTGACCTACATTTCCTGCCCAACCCCTAGGTTTGCAGGGCTGTTTATCGGAGCTGAAGTGTTTCATCCACGATCGCTGTATCGCCTTCACGAACCAACAGCTGGACTTTTCCGTCGCCAGCATTTTCTGTTATTTGAGAGATGAGGGCGTAGCTGAAATTGCCGTTGCGCCAGCCCGTGACACATTGGCCATCGCGGCAGGTGGTGGTGCCGCCCATGAGCTCTAGGCAGTTGCCATTTGCATCACAGCCACGATAGTGAGAGTCTCCGGTGCCGTTTACGCCTGACCAAGAGTCACTGTTGCTGATGGTGACGGTCCAGTTGGAATTTTGATAGGTGGTGCTATTGGGCGGAGTGGTTGAACTTGGTGTTGTTTGCTGGGAGTTCGCGAGCTGGAGCTGTGTCACTAGTGTGACTTCTTTGGTCTTGCCGCAAGGCTCGTTGCTTTGGCAGTCGTTGATGTTGCTCAGCTCGTAGGTAATCTGAACGGTTTGGTTGAGGTATTGCTCGGTGCAGATGTCAAAGCTGCCGCCAATGTCGAAGGTTTGGTTGTGGCTGTCGGTGAAGCTGAGGTAGCACTGGAGGTCGCCTTGTTCAATGCGGGTGAGCTTGGCGATCGCGGGGAGCTTTGTTTGTACAGCGATGGATGTTTGGAAGTTGGCGATCGCGGTTCCTATGCTTGGAGAGCTATAGGTGTTGGCTTCGGGAGCGATTGGTTGAGCGGTCGATAAATCGCTAGGTTCGATTGCTGGCTGACAGCCAACAGTTAGCAAGGCTCCGCCAATTAGCAAAGTGATGGAAAGGAAATGCTGTCTCATCGGTGGCTCCTCCAGTTACTTTGCTCATTACCAAATCAAGCTCAGGCGCAGCATAAAGCCGGGCAACACCGATTCTCCATCAATTGAGGTCGGATTTTCTAAGCATTCAACTGATTTTCCTGGTCGATAAAGATAGGCTCGACGGTGTTTACGATCTAGTAACCAGCCCAATCGTGCGCCGTTATCCAAGTATTCCTGCATTTTGTCTTGCAAGGGCTCTAGAGCATCTGACTCTGAGCGCAGTTCGAGTACAAAGTCTGGGCAAATGGGAGCAAATTTCCGCCGTTGCTCTGCGGGGATTGCTTCCCAGCGATCGCGCTTGATCCAAGCTGCATCAGGAGACCGGATTGCTCCATTGGGCAAGGTAAAGCCTGTGCTGGAATCGAAGCCTTGCCCGGTTCCATCTTGTCTTGCCCAAATGCCCAGCTCTACGATCAGGTCGAAGTTGTAGCCCCCTGTTTCTGAGCCTGTGGGCGACATGATAATCAGCTCTCCCGCTGCGGTGCGTTCAAATTGCCAGTCTTGGTTGAGCTGGCAGAAATCAAAAAATTGTTCGTCGTTGAATGTCAACAGCGGGTTGAACTGGAGCACGATTGGCCAGGAGGGAGTCTGGGGCTGAGCTAGCGCTGAAGTAACCATGGGTTGCTCCTTCGAAGTTCCTTGATCATAACAACCCTGTTGGAGTCAGTGAAACGTTACAGCTCCACTCCAGCTAGGTAAGGATTTACATTCGGTCGAGTACTTCGATACCAAGAAGGGAGAGTCCCAGTTGAAGCGATCGCGCCGTCAAGTCACACAACACCAACCTTGAAGTTCGCTGGGGCTCCTCCGCCTTCAGCACCGAGCATTGCTCATAGAACTGGTTGAACTTCTGGCTCAGCTCAAACAAATACTGACAGAGGCGATTGGGCAGTAGCTCCTGCTCCACCGCATCCAAGATCTCGTCCAATTGCAGGATGTGCTTCGCTAGGGCCAATTCTGTCTCTTCGGAAATGGACAATGCCACATCCTGACCTGCTAAAGCCTCGAAATCAATCCCGCCCTTGCGGCTAATACTGCGCACCCGCGCATAGGCGTAAAGCATGTAGGGCGCAGTGTTGCCCTGGAGCGCCAGCATTTTGTCGAAGCTGAAGATGTAGTTGCTGGTGCGGTTCTGGCTGAGGTCAGCGTACTTGACTGCGCCGAGGCCCACCTTCTGAGCCACGCTGCTAACAAACTCTTCGGTCTCATCGCGCTCGTCATCAGCGATACGCTGCTCAATGTCCTTGCGAGCCCGGACCACGGCTTCATCTAGTAGATCCTTAAGGCGCACCGTTTCGCCGGAGCGGGTCTTGAATTTCTTACCATCCTCGCCCTGCACCACGCCAAAGGGCACATGCTCTAGGCTCACGTCCTCGGGAATCCAGCCTGCGCGACCCGCCACCTGGAATACCTGGGCGAAGTGATTGGCCTGACCGGCATCGGTGATATAGATGATGCGCTTGGCTCCGTCTTCCCTGGTGCGGTAGCGGATGGCAGCTAAGTCAGTCGTGGCGTAGTTGAAGCCGTCGTTAGATTTTTGGACGATGAGGGGTTGGCGATCGCCCTCCTTATTCTTAAACCCTTCCAAGAAAACGACCTGTGCGCCATCGCTTTCTTCAAGTAGCCCTTTCTCAGTCAAGCCCTCAACGACATTGCCAAGATAGGGGTTATAAAATGACTCTCCACGCTCTTCCAGTTCAATATCCAGCAGGCCATAAATTTCCTGAAATGCCTTGCGGGACTGCTCACAGAGCACGCCCCAAGCCTTAAGTGAATCCGCATCGCCGGACTGCAAGCCCACTACGGCTTGGCGCGAGGTTTCCTTAAAATCCTCATCTTCATCAAAGCGTTTCTTGGCTTCCTTATAGAACGCCACCAAATCGCCAATATCCACCGATTCAGAATCCGTCAGTGCTTCAGGGCAAACCTTCTTGAGGTGGGTGATCAACATGCCAAACTGTGTGCCCCAATCCCCCACATGGTTGAGCCGCAGCACGTCATGGCCTTGGAAACTCAGCACCCGAGAAATCGAATCGCCAATGATGGTGGAACGCAAATGTCCCACGTGCATTTCCTTGGCGATGTTGGGGCTGGAGAAATCGACGATGATCTTTTGGGGTGTGGCAGAAGGTTCGATGCCGAGGCGATCGCTGCTTTGAATTGCCTTGAGCTGCCCTTCTATATAACTAGGCTTGAGTTTTAGGTTAATGAAGCCAGGGCCCGCGATCGCTGGATCCTCGCACAGCGCCGAGACATCTAGACTTTCAACAATCTTTTCCGCAATCGACCGAGGCTTATCCTTCAGCTTCTTCGCTAGAGACATGGCCACATTAGCCTGGAAGTCTCCAAACTTGGGATTACTCGACGGTACGAGGATTGGATCCGTCCCAGCTAGGTCTTCACCAAAGGCTTTGACCAAGGCGGTCTCGAAGCTGGACTTGAGCTGGGCGATCGTCGATTTCATGGAGGCTTCTGTGGAACTGGGATAAGCGCTTAAGAATATTATCTGGATTCGTTCTCCCAGACAGGACAATTAAGTGAGATCGAGTGTTATTTGCTACTTGTCGGCCTCTCGGGGAAATCAGTACGCGCTTGCCAGCTTGAGCGATCTCCTCTTTGTTGATGGCGAAGTTGGATGTTTGTTGAGTCTTGGCTTAGAACTGCGATCGCAGCTCCTCAAAATTTGTGCTTTGCAGATGCGGCTGGATGGGCTGTAGTATCCAATCCACTTCCTCGCCCATGGCATCTCCAAGATCGACCCAAAATGCCAGTCCTGCTTCTGAGCGGCATTCTGCTTAAATATTTCAGACTCGCAAATCTCAAGAAGAGCCCTGCTCAAAGTCGCTATTGTTTGGTGCTTGCGTTTGTTAAACGCTTCTGTGGGGCTTCATGCTCGTAGACATAATCAGGAGCTAGGAGCTGGCTGCATCTTCTGGACAGAGCCGCCAATAACGCCCTTGCACGTCCTCGATTATCAAATTGCCGAAGTCATTCTCACCAACGATTGCTCGTGGTTCAATTCCAACCCACTCCTAAGATTCGGTGATGACTTGCACCATGTTTCTGTTGGTCGTTGTTACTGCTGTTGCTTGGATTGACCCGTAGGAAAGCAGGATACTTGGAAAGTTCGGGGGAGTCCTCAACTATTAAGGGTGCCCCTTAAGCTGAAATCTCTTCTACGTCTGTCCTAGAGCCTGATTCTAGCTTCCGTGCTTGGGGGTAGTTGTGCTTCCTAAATTGGGGGCATGAACAGCAAAGAACTTCTCCTCCAAGCCTTTCTGCGCCAGCACGGCCTCGACACTCTGTGCCAGCGCTATCAGATCAAAACCAACCGCCACAGCAAATTCCCAAATCTGGTCTGCTTCAAATACTCCCAGCGCGAATCTCCCCTGGCAGAACCGCTGGTGCAGCAATGCCGAGGCATCATTCTTGACGAGGCGCAGGATTGGGCGATCGCCTCCTACCCCTACGACAAATTCTTCAACTACGGCGAGCCTAACGCCGCCACCATCGACTGGTCCAGCGCCCGCGTTTACGACAAACTCGACGGCTCCCTAATGACCCTCTACTTCCATGCAGGTCAGTGGCGAGTTCAGTCCAGTGGCACGCCGGATGCCAGTGGTGATGTTGGTGGCTTTGGCTTCAGCTTTCAAACCTTGTTCTGGCAAGTCTGGAACGAGCTAGGCTACTGCTTGCCGAACGCAGCTCTACCTGAAGTTGCTGCTCAGGACTACTGCTTTTGTTTTGAGCTGATGACCCCCTACAACCGAGTCGTCGTTAGGCATCAAGAAAATCAGCTTGTTCTCCACGGCGTTCGCAACCGCATCACCCACCAAGAAGCAGACCCGAACCTCTGGGCAGATCGCTACGGCTGGAGCGGCGTCAACACCGTGAAGTTGAACAACTGGAACGACATTCTCGCAACGGCCCAAACCCTCGATCCCCAAGCTGCTGAAGGCTACATTGTTTGTGATGCAGCGTTTCGCCGAGTCAAAGTGAAATCGCCTCAGTACGTCGCCCTCAGCCATCTACGCGATTCATTTACGCCGCGCCGTTTGATGGAAGTGGTGGTGCAAAACGAGGGGGACGAGTTCCTCACCTATTTCCCGGAATGGCGGGAGCAGTACGAGCGCATTCAAGCGACGTATCGCGAGCTGATTCAAGCGATTGAAGCCGATTTCCAATCTCACCGAGATATCCCGAGCCAGAAAGACTTTGCTGGGATGGTGCGATCGCTTCCCTACTCCGGTATCCTCTTCGCCCTTCGCTCCGGCAAAGTTCCCTCAGCAACTGCTGCCCTCCAAGCCCTCAATCCCAAAAAGCTAGAACAGCTTCTGCTCACTGCCTAAACCTCAATCAACCCATACCAACAACAAGCACCATGAAAAAAGTCATCATCCTACGCGGCCTCCCTGCCTCCGGAAAATCCTCCTATGCCACCGACCTACTTAAGCGCAAAAAAGGTCAGTGGGTCCGAGTCAACAAAGACCTGCTGCGAGAAATGGCCCACGCCTCAGAACACTCCCGTAGCCACGAAAAATTTATCCTCCAGCTGCGTGACCACATCATTCTGCAGGCATTGGAAAACGGCAAGCATGTCATCGTCGATGACACCAACCTCAATCCCATCCATATCGAACGCATCACCGAGTTGGTTAAAGGTCAAGCCCAAGTGGAAGTCAACGACAGCTTTCTGCAAGTGCCCATCGAAGACTGCATCCGTCGCGATCTACAGCGGCCTCGTTCTGTCGGCGAAGCCGTTATCCGTCGCATGTACAACCAATATTTGCGCGCCACCACTCAGCCCCCGCAGTACAACCCCGAGCTGCCCGACGCCATCATTGTTGATATGGATGGGACACTGGCATTGATGGGCGATCGCAGCCCCTTCGATGTCCAAAAATGTGACCAGGACTTGCCCAATCCACCTGTTCTAGAAACCGTCAAGCGTTGGCAAGCTGATACTCCGATCATCGTCGTCTCCGGTCGGACCGATGATGGCTATGACAAAACTGCTGCCTGGTTGAAGCAGCATGGCGTGGAATACAAAGCCCTCCATCTGCGCAAGTTTGGTGACCAGCGCAAGGATGCGATCGTCAAAACCGAAATCTACCAGGAGCACATAGCGGATTCCTACAACATCCGATTTGTTCTCGACGATCGCCAGCAAGTCGTAGACATGTGGCGGGGATTGGGGCTGACCGTCTTCCAAGTGGCGGAAGGTCAATTCTGAAGCTGCCTCAGATTCTTCGCCAAAGCCAGCTCCAACATCCAGCTACGACTGAATCCGCATACTGATATCCAGCCAAGGCGATCGCGTAATCGGCGCACTTGTAGAGATATAGTCCACCCCCGTCTCCGCCACCGCCCGAATCGTCTCCAACGTAATATTGCCCGACGCCTCAATCTTGATGCGTGGATTTTCGCTTCGGATCAGTGAGATCGCCTCCCGCATCAGCTCCGGCGACATATTGTCCAACATGATGATGTCGGCACCATGGGCTGCCGCTTGGCTCACCTCATCCAAATTTTCGGTTTCTACTTCTATAGATAAGGGATAAGGCATCGTGACGCGGACTGACGCGATCGCCTTCTCTATCCCCCCAGCTGCCGCAATGTGATTCTCCTTAATCATCACTGCATCATCCAACCCCATCCGGTGGTTCATCGCCCCCCCGGCTTGAGTCGCATACTTCTCCAAAATTCTCAGCCCCGGCGTCGTCTTCCGCGTATCCACCAGCTGAGCCGGTAAATCTGCAATCCGCTCAGCATAGGCCCGAGTCGCCGTGGCAATTCCACTCAGTGGCATCGCGATGTTCAGTGCGACTCGCTCGCCGGTTAAGAGTGCCGACAGGGGGCCATCTATATATAAGAGTTGCTGACCGACCTGGCAGGTCTCCCCGTCTGGAACCTGAATCTCAACCTTGACTGTGTCGTCTAGCAGTTCAAACACCCGTTTTGCCATGGGTAAGCCTGCGATGACACCGGCCTCTTTCGCGACCCAGGTTGCCGTGCCAGCGCGATCGCCTTGGGAGAGGATGCCGGTTGTTGTGCGATCGCCTCGCCCAATATCCTCCTTCAACCAATCAACCAACATCGAATCCAGCACAATCTTCGAAGGCAGCATGGGCACGAGCGTCTTTCCTCTCAGGTCTCAGATCTTCAATTTAGGCTTTGTTTCGGAGAAAGATTCAAAACACAATCTTCCTTAACAGGCCCCAAAGCCCTCCCAGAAGCACTTTTGAGGATTAAAAACAGCTCTTCAAAACTTCTTTAGATTTTTTGTTGACACGAATCCCCAATCGAAGTTACTTTAGTAAAGCGCCAAACGGAGTTCGCCTCCGGCCTTGGTCGCCAGAACCTAGACAGAGCAATAGATTGAAAGCTTAAAGCCAAAGTTCTCGTCAAAGAACTAAGCTTAGCTGATGTCAGCATTTGTTGACAGAACTAAGTTTTTTCGGATACGAAAATCGGATTGAAGAGATCCGGCTAGGAAGCACCATTCACTTGTCAGTTTCACGATTGACTAGTGTGATTGATGTTTTCTTTCTATTAGCCTCTTAATTGAGGTCACAATGGAGAGTTTGATCCTGGCTCAGGATGAACGC
>CALECT010000110.1 GCA_937949725.1 uncultured Pseudanabaenaceae cyanobacterium
TCCATGGAAGCCTTTGCCGCTGGACAGCTCGATGGCAACACTCAAACCCTGAACGACACCATTTCCTTTGCCGCCGATGCAGTCAACGGCGAAGTGGCAGTGCTGGTCAACGACAACTCCTTTGGCAATGACAAAATCATCGTCACCGAGGAGATCAACAGCATTGAAGATTTGAAGGGTAAGCAAGTGGCCATTGA
Organism: uncultured Pseudanabaenaceae cyanobacterium; assembly: GCA_937949725.1. Lineage (GTDB taxonomy): Bacteria > Cyanobacteriota > Cyanobacteriia > PCC-9006 > JAAUQQ01 > JAAUQQ01. Next base: position 198 of record CALECT010000110.1, read on the forward strand.
AGAGGGCGTCGTCGATGACTTCCTCCTCAGCCTCGCCCTGGACGATGCGGGCATGAGTCGCGATGACGTGGAAATTCTGCCCCTCGAAACCGGAGCGGCAGCAGCGGCCTTTGCGGCAGGTCAGGCCGATGCAGTGGGAGCATTTCCACCGTTCTGGCTAACAGCGCTAGAGCGGGAAGGCAGCAAGGAGCTAATCACCTCGGCAGATTTTCCAGGGGCCATTCCTGACCTCTTAGTCATGAGCCAAACTGCCATTGATCAACGTCCAGAAGATGTACAGGCAATTGTCAAAACTTGGTTTGACACCCTGGCCTTTATGGAAGCCAATCCAGAGCGCTCTGACGAGATTATGGCCGAGCGGGCCGGGGTCACCGTCGAAGAGCTTCAGCTGCTCAAAGACGGCACCAAGATGTTCACGATTGAAGACAACTTGGAAGCCTTTAGCCCTGGCGACAGTATGAAGCACATGCCCTATGCATCCCAGCAGATGGCCGACTTTATGGTCAGCGTTGGCTTTATTCCTGAAGCGCCTCCCCTGGAACCGATTTTGGATGACCAATTCGTTAAAGCCTACGCCGCCAGCCAGTAAGTCTTGGCAGCCAGTCCTGGCAGTTAGCCCCAGCAGTCGGCCCTTGCCGTTCCCATGCCCTTGCCCTTGAGGAAAGCGACCCATGACAACCGTGCAGCGCCCCAGTGCCACCGATTTGCAGCCTCGCCAATCTTCAAGCCTGGAGCCGATCACGCTACCGCAGCGGCAATGCCAGAAACCCAGCCGCTTCTGGCAGTTGGGCTCGGAGATTCCAGCCAAGTTCGACTGGGGGTTGCGACTGCTCTCGGTAATGGTGCCCTTGGGACTGTGGGCGATCGTCGCTCAGCTGGAAGTCGTCAGCCCGAAGTTCTTGCCCTCCCCCCTAATGGTGCTCCAAGCCTTCGGAGAACTCTGGAGCAAGGGCCTATTTCTGGAGGATTTGACGGCAAGTTTGGGACGCGTCGGCTTCGGCTTTTTGCTAGCGGCGATTCTCTCTGTTCCCGTGGGCATCGCCATGGGGGCCTTTGCCAGCGTCCGGGCATTGCTAGAACCGATCATTGGCATTGTGCGCTACATGCCGCCGCCAGCCTTTATTCCCTTGCTGATCATCTATCTAGGTCTCGATGAAGCGCCCAAAGTCGGGCTCATTTTCATCGGCGTCATTTTCTTCAACACCTTGATGATCATGGATGCGGTTAGGTTTGTGCCCAAGCATCTGCTGGAAACGACCTACACCCTGGGCGGCTCCCGGCTACAAACGCTCTTCCAAGTCATCACCCCCTACGTGGTTCCCAATATCCTCGATGCCTTTCGCATCAATATGGCATCCGCCTGGAGTCTCGTAGTCGTCGCAGAACTGATTGCCGCCAATGAAGGCTTGGGCAAGCGCATTGCCCTAGCCCGCAAGTTTTTCCGCACCGATGAGATTTTTGCTTACTTGATTGTTCTTGGATTAATTGGCTTTGCCATTGACCTGTCCTTGAAATGGCTGCAAAAAGCGAGCTGCCGCTGGTCATTGGAATCCTAAACAATAGACCTCAAACACCATGCACCTAGAAATCGCCCAGCTCACAAAGCAATTCGCCACGGCCAAGGGCCCTATTACCGCCCTAGAGAACATCAATCTCCATGTGGAACAGGGCGAATTTATTTGCGTTGTGGGCGCTTCGGGCTGCGGGAAGTCTACGCTCCTGCGCCTCGTGGCTGGGCTAGAAACGCCTAGCTCCGGCAGCCTGTCCGTGGACGATCTCCCCATCACCGGCCCCGGAGCAGATCGCGGCATGGTCTTCCAGGACTACAGCCTCTATCCCTGGATGACTGTCCAAAAGAACGTCGAATTTGGCCTCAAGCTTCAAGGCGTTGAAAAAAAGCTGCGGCGTAAGTGGGCCTCTTACTATTTGGATATGGTGGGGCTTGCCAACTCTGCCCAGATTTTGCCGAAGCAACTGTCAGGGGGCATGAAGCAACGCGTGGCGATCGCCCGTGCCCTCACCAGCCAGCCCAAGATCCTGCTGATGGATGAGCCCTTCGGTGCCCTGGATGTGCAAACCAAGGAGACCATGCAACAATTCATGCTGGACCTTTGGCGACGCACTGGCACCAGCATTTTGATGATCACCCACGATGTGGACGAGGCCATCATTCTCGCCCAGCGCATCTATGTCTTAGCAGCTAATCCCGGTCGGGTTCAGGCGGAGATTGCCATTGACCTAGGCCAAGAGCGTCCTCCCGAGATCAAGCAAACGCCTGAATTTCTCCATTACCGAGAAACGATTCTCAAATTGCTCAAAGCCCCAGCCATTACCACTAGCTGAGCCCCCCCAAAAAACAGATCCCCCCAAACCCTATAGGTCGCCCCACGCCTGAAGGCGGGGCGCAACTCGGCCAGGATTTGCTCTAGATGCTCGTCAAGTTCCAGAATTGAACCGGCTGATTTGTAGTAATTTTAACCAGCTTTGAACAGTCCTAGGCTTTTGGCTAGAGGCTGTTTCTTTCTTTTCGACTGATGCTCATACAATTCAAAAAATCCCACTGTTCAGAAGGATTAGCAACGCTAGATAAAGTCTCGAAAAAATGAAATCCTGTTGGTGAAAATTTTGTAAATTCACCGTCTAATGCGCCCTGATTGTGTTGATGTTTGCTTAAGTTAAGCATTCGGGTTTATACCCATAGTCGATTCTCTAAGTATTTACTAAATACTTTGGGTATCAATGGCTATAAGTGATTTTGTCGCTTGAATTTATCCAGTGGAGACGCTTTTACGTGCGTCTTTTTCAACTATTTAATATGACTTCCCCCCAACCTCCTAGCTCAATTTCTCAATCGGATTCAGGCGCTCAACTAGATAAACCAGCGGTTGCCCCGCGTCCGCCTCTGCCCCAGAAGAAAAAAGGGACAGCAAAGGCTTGGTTGATGATACTGACATTTTTGGGTGGAGGTACCTGGTTAGCGTTATTTGTGGCCGGTATGGTGACATTAGGCGGAGTCCCCTTTTCGGTTGTTAGCCGAGTGTTGGCTACTCCAGATACCCGTAAAGCGTTATTTACGTTTAGGGCGACGCACCTCCATAACCTGATGGATGACATGGGTATCGAGGAGGAAATGAAGATATATCACAGCAAGCACATCCAAGATCCGGTTGAATTGGACCAGCACATTCATCAAGTTCTCTATAACTGGACCCAGTATGTGGGTGAAAACTATGTGGTAGGGCCGAGGGGAAAATTGATTCCTATAACCTATGACATCGTTGATGAAATCTATGAATGTCCTCTATGTTAGGACAGCATTTCTGCGGCAGCCCAAGCGTTAGAACACATTACGAATGCCAAGGGCTGCCTGGGCGGGGGCAAAAAATGGCGTTGTTGATTGTCGGGATGGAGTTTTTCAGGTAATCTACAGCCCATTTTTTTCATCATTGATGGTTGCCTTGACAACGGGGGATCTTGAAATTATGAAAGCAAGGAATGTGCTCTTCCCCCGAAGTAGTAGACCTTGGAATTAAGCCTGCAACAGGCTGTTCCATAGAGAGCCAGTATTATTCTTTAAGGCTAGCTCCCAGACTGACTTCACCCTGATATCTTGCCTTCCTGCCTCTAGTTCCTAGGCAAAGCCTAGGAATGGGCTGTTTCGAGGCTCCTGGCTCCTGCTTTTTTTCTTGAATGCTGGCAGCAGGAGCAAACCCTTCGACCAGAGAAGTACGAGGCGAACCTCCCCCCTACGAAGCAACATCCTTCTTCTGTTGCTTCAAATATTCAAAAACGCTCTTATCGCCGATGTCCGGTGGAATTGCTTGAATCGCCTTGCGTAGCGCAAAGACGCCAAACAGCACGGCCCAAATCACCAATAGCACCCGCTCCGTTCCTGGCGAGATGAGCCCAGCCATGTGGCCCAACAGCAGCAATGGCACTAGCGGTGTCAGTCCCTTGGTTTCTAGTCGGTTAAAGCAGAAGGCTTCTTTGAAGAAGATGCCAGTCAGAGCCGCGAAGGTGAAGCCGACTCCAAAAATCAGTAGCGGCTGCTCATAAATCCGCAAGGCCAAAGGTTGATGGCTAGTCAACGCGATCGCCGCGGAAGCCACCCCACCAATCAACCAAAAGCCCTGCAACACCCGGTGCAGCACTTTGACATAGATATGAATGTAAAACAGGCTAACCCCTAGCCCAGACCAAAACAGCGCATAGAGCGGCGTCAGCAGTGACAACGTTAGGGGGGCATCGGCCTGCCAAATGACCAGGGCCGTGGCGATCGCAAAACTCACCGCCGCCGTCACCAGCCCCGCACGATAAATGACCACTTCACGGCGATCGCTCGCATCAACAGTAAAGGACCCAAACTGCCCCTGATAAATCGGGGTAATGTCAGCATCAGCGGTGGAAGTCATAGCCAAAACCAAGCATCAATTTAATACAGCCTATCAATTCCTAACCTAAAGGGGCGAAGGCATCACTCTGCCCTCGCCCCTCAAGACTTAACGATCAATAGTTAGGTGACGGAGTCGCCTTTACTCCTCATCCTCTGCATCATCTGCAGTGGGATAAACAAAGCCTTTAGCACGGCCAGTTAGCACGGACTTGCCCTGGGACAGTGCCTTCTCAGCAGCTACGCGAGCCTTCGCTTTCCAGTGAGCGTGACGAGATCTACGCTTCTGCTTGGATGTTTTCTTCTTTGGGACTGCCATGATCGATTGCCTTAACGCCGAATAGTTTGCTTCCAATGGATAGGGGAGATCCCCATCACATTCGCGCCCTGGCTCTGCTGAAGACAACTTCAAAGCGCGATTACCAATAGTACGCAGATCAGTTCATCAGATCAAGGGCGATCGCCAAAAATTCCTAGATCATCTCGATGTCAACGACCCAGATTTTTAGTTCATGCCAAACATTACGCTTCATTGCGAGGCGTAAAGATCACCTAGGAGCCCGTGTTATCTCTATGTAACGAGGCCGTTTAAGAAAATCTAAAACCTTTTTAATCCTATGGCAGCTCAAAACTTTTCTGCGCCTACCCGTAGCCAGAGCACACCAGAGGACTTCTCCAACTACGTTGCTCATCTCCAGCTCCACATGAGCCTCCAAGCTCGCAATCTGGTGCCCCACATTAACCAGCCCCAGGACAGTAGAACGGCCATGCTGCAAGAAACCCAAGCGCTTTGCGAAAAGCAGATCTCTCGTCAGTCCTAAGTTACTCCCAGCAATTTCAATATTGAATTTAGGGTCGGATCTAGCGCGTAGGTCCGGCCTTTTGCGTCTCTAGCCACTGCTAACTGGCGCTCGTAACTCTCCCCATCCCCAGAACCGCACTGCTGTTACAAGCTCTAGAATGTAACAGAACATTTCAGTGCCAGCGCCCCAGCCTAAACCGGCAAGCGTTGGCCTCTGGGTCCGGGGAACGGGAGAACGATCTTGATTTGGAAAGCGCTGACGCCGCTTTGCCGTAGGAACCTGCTGACGCTATTCGTCGCAGGTATTTTATTTTGGGCAAGTCTGACAATGTTTTTGCCCACGCTGCCCCTCTACGTTAGGCATGTGGGTGGCAGCCCCGCTGATGTGGGCCGAGTCATTGGGGGCTTTACCATTGGCCTGCTGCTGTTTCGGCCTTACCTAGCAGGCATGGCGGATCGTACAGGCCGTAAACCAGTGCTGCTTCTGGGCATTGCGGCGGTGGCGATCGCCCCCCTGGGCTACCTCCTCACCGACCAACTTGGACTGCTGTTTGGCGTGCGCATCTTCCACGGCATTAGCGTGGCAGGAGTCACCCTGGCCTACTCCGCCCTAGTGGCTGACATTGCCCCAATAAAGGTGCGCTCAGAAGTGCTCAGCTATATGAGCCTGACCACACCTACCGGTATGAGCCTAGGCCCTACCCTAGGCAGCACGCTCCTAGACCAAGGCGGCTATGTGCCGCTGTTTTTGACTGCAACCACTTTGGGATTGCTCAGCTTCGTCCTGGCGCTCCAAGTTAAGGAAGCAGCACGCCCCCAAACTGCCCAAGCTGACTTAGCGACTCCAGCGTCACCCTCCAGCCCATCTGCACCCCAGACTCAAGCCAAGGCAAAAGCCGGATTTTGGCATTACCTCAAATCTCCTGCCATCCGCATCCCCACCCTGATGATGTTGCTGATCGGCTTGGCCTTTGGCACCCTGATGACCTTCACAGCGCTCTATCTCAAAGAAGAGAACGCCACCATCACCTTGCTACTGCCCTGGCTGCAATTGCCTCTCAACGGCAACCGCTTCGGTTTGGGTTTTGGGCCTCGGGAGCTGGCTATGAGCGGAGGCCTGTTCTTTAGTGCTGCTGCGATGACGGGCTTTGTGCTGCGCTTTGTGGCTGGAATGATGTCCAAACGCCTGGGGATGGGTCTGTTGATGAGCTTAGGCATGGGCACCTACGGCGTTGCCATGGTCATGCTGAGCGTCGCGCGATCGCCGGAAATCTTCCTTGCTGCGGCCATCATAGAAGGGGCAGGCTTTGGTCTACTCATCCCCATGCTGTCTGTGCTGTTGGCCAACCGCTCTGAACCCGCCCAGCGGGGACGCATCTTTGGCATTTGCTTGCTGGGACTGGACTTGGGTGGCGCGATCGCTGCTCCCCTCTTCGGCCAAATTGCTAACGAACTGGGCTATCGACCTATCTTTGGCATCGGAGCTGCCATGGTCTTCTGCGCCCTGGCCCTATTCCTCACCCGCGCCAATGCAAGCCTCGGCGAATCCCTCCGCTTCGCCCTGGGCCAAGGTCCCGACGGCTACGCCTTAACCGAAGCGCAAACATCAGGCATAGAGCCACCCACCCAAGCTCGCCCCGCCCCATCCACATAACCAAGACCCCGCTCGGCTACTGCACAGATCCATAAATACAGAAACACAAAGACGGCGCAGATTATCTAATCTGCGCCGTCTTTGATTGCCTTACGATAGGCGTTGAGAACGGGCTTGGAGGGATTCGAACCCCCGACCCTCTGATCCGTAGTCAGATGCTCTAATCCACTGAGCTACAAGCCCTCGGCCTCAACCCCTCATTTATAGCATAACCCCACCGTGAAACGTCAACCCCATCAGCCAAACTCCACCCAAGCTGAACAGCAACACTCTTCCCAGCCCCTGACTCACCTGGATGCCCAAGGCCAGGCTCAGATGGTGGATGTTTCATCCAAAGCCGTGACCCTGCGAGAAGCGATCGCCCAGGGAATCGTTCAAATGCAACCTGAAACCCTGGCCGCGATCGCCGCAGGCAATAGCCCCAAAGGCGATGTTCTAGGCACCGCCCGCCTCGCAGGCATCATGGCCGCCAAGCACACCGCCCAGCTCATCCCCCTCTGTCACCCCCTCCCCATCTCCAAAGTGACCGTAGACCTGGAAGCCGATAAGACCATACCGGGCTATCGCATCACTGCTACCGTCCGCATCAAAGGCGAAACCGGCGTAGAAATGGAAGCCCTCACCGCCGTCAGCATTGCAGCCCTCACCCTCTACGACATGGCTAAGGCCTTAGAAAAATCTATGGTCATTGGCCCCATTCAACTCCTGAGCAAAACGGGTGGAAAATCCGGGGACTATCGCAATCTACCCCAAGCTTAGTCAGGCGTGAAGTCATGGGGTGAAGCCTTTGAAGGTCAGATAGAAAATTTGCTAAACCCACACCAAAGTCAAAGCAGAGCCATGAACCGTCAGACAAACAGCTTGTGCCACCCCCACCAGAACCTACGCAGAAACAGGGAACCCCAATTTAGCTCGCAGGTATTTCTATCCGAAAACACCTGAATTC
>CALECT010000111.1 GCA_937949725.1 uncultured Pseudanabaenaceae cyanobacterium
CAGGATGGCTCCCAGCGCTACTGGGGTCCCTATGTTGTGGGACAAACATCGCTACCCCACTGGAATGGCGATCGCGACGAATGGCAGCTCCTAGTTCAACCCTAGTAAGCGCGCCAAAGGTCGCCCTCATAGCAGCAGCCTCAATCCCGGAAATGCTCACCTGCTAAAGCATTGAGGCCTGCGAAAACCTCATGATTACCACTCCCGACCCTCAACAGGTATAAATAAATACAGCCTGAGTTGAATCCGCAACGAGACATCGTTTGAGCCACAACTGTGCTTCCCTTTGAGACGGAGCCCAGGACCCCAATGGGGTAAGATGCAAGGCATTTGTGTTGATGTAGCTTGGTTGCGGAATGGCCTTTGTTTCCCTCTCCTACGCCCTATTCCTCTTAATTGTCCTGCTGCTCTACTGGATCTGCGAGCAGGAACGCCTGCGCCTGATTGTTTTATTGGGGGCGAGCGTTGTCTTTTTTGCAACGCAGGCCAAGGGAGCCATGGCAGTTTATCTGCCACTCTTTATAGCCAGCACTTTAGTTAACTTCTACTTTGGTCGCGCCTTAGATCAAAAGGTGATCCAGCCCGAACATGCCGGAGACAAAGACCTCTCCAACGAAGCTTGGCAATCCGCCCAAGTCCTCTGGAACGAGAAGCGACGCTGGTATTTGATCGCGGGGATCGTCCTGAATGTGGTGGTGCTCTTCGGCTTCAAGTACGTTCCCTTCGTGCTCAATAGCCTGGGTGAGTTGCTACAGCAGCCCGGCCTCCTTGCCAGCGCCGAAGCCGTCAGCAGCAGCCTCATCGTTCCCCTGGGGATCAGCTACTTCACCTTTGAAAGCATTGCTTACCTCGTCGATGTCTACCGAGGTACACCCGCCACTCCCAGCCTGCTGCGCTTCACCACTTACAAGCTGTTCTTTGCCAAGCTGGTTTCCGGCCCCATTACTCGCTACCACAGCCTTAGCCCCCAATGGCGCGATCGCGTATTCCCCACCCCAGAGCAAATCACCGATGCCCTCTGGCTCATCGCTAGGGGTGCCGCGAAAAAAGCCATCCTCGCAGATCAACTCGGCGTCATTGTCCGCCTCGGCTTTGGCAACCTGGAACGAGCAGGCAGCCTCGATATTTGGATGCTCACCCTGGGGTACGGCCTCCAGCTCTACCTAGACTTCAGCGGCTACGTGGACATTGCCCGAGGCAGCGCCAAACTCCTAGGACTAGAGCTCCCCGAAAACTTCAACAGCCCCTACTTCAGCACCAGCATCGCGGACTTCTGGCGGCGCTGGCACATGACCCTAGGAGATTGGCTACGCAACTATCTCTACTTCCCTCTCGGGGGATCTCGCAAGAGCCTCCAGCGCACCTGCATCAACCTGATGATCATCATGGTCATTGCAGGCATTTGGCATGACGCCAGCTGGGGTTTTGTGGTCTGGGGTGCCATCCATGGTGCGGCCCTAGTCGTCCATCGCCTCACCGCAGAACTGGGCAAACAACGCCCCGCCCTGGCAGCTTGGTGGGAGAGCACACCGGGCCTTGTCAGCGCCTGGGGCATCACCCAAATCCTGGTGTTTTTCTCCTGGCTATTCTTCGCCCTTCCGGAAGTTTCCCAAGCCTGGATGGCCCTCATGCATCTGTTTGGCCACAGCGCCGATGCCCAGTTTGCACAAAAGGTCTACGGCGAGGTTACTGGCCTCAGCCGGGGGCAAATTGGCCTGCTATTAACGATGATCTCCGGGGCCATGGCAGCGCTGTACGGCATTAAGCGCTCCATCAAAGTCGATCTCAACTGGCCCATCAAGCTTAGCCTCGTGCCACTCCTACTCTATGGGGTTTGGCAGCTCGGCCAAGAAGGCGCAACCCCTTATATCTACTTCAACTTCTAAGCATTGAGTCATTGGGCGTTGACTCTGCCCCCCTGAACCATCGCCCCCACAGATTGATTGCGCCCCGCTCGCTTGGCACGATACAGCGCTTGATCCGCTTGAACAATGAAGCGCTCGCGCAATGCGAACTCATGGGGCACCGTACTAGCAAAACCAATACTGACAGTCACGGTCTCCCGCACATCGGGATTTCCCTTACTGTGTAGCGCTTCAATCTTTAGACGCAGACCTTCGGCGATCGCCGCTGCTTCCGCCAAGTTCACATTGGGCAGGATCACCGCAAACTCTTCACCGCCATAGCGAGCAACAACTTCACCGGAACGACGGCAGTGGTTAGCAATGGTCTGGGCAATGGCCTTGAGACAGCGATCGCCTTCCACATGGCCATAGGTATCGTTGTAGCGCTTGAAATAGTCAATATCCACGACGAACAACGATAACGGACGACTCACCCGCTGATTCCTTAGCCACTCCTGGGTGAAGCGTTCATCAAAGAAGCGCCGATTGGCGACTCCTGTTAAACCATCGGTATTCGCCCAGAGCGATAACTGGTCATACATCTGCTCATTTTGGCGATCGCAGTAAAAGCCTAACCAGCCGTACAGCAGGGTCATACTCACCACCACCGTGAACTGAATCAAGCTACGTCTCTGCTCATCTAAGGGCCTAATCTCAGCCCAGCCCAGCTGCTGTAAGCCATAGAGCCCCAACATCATCACGGCTGCAATGGCCAAGAACAACGGCAAGCTACGCCGCCCCAGCAGCAAAGCAGCCAACATTGGCACAAATGGCAAAGCGACCAAAATAGGCGCATTAATCCCGCCCGCCCCCTGGGCAGCGACCAAGATGGTTAACAGTAAGCCCAACACCACTAGCCAGCCTGGCCAAACCAAAGAGCGAGAACGCCGCGCCAGACGTGCCACCCCCAACAGCACCAAAGAATAGCCCCCCTCAACGACCAAGACAGTCTTGGTTAGAGGCACCCCCGAGGCATAGCGGGCGAGAGTAAGCACCGCCATAATGACCACAAACAGCACGGTCAAAGTCTCGATCAACCGAAGTCGAGCTTCACGCTTCAGCGTTGGTAACGATGCTCGCTCGTCCACAGCAAATTTTTCTACCAAGGGCAGAGTCGTCAACGGCTCCATACCCTTCAGTATTTCAAAGGTTTCTCATCGTGAGAACAGGAAACCCACGGGACTCCAAGCCTTTTTTGAGTAGGCTTTCAGACATCGATGGGGATAACGCACAGGTTCTGTAGATGAGGTTGCGATCGCAAGACCAAGCCCCCTAAGGCCTCTAGCTCAATTCCGTGCCAGTCACTGACTCAGTATCGAGCTCCCTAAGGACAGCACAACCCCAAGACCTCCCCCAGCCATTAACCCACCGCTTGCTGAGAACGCTTCCGCATCGCCGCAGCAAACCCAAGCAAGCCCGGCAAAAGAGCAGGCGTCGGCACCGCAGTATTGGGTTCAGGCAGGTTTCCCGCAAAGAGCGCATTATTCGATTGCATCGTATTCGGCGATGTACTCGACGATGCCCCAGGCAGCGGAGCATTGAATAGGTTTGCCGCAATCAGATTGCCGTTTATTTGCCCCCAATGACCATTCACCGTTGCATAGGGTGCCAAAACAGAGCCTTGAATGCCGTAGTTATTGAACGTCACCGCATTTGCATCATGGAGATTGAACAGAATCTTACTGTTTGTAATCCCTCCATTCAAAAACATGCCATGGTTTGTCACCGTCACGCCTGAGCCTGTGACATTGAAGACCACCGTGGCATCAGACGGTGCGTTGATTTGCAAGCTACCAGCCTGACTCCAATCACTCGCTGCAATATCAAAGATATTGAGCCCGCTCGTGCCATTAAAGGTCCAGTTCTGGTAAGCATTAGAACCCACTGCCGTAGCATTCAAGCTTTGCAAAGATGCAGACAAGCCCTTCAGCTCCTGCTCAGCTTGGCTGAAAAATGCAGTCAGTGAGGCCCCCTGATTCACCTGCCCCATCACATTAACGTTGTTGAGCGTTGCATTGCCCCCAACCGTGACATCACCGTTTGCAGTACCACCGTTAAAGGTCAAATCCTGACCCACCAATAGGGCATGCCCCCCTGGGGAGGGTTGACTGGGTAACGGCGAATTGGGGTCCATCCTGGCGTAAAAAGACTCATAAGTAGCATTGCCACCCACAGCAACACTCCCTTCAGAATCCGTCCATTGTTGATGGGCATCACCAAAAACAAAAACGTTGTAATCATTTGCGACGCCAAGATTGGCGGCGATAGCAGGTTGTGCAAATGAAAAACTCATCAACAACGTTGTTACTGCCATCGCAGGGGGCGCAGGTCGAGCAATTATTTTCATCGAACTTCTCTAGAAACACATTTCAAATACTAGGGGGAAGTCTCTGAGAATAGTTGAGCTAAACATAGTTTTTATCCAGAGATTAGTCTAAGAAAATAGTTTTAAAATCATCCGGACGAGACTCGAAAGCCACATACAGAAGCAATCTTAGGCAATCAAGCGTAATATCATCGTCCTAAAAAGTTCCCAACTTAATCAATCTTTTCAAACCATTCAAAATTGCATTTATTTCCCAATTTTGAGTATCACCATTTGAGGTTTATCAGCAAAATACCCTAGGTCATTTAGCTGACT
>CALECT010000112.1 GCA_937949725.1 uncultured Pseudanabaenaceae cyanobacterium
GAACGGGGGCGATCGCTCCCATTCATCGCCGTCATCCGATTCAACGCCCCCGCAAACTCCGGCGAGACCTTTGCCTTATGGGTCCAATCCAACGGCCCCACCCCATCCACCCGCTGGAAATACTGGGGCAATTTGCCTGTCAACAAATAGATCGCAGTCAGGCCCAAGCTATAAATATCACTCCCCGCAAAGGGCTGTCCCGCCGCCTGCTCCGGCGCCATAAAGCCAGCCGTGCCCGGCGTAAAATCCGATTGCATCGGCTGCGTCGTCAACAGCTCCTTGGCAATGCCAAAGTCAATCAAAACCGGTAGCTCACCATCATCGCGCAAGATAATATTGCTGGGCTTGATATCTCGATGGATCACTCCCTGCTGGTGAACATAGTCCAGGACTGGAGAAAGTTGCTGGAGCATCTGAAGCACATCTGCCTCCGCTGCCTTGCCCTGCTGCTTCACCCAAGTTTCTAGGGTGATACCCACAATCCATTCTTGAACGAGGTAAAGCTCCTGGGCTTCACCAAAGTAAGCGTAGAGTTGGGGAATCTGCTCACTGCCCTGGCTCAGCTCCTCCAGCAGCGCTGCTTCCCGTTGAAACCTTTGTTTGATCTGTTCATCTACATCCGGCTGCCCCGCCCAGGTCCGCAGCTTCTTCACCACGCAGCGGCGACCGGAGGGCAAATGCGTATCCTCGGCCAGGAAAGTTTCACCAAAGCCGCCGCTACCCAGATGCGCTATGGGTCTATAGCGATTGTTGAGCAGGTCGGGCAGGGACACAGGCTAGGAGTAAAGAAAGTGACAGGTCATGCGGCTTCCTTATTATTCCCGATCTTGGTTCAGGGCTGGCAGTGAGAGCATCCCTGACTCTCATTGACAGCGGAATTTGGTGGGTTGTGGCACTGGAACGACACCATAGACAGCGAACCAGCAAGATGGCTGAGTCAACATTTCCCGTAGCGTAGATGCAAATCTAAAATTCTCTTTGCTGTATTGCTATTGATATAAGTCGTATTTATATCGACCGGGATATTTCTCAAAGTCCTGTGGCCTAAGGAATGGGGAATCTCCTGGGTCACAGAGAGCCTAGACAAGCTTCATTCTCCCTGAAGAGTCTCCTCATCTATAGCGTTAGAAGAAGATAGTCTCTTCATTTGTGACTTCCTAGCCCCCCCTGAGGTTTCCCCTTACATCGGCTCGTTATTCTGCAGATATGAATTCGGATGGGAACTGACTGAATGAGTCAACGACCATCAAGATGGGTGCATGGCCAACTTTTGAAAATTACCTCGATACGTAATCGTAGCCATGAAAATTTCCGCCTTGAACTCTAAGCTTGCTCTCGTTGGTTTGGCGGCTCTGAGCGTCGTTGCTGTTCAGAAGCCCATGCAGGCAGAAGAGATCACCGTTGATTTCTCTCAGTTACAGTCCGGTCAAAGTGTTGAAGGCCTGGGCACAGTCCATGATCTTTTAGAAATTGATGCCACCCATGGGGATGGCATCATGGTTACAGAAGGTGGTTCCCACACTGCCTACGGCGCCTGGGTCAAGGAAACCGGTAAGCACTCCGTTAAGAACGGTGGCGCTGGTGCCGGTGCCTTTGCAGACCAAGGCAAGAACAACTCTTTTAGCTTCTCCTTCGCGCCTGATGTTACGGTCTCGAACTTCTCCCTAGAGATGCTGGATTACGGTGACTGGAACCCTGAGAAAGCGACTAAGCATGGCGTTTATTTGACTGCATTCAACGCAGTCGGCGATCTGATTGACCAGTTCAGCCTAGAGCACCAGACCGGTGCTAGCCAAAATGATGTTGCCAACAACATCTATAAGGCTAGAACCGTTGGTCTTGCTGGTGATGCCTTCGAATCCACCAGTGCTTCCAACTTTGGCGAGACACTGCTATCTGTTGCGGGCGAAGGAATTTCCCGCGTTGAACTAACTTTCGCCAATAACAGTCAGAAGCGTGCGGGCCAGTCCTCTGACCCCAATATCGCTTTCCGTGCCCTGAGCTTCACCGCTGATACCACAGCAGAGAAGGTGCCTGAGCCTGCTTCCATGCTGGGTCTTTTGGCAGTCGGTGCGCTGGGCGCCAGCTCTGCTCGCAAGCGTCAGCAGAAAGGCTAAGCCTTGGAGACTGGATAGCCTCAATCCATCTATTCAGCAAGATGGATTGAGGCATTACAGCCAGATATTTGAACCTTAAGGGCGTAAGGCGGGACGCGATCGCTGCCCGTCTCACGAAAAGCCGACTCAAACTTTAGCAATAAGGTTTGAGTCGGCTTTGCTGTTTCGCAGTTCAGAAATCAGTCAGAACAGCAGCTACTCATGTGATGACTAAACCCTTTCGTTAGAGGAGCATGGCTTTCTACAAAGCCATGCATCTAGCCAATTTCACTACGGAAATCCCACCCAATTTGCTAGGGGTAGCTCTACCGACAAGTCCTAAAGACTCAAGTTATCCTAGACCCAGCGCAACTTCTAGGGATTAGGTCATGGCAGGACTCGGCGATTTGTTTCAGAAAGCAGTTTACCTAGGCGTAGGCCTTGCATCCTACACCGGAGAAAAAGCCTCAGAACGCCTCGGCGAACTGCGCGGTCAAGCTCAAAAACTAGCTGACGAACTCGTTCAGCGCGGCGAGATGACCACCGAAGAAGCTCGCAAAATGGTGGATGACATGGTCCAGCGCTCCCAAGCGGAAGCGGAAGCCACAAGAGGCCGCGTCCAGCAAGATCAAAGCGGTCCTCGCACCATCGAAATTGAAGTGGAAGACAGCAGCGGCCACACCACCAGCAGTACCGCAAAAAGCGAAAGCCCTCAGGATCCTAGCAAGGCCCAAGCCGATGCGCTTCGCAGTGAAGTGGAAAAGCTCCAGGATGAGCTGCAACGTCTCAAGCATGAGTCTTAGCTACCCTCTCATCCCTAGCCCTTCTCCCTAAGGAGAAGGGTTGAGTAAATACGAATAGCAACGTCAAAGTCCCTCTCCCTGGGGAGAGGGATTTAGGGTGAGGGCAAGCTCTGCCTAAACCTAGCCCCCGTTCCCTCTCGGCTAATATTTGGACCCCTCCCATGGACGATTGGTTTGAAGCCACCCGACAACAACTCGAAGCAATGGCCAAAGCGATTGAGCATCAGGTTGACGAGGCGATTGATGAAGTTCTAGAAACCAGCGATCGCCTGGCAGAACAAATCAATCAAGCGATCTCTCCCGGCCTAGAGAACCTAGACAAGTGGGAAAAGGACGTCGCCCAACAAGTTGAAGCCTGGCTCCCCGAAGCTCCTGTTGAAGCAGCAGAAGAATTCGAGCGGCGCGTAGAGGAATGGACCGTCCAAACCGGAGCTGCAATAGCGGAAGTGCTGCGCCCCGTAGAGCAGACAATCAAGCCAGTACTCAACGAACACAAGCCCTGCATCGGCTGCCGTAATTACCACGGCGAAGCCTATGGCGACAACCCAGACATGCTGATCTGCGGCATTCATCCCTTTGGCTATGACGCAGATCAATGCCCCGACTGGCAATCCACCTGGCAATCGGATAACGAAGGTTAGCTCAGAATTAGCAGTCCAAGCAGGCGAGAAAGCGCAGGCCTGGGTCTCTACAGCAGCTTATAAAAATGACCCACTGGCCCCTGTCCTTGGCCGATCGCCAGTGAATGCTTCAAGGCCTCAGTCACGTAGTTTTTTCCAGCCTTTGCCGCTGCTAAAGGCTCGAGACCCAGAGCTAGGTTTGCTGCGATCGCCGCCGACAAAGTACAGCCCGTACCGTGGGTATTCTTCGTCTCCACAGTTTCTGTCTCTAAAACTGTGGTTTTCTGGCCATCCCACCAAACATCAACCCCTCGTAGCGCCCCCGTCATCCCACCGCCCTTGACCAGCACAGACTGCGGCCCCAGCTCACCAATGGCCTTAGCTGCCGCTTTCATACCGTCCAAATCTGTAATCTCTAAGCCGCTGAGTATTTGAGCTTCGTAGCGGTTGGGCGTCAGCACCAGGGCTTTAGGAATGAGCTGGGATTTTAGGGTGGCGATCGCTGCATCATCAATCAACTGTGCCCCAGCCCGTGAAACCATCACCGGGTCCACCACCAACTGCCCGACCCGCTCACAATGAGCAGCGACAGCTTCAATAATCGGCGCGTTCAGCAACATGCCGGTCTTAGATGCCTGCACACCAATGTCGCTTACAACCGCCTCTAGCTGTGCCACGACGGACTCAGGCGACAAAGCATCAACCCGAGTCACCCCAGTTGTATTTTGAGCTGTCACACAGGTCAGAGCGCTGGTGCCATGGACACAGTGGAATGAGAATGTTCTCAGGTCCGCTTGGATTCCCGCGCCACCACCACTATCTGACCCCGCAATCGTTAATGCAACGGGAATAGAAGCCGTAGAGGCATTATTAGACATTCTTCACACGGCCTTCGTCGTTAGTTCTTCGGACGACGACGCTGCAAGAACTCAGGAATATCCAAACCGCCTAGACCCAAACCACGGTTTTGCTCTTTCTCAACATTGCGTTGGGGAATTGGAGAAGGCTCAGGTGCAGTTGGACGAGGGGGCGTCGTGGGAGCAGCCAAAGGAGGCTGAGGCACAGATAGGGTGCGAGGCATCATGCGAGAAATATTGCGCTGTTGCTCCGGTGTAAAACCCGTTGCAATAACCGTGATGCGCACTTCACCATCGAGGCGATCGTCGATCACTGCACCAAAGATGATATTTGCTTCTGGGTCAACCACTTCGTAAATGGCATCAGCCGCCGCACTCACTTCATGGAGGCTCAGGTCACTACCACCCGTGATATTGAAAACAACGCCCTTTGCACCTTCGATGGAAGATTCCAACAGAGGCGAAGAAATTGCCGCCGAAGCTGCTTCCCGAGCTCGCCCCTTACCGGAGCCTAAACCAATACCCATCAGCGCAGAGCCCGCATCGGCCATAATGGCGCGAACATCAGCGAAGTCAACGTTAACCAAGCCAGGAATCGTAATGATGTCAGAGATACCCTGCACACCCTGGCGCAGCACATCATCCGCCATACGGAAAGCTTCTTGAACCGGCGTTTGCTCGGAAATCACCGACAGCAATTTATCGTTGGGGATCACGATTAAAGTATCAACACTAGCCTCAAGCGCTGCGATACCTTCAGCTGCCTGAGAAATGCGACGACGACCTTCGAAACCAAAAGGCTTTGTGACGATGCCCACTGTCAAGGCACCCAGTTCCTTGGCCACTTCAGCAACGATAGGGGCTGCGCCAGTGCCAGTACCGCCGCCCATGCCAGCGGTGATAAAGACGAGGTCAGAACCTTCCAAAGCAGCTGCAATCTCATCGCGAGACTCTTCCGCAGCCTTATGACCAATGGCAGGGTTGCCGCCTGCCCCTAATCCACGGGTTAGCTTCTGACCAATTTGAAGTCGATGGGGAGATGCTGCGTTGACTAAGGCTTGGGCATCGGTGTTAATCGCCCAGAATTCAATACCGCTGACGTCACTGGCAATCATGCGGTTCACAGCGTTGCTGCCGCCGCCGCCAACACCAATGACGCGGATTCTTGCAATACTGCTCGGCATAATACCGCCCTCAGACTGCTCGTCTGTTTCAGCAGTAAATCCGACCGCATCACCATTACTGATACCGAATGCCGAATTATTCAAGGAATGAGAGGCTCCAGATGTCATTGAATATACCGACTGCTCATCATCAGCAGAGAACGTGTGGATTCGGTGGGGAATCAAAATCTAAATGCGAGAACATCTCCCCGGAAGGATGGACTCACAGTGGTGCCGAAGCACGTAATTTTCCATGACTTAGAACAGAATTCTCTAGTCAGAGGCACGGAATCCTAAACACTATAGGGTAATTCGCCAGGAAAAACCAAACCAAAGCTAACAGAGTAAGCAGGCCCTGAGCTACAACTCACTAAAAAGTTATACATAGGCTAGTGGAATAGACGCTTCTGCATCCCCCTTGCCAATCTGCAATAAATCCAGCTCAGCCTTGCTCTGCTGAGGGGGAAGACCCCTCAGAGCCACTTGAATGTCCATCAAGTCAGCCCTCTAGGAAGTCTCTGTGAGAAATTCCCCCAGTTAGACCATGCTTCAACACAATTAGAGGACAGGCAAAAGAGACTGCTTCATTGCAAAACCTCATCTAATGGTTATGGCCTTAAAGAACTGTCCCATAGCCAAGCTGCTGATTCGAGCTGAACTCTATTCTTCCGACTGAGCCGCTTTCATCTGCAAACGGGGAACGGTCGGAGTCTTCAAATCAATAAAAGCAATTTGGCCAGCTTCAGCATGGCTGGGTAAATGGCGCATGCGGTCGAGAATTTCCAACTGATAGCTGAATTGAGGCCCATAGGGGCCTAGGTGGACATTGCCCAAATCTGTCTTCAGCTTGAGATTGGAAGGATCGCGCCAGTCAATCGCTTGCACTTCTACGGGGGTTTGACTAATCACTTCATAGAGGCCTGGCCATTGCTTCTTATATTCAGGACGCATGCCCAGGACTTGCAGGCTGGGCAGCTCAAACATGCCCTCGGGGTTGTCATACTGCTCCAGAGAAACCCATTCGCCAGAATCATCTAAAAGCACCCGCTCTGCATTGGGCATGGGCTGAAACGCTTTGAGCTTCTTGTTGGGTTGGGTGACCAACTTCCTATTGTCTAAGGACTCGCCTCCATCCTCAGCTTCGCCTTCTGTCCCAGTCCCTTGAGCTGCTGGGGCTGCTGCACTGCTCAATTTACTGTTGCTCTCGGGGCGGGTCAATTCAGCCACGGCAACGGGCTGACGCTCTCGTACGCGCACGACTAGCCCCGGCGGAATTAAGCGGCGGGAGATTCTAGCATCGAGTAGGGGAGCTTGCTCTAGCAGTTCTTTCTCCAGTGTATTGGGCTTGACCTTGAGAAGTGACTGGGGATAGTCAACGGGGACTAGGCCTTTGAGGGAATCAGCACTCATGGCTTGATTGCCCTTGATTGTGATCTGCTCTGCACTCCGCACAAGCCAGATTGGTTGGCCCATGAGCCACACTAAGCCCCCCGCCGCTGCACCTACAACCAGCAATCGCCAAAAATACTTTAAGACCCGCTGACCTCGCTGACGGCGAAGGCTGCGACGACGCTCAGCCATACCCAAGGAAGAAGGCGCATTGGCAGAAATGCGAGAGCGACGGCGGGTAGCAGTTGTGCCCACAGCAGAAGTCCGACGGCCAGTTTTGGCAGAACTGGGACGGGATGCTCTAGATTTTGCGCCAGAACGGCGGTTGCGTTGAGTCAAGGGTTCAACAGGGCAGAAGCCAGGACGAGGTGAGCCAAAACAGGGCGGAACATGGAACGGGAGAGAAGCAAAGCGAAAAACTGGGGCAGAGCGGCTAAGCGTATCAGGCAAAATCAGCGAAGGGTCGCAATTTGTCCTAGCTCAATGGCGTCTTGCTACGACCTCAGTGAATAACACTTGGCATAGTCAACCCAGCATTATTTAATCATCTCCTTGAATCAATTCCTGTTTTAGCCGCCTTGTCCAGTCCAAGGCAAGATCTAACTGGGTGAAGGGAATCTGTAGCTTGTCACCCCCCAGGTCCAGCTCAATGGCGATCGCTTTGGGCCCAGGCCCCCCTTTGCTGTTCTCAGGTGGATCCACTATTGCAGCCGCTTCTTCAACGGTCACAGCGGCTGCATCCAGGAATAACTCCACCGCCTGAACCTGGGCAAAGGAGACCCGTTTGAGATCTACAGGCCCCTTACGACTGGGCTTACCCACCACCAGAGAATCCTCTCCCAGGCCCAGCACCGAATAAATATCAAACTTAGAAGAGCGAAACCCTTCGGACCAAGCCCGGTAGCTTTCTACCTTTTGGAACTCATTCCACCCGGCCCAGGCCAAGCCGATGAACAAAAACAATAGGGGTAACCAAAGTAATCCTCTTTCCATGCCGCTCAAGATGTCATGTATCTCATGGAACCATCAACGCCACTCTCCACCGCTACAATCAAGTCAGGAAGAGAATTAGCCGAAGAACGTTGCCAACGATCCCCAGCATATTCGCTATTCCCTCGTTCCCTCTCTTGGATGGGACGAATTGTGACTAGGTTTTATTCGCGTGACCGCCATTCCGTCCTCCCCCGACTCGCAAGCTTCGAACCCCAAAGCTTCGACCTCTAAAACCATGTTTGACTCGATCGAATCTGCCCTGCTGGACTTGAAATGTGGCAAGTCAGTGGTGGTTGTAGATGACGAGAGTCGAGAAAACGAAGGGGACTTAATTTGTGCGGCTCAGTTTGCCACGCCAGACATGATCAATTTCATGGCTGTTGAGGCTCGGGGGTTGATTTGCCTGGCTGTGATGGGCGATCGCCTCGACCAGCTAGATCTCCCCCTGATGGTGGACAACAACACCGATAGCAACCAAACTGCCTTCACCGTCAGCATTGATGCCGGGCCAAACCTGGGCGTCAGCACTGGCATCTCCGCTGATGACCGGGCCCGAACGATCCAAGCCGTTATCAATCCCAACACCCGCCCTAGCGATCTGCGTCGCCCCGGCCACATCTTTCCCCTACGAGCCAAGGATGGTGGCGTTCTCAAAAGAGCGGGCCATACCGAAGCAGCTGTCGATCTCGCTCGCCTCTCAGGACTCTATGCCTCCGGCGTCATCTGCGAAATCCAGAATCCCGATGGCTCCATGTCCCGTCTGCCTCAGCTCGTAGACTATGCCAAGGAGCATAATCTCAAGCTGATTAGCATCGCCGATTTGATTAGCTACCGCCTCCAGCACGAGCGCTTCGTGGTGCGCGAAACCGTGGCGGACCTGCCCAGTGAATTTGGTAAGTTCCAGATCTATGCCTACCGCAATATCCTTGATGGCTCGGAGCATGTGGCTATCGTCAAGGGCAATATTGGTCAGGGCAGAGCAACCCAGGGCGATGGCCCTGCCTCGGAGCTGAACCTGGAATCCATCGATCCGAATGAGCCTGTCATGGTGCGGATGCATTCCGAATGCTTGACAGGCGACTCCCTCGGCTCCCTACGCTGCGACTGCCGCATGCAGCTCCAAGCCGCTCTAAAAATGCTTGAGAGTGCTGGGAAAGGGGTCGTGGTCTATCTCCGCCAGGAAGGGCGAGGCATCGGCTTAGTCAATAAGCTCAAGGCCTATTCCCTGCAAGATCTGGGGCTAGACACCGTCGAAGCCAATGAACGGCTTGGCTTTCCGGCGGATCTGCGGAACTACGGCGTGGGTGCCCAGATTCTCAATGATCTAGGGATTAAAAAAATCCGTCTAATTACGAATAATCCTCGCAAAATTGCCGGTCTCAAAGGGTATGGACTAGAAGTCGTGGACCGTGTGCCACTCCTGATCGAAGCAACCCCTTATAACTCCCAGTATCTCGCCACTAAAGCCGATAAGTTGGGCCATCTCTTTCTACAGACCTTCCTCGTCACCCTTGCATTGCGGGGCCAGGACGATCCACTTAGCCTCCAGCAACGCTATGACCTGCTGGAGCGACTACGCCACTTGGTTCAGAGTCAAGGTTTAGCGCTCCAAGAAGAGCCTCGCCCCGTCGCTGTGGCTGTGTTTGGCCGTGCCTCTCTGATTGCGCAGATTGGTCTGGATCGGGCTCACGCTGTGGATGGAGAATGGTATCGGGATAGCGAAGCCCCTACTGTTAAGGCGATCGCCCATATCCTCGATGAAGTCAGCCGCTGGGACGATCTAATCCAAGTTGAATTCCTCATTTCCCAGGGCAAAGATTCTTTCACCGGTCTGCAAATGAAACTAGACCGGGACTGCCATGAGCTTACGGAGTCTCCATCCCAGATTATGAATCGCTGGGAAACTCAGCGCATTTATAGCTACGAGAAGCCATAGGTAGAGCATGCCGATGAGTGGTGCAGAGATCTCCCTAGCAAGAGCTCTTATGGGCGTTGGGGAGGTTGCTGCAAGAACAAGGGAATTATTCTCTTGGACCTGAGTTCGACAAATTTAGGGCTGGCTTGACTCTGCCGCCGTGAGCTAAAGTTCACGGCTCAAAGCTCAAGTCCGTTAAAACGGACTGAACAGCCCACTTTAGTGGGCTTTCGCTCTCAGGCTGTGAATTTATTCCTAGCTTGCTTCGCAAGTGCTTTTTCGAGCTGTCGAACTCAGGTTCTCTTGGAGAAGATTGCGGGCCAGACCCATGGGCCATTCAGGTGTAATGCCATACGGCAGCACCTAGTGAAACTGCGAGAGGAGAAATAAATCTCGCTCCCTCGCCAGCGAGAGCGTTAGCAGAGAACCGCAGTCAAAACCCTCTAGACAGTGCCCTCTAAATCCAGGGGAGCAAAGGAGACCTTAAGAACAGTCCAGAACAGCACTTGCGCTGTTTAACTGGAAGCGAGACGATTTAATCGCTGAGAAGTTAATATGGCAAGCATCTGACTAAGCCAAAGGGGTCTGCTCCCTCAGCCGATTCGGCATAGTGAGCTTTTGCACCCGCTCTAGAATGGTGATTAGACTAAGCCGTATAAAAAACTGGCCCATTCCCAAGTAACTATTAATCGCTGGGCTCCGTCCCGATACTTAAGTACCACCGCTTCCATTCCCTTGAAAACGCGTGAGCCTCACCCATGAGACTGGATCTTCGTAGCCCTAAGACATTTATTATATTTTTCGCTAGCTTTGCGGCAGGCTTCACCAGCTTTCTGCTGATTGAGAATGCTTCCCAACTGATGCCGGGCACTGCGACGGCCCAAATGCCGAAGCCCACAGCCACTGAAATTAATCAAAAAGTAGCTGAAGCAGAAACACAACCGGGTACAACGAACAATTACGGGGAGTTCAAGCCAGAGTCTGGCAAAGGCATTGAGCTCTCAACAGATGCAGCAGCGACGACTCAAACCAGTATTCCTGAGCCTGAGCTCGCCAGCCCAGAGCCAGCCTCTGTTATTGCCACAGCTCCCCCTGAATCCCTCGCTGGCGTTGTCCCGCCTCAAAACCCCGCAGCAGCAGCCCCAGTCTCAAGTCGTCCGACTCTCCTGGCCCAATCCGCCCAACCCGGATACGAAATTGCCTGGGCAGATCCAACGAATTACGGTGAGCGTTTCACCCGCGACATCTACAACCAACCTGCTATCCAGCAGCCCATCATCGTTCTCCATGAGACGGTCTCCTCGGCAGATTCCGCCATCAACTACTTCAAAACGCCTCACCCCAATGATGCGGATCAGGCTAGCTACCACACCCTTATCCGTCGCAATGGCGTCGTAGTCTATCTCGTTCCCCCTGAGAAACGAGCCTATGGCGCGGGTAACTCAATCTTTGTGGGAGCCAACGGTCAGGAAGAAACGATTAAGACCCATAAACAATTTTCCTCATCGGTGAACAACTTTGCATACCACATCTCCCTGGAAAGTCCCACCGATGGTTATGGCAATGGCTACTCCCACAGCGGCTATAGCCAGGCCCAGTACAACTCTCTGGCTTGGCTCATCGGCCAAAGTACGGTTCCCCTAGACCGCATCACCACCCACCAGCGCGTAGACCGCTCCGGTGAACGCCTTGATCCCCGTAGCTTCGACTTTGGTCGCCTGCAATCGTCTCTGCGCCCCTATCGCCGCTTTTAACGAAACCTAGA
>CALECT010000113.1 GCA_937949725.1 uncultured Pseudanabaenaceae cyanobacterium
CTTTTGCGCCAGGGTGAAGCCTTGGCCATGACCTTTGGGAGGCTGGGGCCGCTTGAAGACATCGCTAGCGGGTAGATTCAGTGCAGCGCGGGTTTTGTCCGTGAGGGCACGACCAATCAATAGGGGAATGCGACCGCCAGCGCGGACTTCATCAGTCAGGGTTTCGGGCTTGAGGTCAAAGGTCGTGACCACATCACCGGCTTCGTTTTTGATCTCACCTTTGTAGGGATAGATCTTCAGCACATCGCCCGTGTTCATCCCGGAGACATCACATTCGATCGGCAGGGAACCGGAGTCTTCGCCCGTGTTGAAGAAAATGGGGGCGATTTGGCTACCGAGAATGACGCCGCCCGTGCGCTTGTTGGGTACGAAGGGGATGTCCTCACCGATGCACCAGATCACGGAGTTCATCGCAGACTTGCGGGAGGAGCCGGTGCCGACGACATCGCCGACGTAGGCAACGGGATGGCCCTTCTTTTTCAGTTCCTTAATGGTTTCCAATCCCTCAGGCATCTTGCTTTCCAGCATGGCCAGGGCATGGAGGGGGATATCTGGACGGGTGGTGGCGTGGGGGGCGGGGGAGAGGTCGTCGGTGTTGGTTTCACCGGGGACTTTGAAGACCGTGATGGTGATGGATTCAGGGACTTCAGCGCGGCTGGTGAACCAGTCGGCATTGGCCCAGGCATCAACGACCTGCTTGGCATAGGTGTTGGTGCCTGCTAGCTCCATGACGTCGTTGAAGGCGTCATAGACGAGGAGCGTTTTGCTGAGGGCGTCGGTGGCGGCAGTGGCCAAGTCGTCGTGGCTGGACTTGAGCAGTTCGATCAGGGAGCCGATGTTGTAGCCGCCCATCATGGTGCCGAGCAATTGCACAGCTTCTACGGGAGAGACCAGAGAGCTGGAGGCTTCGCCCTGGGCGATCGCGGTCAAAAAGCTAGCTTTAACGTAAGAGGCTTCGTCAACCCCAGGTGGAACGCGATCGCGCAACAAATGCAGCAGAAACTCTTCTTCGCCAGCAGGGGGAGCTTTCAGAAGCTCACAGAGAGCCGCAGTTTGCTCTGCATCTAGGGGCAGGGGCGGAATCCCTAGGGCATCCCGTTCAGCAGCATGTTGGCGGTATTGTTCTAGCATGTTGGCTTTCTCTGGGCTCTCTTGCGTTCTCAGGTTGGATAGATCTCTTGACAGACCGGGTCAGTCGGAAATCTTGAGACAGTATTTGATTATAATCTCCGGCCCGCCCTGTCGTTGTAGTGGGGGTTGCCGCATTTCCTAACAGATGTGTCTTTATTTACCTCATAAGGTCACGTCAGGAATGCAGGTTGTAGTGCCTGTTACATCGTTCAGGGTTTGGCTGAAGCGGCTCAAAAGCCTAGAAATTGCCAGGAGACTTGAAGTTGAGAGTTTGGAGCGGTGGGTAGGGGGGAGAAACCGGGTGTTTCTAGAAGATTTGGGATGTGATGCGGAGGTCATCGAAAACATCTAGTTTCTGGGAATTGATCGCGCTACGCGCGAAGGGAGAGGGAAAAGAAGACAAGGGCAGAGGGCAAAAGGCAAGAGAGCAAAGGGCTACAGAGTCCTCGGCAACTCGCACATCACTCGAAAACCGTGATTGAGGTAGCGGTCCGCGGGGTTGTTGAGGCTGCGGCGCGCGGAGCGGCAATTCCTCGGATAGCTGTCCCAGGAGCCGCCGCGTTGTATATACAGCTTTAGATCAGGGTTCTTTAGCCAAGCACTGCCATCGGTGGGTGCTCCTTCATAGCTGTTGTGCCAGAGGTCAAGGCACCATTCCCGAACGTTGCCGTGCATATCGTGCAGACCAAAGTCATTGGCTGGAAAGCTGCCCACAGGGATTGTCTCTTCTCGATATTCTCCTTCGCTGCCTCGGCCATAGGTATCTGAAGCTCTGTAATTGGCCACCTCATCGCTGAGAGTTTCGCCAAAGTGGAAGGGCGTGGTGGTGCCTGCCCGGCAAGCATATTCCCATTCGGCTTCGCTGGGCAGACGGTAGGTGCGGCCACTGTAGCGGCTGAGGCGGGCGCAGAATTCAACAGCTTCATGCCAATTTACGCTGTCCACAGGTCGGTCGTTGCCTTTAAATTCAGAAGGGTCGGGGTTGAGATCGTCCTTGATCTTGGGGAACTGTTTAGTGTCAGCAACAGCTCGCCATTGAGCTTGAGTGATGGGATAACGCCCCATAAAAAATCTGGGCAATATCACTGGATGCTGTGGGCCTTCGTATTCGTCTCGCCCTTCTTCATTTTCTGGAGAGCCCATTAGGAAACTGCCCTCAGGAATCAGCACCATATCCAGGGCCACGCCATTGAGGTCTTCGAGGTAGTGCTGAATTTGGATCTTTTTGCGCTGGACCGTGAATTGAGGCATGGATGGCTGGGCTGGGGCTTGGAGGCTGGTGTCGCTGAGCAGTTGGTTGGGGTTGAGAAACCGGGTATTTCGCCCAGATTTTAGGCGAGGGTAGGAAGATTATCGCAAATACCCGGTTTCTGGCTGCTGGCTGGGGCTGATGGAGGCGTGGAGCAATTGGCTAGGGTGGAGAAACCGGGTGTTTCGCCGAAATATTGGAGATGGTAAAGGGATTATCGCAAACACCTGGTTTCTGGGTTAGCGCTTGTAGGTTGGCGTTGAGCTTGCGAAACCCAACGTGGCTTGAGCAGAGAAGGGGGGCTTGGAGCAGTTGGCTGGGGTTTAGAAACCGGGTGTTTAGCAGAAATATTGGAGATGGTAGAGAGATTATCGCAAACACCCGGTTTCTGGGTCTGGATGCTTGGGCGGAGGGCTTTGAGGTTAGCTGTTGGGTTTCATTCTTCTACCCAAGCTATGGGATGTGATGGGGATGAGGGCCGCTCGTCAAGATTCTCAAAATAAACTGATCACGCGTAGCACGAAAATAAAGGGAAAAGAAAATCATAGAACAACAGGCAAGAGGATAGAGGGAGACAGAGTCCTCGGCAACTCGCAAATCACTCGAAGGCCATTATTAAAGTGGCGGTCTGAGGGGACGTTGACATTACGGCGTGCGGAGCGGCAAGCTCTCGGATCATTGAACCAGGAACCACCACGTTGTTCATACATCTGTTTGCTAGAATTTGCTATCCAAGCACTACCATCCGTGGGAGCTCCTTCGTAGCTTGTGTGCGACAGGTCGAGGCACCATTCCCGGACATTGCCATGCATATCGCAGAGGCCCCAGTGATTGGCAATGCCAAATTGATCTACTGGGGTTGTGGAGTTACGAAATTCTCCTGCTGCTCCTGAGTAATAGTAGGCATCTCGTCCTAGAGAGCCATCCCCTCGATAGTTAGCCAGGTCTTTAGTGATGGTGTCGCCAAAGTTGAAGGTGGTGGTTGTGCCTGCCCGACAGGCATATTCCCACTGGGCTTCGCCGGGCAAGCTGTAGGCCCGCTGGGTCTGCTGGCTTAGTCTTGCGCAGAATTCCATTGCCTCATGCCATGTCACCCGCTCCACGGGGTGCAGATCGCCTTTGAAGTTGGATGGGTCAGGATCTAGCTCAATCTCCACCTGGGGCATGGCTGCCACGGCCCGCCATTGGGCCTGGGTGACGGGGTAGCGGCCCATATAGAACTCGCCCAGCGTGACCTTATGCTGTGGCCCCTCGTTGTCTTGCCGCTCCAGCTCATCCGCCGGGCTACCCATAACAAAGCTGCCTGCTGGGATGCGCATCATTTGCAGTGGCAGGATGCCCTTACCCAGGTCCTCCTCGAAGTACTGGTTGGTTTGCTTTTGCCGGGTGATCGTAAGGCTGGAGGCGCTGGCCATGGTAGGGGAGGGTTACTGGAGTAAGTGGATTTTTAAAGATCGCGCTACGCGCGAAAACAGAGGGAAAAGAAAACAAGGGCAGAGGGCAAAAGGGCAAAGGGCTACGGAGTCCTCGGCAACTCGCAAATCACTCGAAAACCGAAAGAGTGGACGCGGAGCGAGGGGATGAGGTCGCGGTACGCGGAGCGGCAATACTCCGGAACCTTGTACCAAGAGCCGCCGCGTTGTATATACCACTCTTCGTCTGAACTCTCTAGCCAAGCGCTGCCATCGGTTGGGGCTCCCTTGTAGCGCTTGTGCCACAGGTCCAGGCACCATTCCCAGACATTGCCATGCATGTCATGGAGCCCCCAGGCATTGGCCGGGAAACTTCCCACGGCTGTCGTCTTTTCTCGGTATTGGCCTGTTGGACCTAAACCATAGGTGCTAGAGGCTCTGTAATTCGCGACCTCATCCG
This sequence comes from uncultured Pseudanabaenaceae cyanobacterium, assembly GCA_937949725.1. Lineage (GTDB taxonomy): Bacteria > Cyanobacteriota > Cyanobacteriia > PCC-9006 > JAAUQQ01 > JAAUQQ01. The sequence goes on from CALECT010000113.1 coordinate 4,253, forward strand.
TCAGGGTTTCACCAAAATGAAAGGGCGTAGTGGTTCCAGCGCGGCAGGCGTATTCCCATTCTGCTTCGCTGGGTAGGCGGTAGGTTTGCCCACAGTGCTGGCTCAACCGTGCACAAAACTCCGTGGCATCTTCCCAGGTCACCCTTTCAACAGGGAGTTCTGCACCTTTGAAATGTGAGGGAGCTGACTCAAGCTTTCGCACCACTTGTGGCATAGCTACCACAGCTCGCCATTGGGCCTGGGTGACTAGATATCGTCCCATCAAGAAGCTGTCTACGCTCACTTCATGCTGTGGCCCTTCGTCATCACTGCGGTCTTCCTCATCTTTGGGAGAGCCCATGGTGAAGCGACCTGCTGGGATTTCGACCATCTCTAGCTCAGCGCCATCGATTAAGCGTTCAATCAGTCTATTGGCTTGCCCCTGCCGCTCTTCGACTTGCCATTCGCCGTTGCGCCGTTTCAGGGTTGCTGTCGTAAATTCAAAAGGCTGTAAGTCTGTTGGATTAGCTGGAGCCTCTAGGACGACCTTGGCCACCTCATATTCCATGGTCTTAAAGACCAGAGGAGAAGGCCCATCATTCTGCGGTGAAGCCTCATCATCCGGCACCAGCCTGGCCGACTCTACTTCAATCCACTCCAGCGGAAATAGCTCCAGCGGGTCAACCTCCTCCCCTGGAATCCGCAGCAGAATGCCCTCTACAGGTAAAACCCGCATATCCGCAGGCAGCTCACCTAACAGACGGTCTGCACCCTGCTCATCTCCCCGCGCCCAGCGACCATAGGCCCGCCCCAGCATCAGCAACGGCTCAAACTCTGCCTCCGCCAGCGGCTCTGCCAACGTCACCGCCAACGACGCCAAGCGAATCTGCCCCGGCAAATCATCTGGGTGAGCTTGTCTTAGCTCCCGCGCCAGCTGCTTCGCCAGCTCATTGGGCTGGGTATAGGCCAAGGCAATCCACTCCGGTCGCTCTCCCACATCTCTAGGCCGCAGCGTCGTCCCCTCTAGCCGATGCTGAATATAAACCAGCAAACTATTCGACAGCTGATTCAGCCGCTCCTTACCCGCCTCCCCTTGCTGCTCCATGAGCCGCTTGAGCAATAGATGCCTGGCACGACTATCAATTTCATAGAGCTGATAGCCCACCACCCGACAAAGGCTGGACAGCAATAGATTGGGCACCACTAGCCAATCTGTCTCCTCCGCCTGGGGGAAGTTCTCCCGCAAAAAGAAGGCGAGGTCTGGCGTAAGCGCCAGAGGAAAAGCTAAATGGCACAACAGCTCCAGCGACTTGGGTTGGCTCTCCACAAAGGCCAATATCCGCTGGATGGCTCGCTCATATCGATCCTCATCCTCCAGCCGCTCCAGATTCTCTGGCACTAAACCAAGCAACTGTTGCTCCAAGTCAGCCAGCTTTGCTTCAGGGAGCTTGGTTTTTTGCGCCTTGAGCTGCTGCGCCACAAAACGCTGACTGGCCTGCCCCCGCAGGTTCCGCATCAAGCTCTGCCAGCTGGGCAAATCGCAGGCAAACATCGGCAGTTCCTGACGAATAAAGGCTGCCGTATTAACCTGCCAACTCTCCTCTGCACAGGGGTTTAACCAGCAGACCTGCTTCACCATAGGCTTTAGCTGCTGGATAAAGTCTCGCGTTGCCTGGCAGCGCTGCGGATTAAAACCGCCCCTTGCTGCCCCTGCATCACTAAAAAAGACTGCTATCCGGTGGGGAGCAGGGTCACCCGCCAGGAAGTCATCCACCGCAATGGCTTTCCAGCACTCGGGGTCTGCGTAGAGCTTTTGGTCAACGTAGTTGCGGAAGTAAAACGTCCCCACAGCTTGGAATTGCCCTTTGTCCTTGGCATGGTTCGCCGTGGCAAGGACACGCTCTGCCAAGAGGTCAAACGGTGCCATGGAGTTGCTGCGGTCTACCAACAGCAGTAGTTCAGTGCGGTCTACTTTTTGGGGTAGATACTTGGGCTCTCCCAGGAATCCTTGCTGAAGCAGTGTTTGAATCGTGGCATCAATATCCCACTCATCCGATTGCCCTTCCTGTTGAGGAGAGCGAAGCGTTGCCCAGCCCTGTTGGAGCTGTCGCCGCGTCAGAGGCTGAAAATACTCATCATTTAAGGTGAAATCTCCAATGGGGAAGCGCTGGCTTTCTAGCGCTGGGTCCGCAAACGCTGTGGATTGAGAAATGGCCTGGGCGGCCTGCCAATTTTTGAAACTACGTTTGGGCGGGGTTGGTGTTTTGCGTTGTGAAGGGGGCTCTGGGCGAGATGACTCTGCTGGTTGTGCCTGGGTCTCGCGATCTGGTGTAGAAGGGCTGGCAGTTAACGCTGCGTCAGGTTCCTCTGGCTCTGGATGAGCTAGTTGATAGGCCTCTTCAAGTGTTGCCGTATAGTCCTTAAAATACTGCTCAAAATACTCCTCAAAGCGCTGCCGATCCGCTGGCGACTTAACCCACAGGCGACGGCATAAGTCTTTCAATTCCAAGTAATCATCCGCAGGAGCCAGCCCAGCCTCAACCGCTTCCACCAAGAGCTGATACTCATCCAGCCGAGGTGGTAGCCTCAGCGTTTCGCAGAGGCCCCAAAACAGGTCAATGAAGTGGGCATCTCTAAGCATCATCAGCGGATTTCTTCTCCCCTGACTTTTCGTACCGTAGTTGCTCATCCCGCGTCTTCAGCAAAACCCCCGCATAGGGAAGGCCCTTCTCTAGCAGTTTAGAAATCTCGTCTACTTTTTTGTCTTTCGATGTGTTGAGCAGTAGCGCATTCACCCAGTCCAATAGTTCACTAGTGCCAACCCGCTTACCGCCTGCCCGCTCTTGCCCTAACTGGCGAACATTCAAATAGCTTTCGAGCAGCTTTGTGGTCAGAGCTTGAGGCAATTGTTGCTCGTTAAAGTGGGCATAAATAATCTTTTCGAGGTCTTCCTGCTCAGGTTGCTCAAAGAAGTGGAAGAAGCAGCGCCTTAGAAAGGCATCCGGCAGAGAACGTTCATTATTGCTGGTGATGATAACGATGGGCGGAGTTGTGGTTGCCGTTTCTGGCACCCAGGTCTGAGTTTCGCTGATTTGAAACCGCTGTTCCTCTAGCTCCATTAGCAGATCGTTGGGGAAATCAATGTCTGCTTTGTCGATTTCGTCGATGAGAGCGATCGCCCGGACTGGAGACCTCAAAGCTTCTCCCAAAGGGCCGTACTTGATATATGCCGCTTGGGTTTCATCCTTGAGCCGGTTCTCGATCTTTTCTTTGTCAGATATCAGATCACTATTCGCGAGTTGAGAATCGCGTAGGCGGGCGATCGCATCATAGGTATAGAGGCCATCTTTGGCCTTGCTGGTAGACTTTACCGACCAAGTGAACAGGGGCCATTCTTCAAGCTTATGTTGCTTAAGTAGCTCAGCATTGTTCTGCGTGAATTCATAAGCGAGGGCGCTAGCCAGCTTGGTTTTGCCACAGCCAGGGTCGCCCATTAGCAGCAGCGGGCGGTTAAGAGCAATGGCAAGCTTGACCGACTCCTTCAGTTCATCACTGGGAATATAAGGGTAGAGAGGCTGGCCATTGGAGTTAAAGAGTTTCTCGCCTGGTTTGGGATTGTGTTTACCTGCGTATTCGAGATTTGCTTGTATTGCCTTACTCATACCAATCACCTCTTATATAGCAAGTAAGTTTTCAATGTCGTACCAGTTAGCCCCACAGCGTTTACAGATAGCACGCATGGTACGTTCAGGATCTCCCTCACTTCCCCGCTGATATAGCTCGTTTGCGACTTGTCGAAGTTTGCGTGGTTCTGGTAATAGTTTGTCTAAATTTCGATTTTCTCTGACCCAAGGTTGAATATCATTGATTCCAAAGTTCTCAATTAGCGGTAATTCAATAGGCTGAAAGTAGTCCCAATTCGATAGGTCAGATGTCGCTTCTAAAGCCCATTTCCCGGTTTTTCCCCAATTGTGCACTAGAAACAAAAGCAAGTCGTATCCTTCTTCTGATTCTTTGTAGTCTTGCTGAATCCTTGCTGTTAAGGGATTCCAAAACTCATTGATTATCTTTTGAGGCTCACTTTCTGATAGCTCTCCCAAGTTGTAAAAAGCTAGAATAATCGACTCTTCCTGCCATAACTGGTAGACATGCTCTACTAAGTCAGATGGAGTCACATCCCGATTCCGTAAAAGTTGGTCACCTAACTGTGACCAAACATCTTCGACATAAGCCTCATGCTCTCTCAAGCTAATTGAAATTTTGTAATATGAACCAACTTCCGGAAGGTAAGAATAAACCAAACGATTAACTAGCCACTTTTGGCAGCCACCACTTCTACCTTGAACAAGAAAGAGTCCAGCAGCTGGCCCAGATGCAAACTTAAAGTCATCAAAAATTGCCTTTTGCTTACGGTAATTCAGCGTCATCAAGCTAAATCGAAGCTTCTCTTCAAGGCTAATCTCCGTCGGCTCGATGATCTGGGTGCTCTCATGAAACTGATTTTCTAGCCAAGCGAGCAGAGATTCGCTTTTGCCTCGACGCGGTGCTTCCCAACCCAGTTCGGAGAATTTTCTAAAAAACTCGGTTCTATGTTTAGTGTAGGTCTGCCAACTCATTTCATAACTTGGCACCACGGTTTGGAATACTTTCTGTTCACCACACCCTGCCGAATAGCATGTCAAATTTTCAGCGGCAAATCTGAGTTTGAAAGCCTTCTTCTCCGCTGGCTTTAGATTTGCCAGGTCAGTGTCGATTTGCCGTGCAATAAAAAGATTCCATCTTTGACTGTCGTGGATTGTCATTCAGCGTTGGGAAGCAAAGGTGGAAAGATTTTTCTACAAACTAAAATCTCACTGGAAAATATCTTCTAGTTCTCTCTGATGAGCAAGAACGATATGTCCTGCATTAGTAGAAGAAAGAGGGCGATTACGCCGAACAGAATTTTGAGTTTGATGGTGGTAGGCCGAAATCAAGGCCAGGCCAACATTCTTTAAGGACATGCATGATGTATACCAAAACTCAAAGACAACTCACCGAATTGCCCTGCATGGACTGCGATACAGCAGGCAAACAAGCGCAACCTGATCGTCTATCCATCAAAAGCAACACCTCTTTCGAACTGACCTCGGCAGCAGGCGCTGGCAATGCAAACCCTTTCCTGATGGGGATATTAGCCCTTGTCTCAGGATGGGTGATTTTAACCCCCTTCATGATGCTCCTGTTCCTGATGTGGCAAGGCGGTAGCTGCCAACCTCCCTCCTGCCCAAACTCCAATCCCCCAGCGATCATTCTTGAACAAGAATCCAAGCAAGAAAGCCTAAGACTGGAACTCCCCACAGCAGAGCAGTAACATGCCTGCCTATTGAGCTAGGCTTGCATCTCCCTGTAAGCCAGCTCAAACGAACTGATCTAACAACCGGATACATCTTACAGCCGCCACCTGGCCTACCTAGAGCTAGTTATCCATCTGTAACGAAGCTGAAATACCAAAGCCTTCCCAGCCAGACTAGGCCTATGGGGAGATACGATGGAGGCTTAATAAATTTTCGCTTTTTCTGATGCGTTTGATATGACCTTTCTCTCCACCGCAGACCTGCTAATCATTGCCAAATGGCTAGCCATTACCACCGTAGCTTTGGGGGCTCTCACAGGGATTGCCTTCATCGCAGGCTGGAGCTGGCGTTTCCGAGGAGTGGGCGTAACCAGTTTTATGGGAGTTGTCGCGACTAGCATCTTTGCCCTGGGCGTGAGCTTATATCCCCGCATTGCAGTAGAAGGGGCTGAGCGCTTTACCGTAGTCTTTGACAGTGGTGGCTCCCAAATCGTCGCCGCCGTCCCTGCAAAAGCCATTAGCGCAGAAACCGTAGAGGCCACCTTGAAGCAAGCTGCCTATGATTCTTACTCCCCTGGACGATTTGGTGAGAGTTCATCATCGAAAATGACCGTGCGCCTTCGGACAGTGCTGCATCGTGAAGGCGGTGCTTCAGAGCTACTGCTACTGGGCCAAGTCAAACGCTCCATGTCGGTCCGGGAGGATGAGAATATGGAGTTTGAGATTTTCCCCAAAAATCTGGCACGGTTACCCGAAGTTGCTGCTTCTTAGGACTGGGAACTGAATTCAGATGATTAGGAGAAGTCGGGGTTATGCCTCGGCTTCTTTTTTGGGTGAATCAACTTTGGATTGTTTGAGGAGAACGGTTATGGCGCTTAAGGTATACGGCATTCCCAATTGCGGGACCTGCAAGAAGGCGATCGCCTGGCTCAAGGAAAACGAGGTGGCTTATGAGTTTGTCAATACCAAAGATGAACCACCCGAAAAAGCTCAAATTGAGCAATGGGTGGCTGCATTGACAGCCAAGCCCATGCGCAATACCTCGGGGAAATCCTATCGCTCCCTGGGTGAAGAACGGAATACCTGGAGCGATGAGCAATGGGTGGAAGCTTTCAGCCAAGATGCAATGCTGCTAAAGCGTCCGCTATTTGAAAAAGATGGCGAGGCTGTGCTGGTGGGTTTCCGGGCCAAGCCTGAAGTATTAGAAGAAAAACTGAAAGGATAGAGCGACATTTCACAAAAAGAAGCCTCGGCCATATCCTATGGCCGAGGCTTCTTTTTGGAGAACATGGCAAAGGAGGCTACCTCACAACAGCGATCTTATAGATCGCATTCAGAACCGTATTTTCGAACTTGGCTTTTACGGTCTGCGGAGACTCGGAAGCAAGAGCGACCATCGGCCGCTTGGACTTGCAACTGATGGTTGATGAAAGACCCAACGTTGGGAAGCACCAGTGCAGCTAACGCTGTGAAAGCGATCGCTTGAACAATGTACTTCGGCTTAGGAACTGTCCAGTTACGAGCAATGACGGGATGACGGAGCTGTTTGATCGTGAGCATGGGCTTTACTGAATGACGGCTCTACGAGCGATTCAGATTTATTTTTCCCATTGAAAAAGGCAGATATCGAGGGTCAGCTCCAAGCTTTACGCTTCTTTACTGGCCTAACTTATAGCCGTCATATCTTCCTGACTTATGGCGCTTATTTGATCACGACCCATGCATTCTCATGGACTAAAGGCGAGAAGCCTGGATCGATAAGTCAGCCCTAGCCCAGCTCTGCTGAAAGTCTTGCTCAACCTCGGATGATGATTGTTTTTGGGCCAATAGCGCTTTTTGTAAGCCCATAAGCGACCAGCCGTTGAGGGGATGATCATTTAATTCATCGCGATACACCTGCTCAGCTTCTGGATAACGTTCTGCCTTAAGCAAGTTTTCGCCCAGCCAATGGCGGGCCGAAAAAGGCAGCTGCTCCGGCTCGTCATAGACCAGTTGATCTTCCACAAGGACAGCCGCTGTTTGAGCTGTGATCGCGCCCTCCAGATCCCCCATTTCCTGCTTGATCTCTCCCTCCAGAATCCCCCCCACAATCGCGAGTAAATCTTTCACAGCACTTTGGCGAAAGATGGTTTGGGCAGAGTCCGTACTGGCCTGGAGCTGTTTGAGCGACTGCTGGGCCAGTTCAAGATTTCCTTTGCGAAGCTGACTGTAGCCCTGGGCAAAATCCCACAAGCCCCCTGCCATTTCAGCATCGGGCCGCTGAGTGATGCCCAGAATCGCATCAAATTGGCCAAAGCGGAGCAGGGTCAAAAGCTGAAAACTGATATCGCCAGATTCGGTGGCATAATCCTGGGCAGCCTGAAGGGCGATCGCGCTCTGACCATCCATGGAAGCCGTATAAAGCAACATCTGTAAATTGTGGCCATGGTAAACCGCCAATCCATCACCCTGTGAGGCTTTGGCATCCGTTTGTAGCGCATGCTGATTCGCCCCCACGCTGTCTCCCCATCTCCCCACTTCATTCCAGGTGTGGGAGGGCATATGGTTGATATGGCTAATCCCAGGAATCGCATCACTGATGTATTCCGCACAGGGCTCTGCCCGCTCTGGCTCATCAGTAGCTTCCGTGGCATGGATATACAAATGGCAAGCGCCACCATGGCGAATATCCCGCTCCAAAACAGTTTCAAACACATTCAAGAGCTTCTGAACCTTGGGATTCGTTAAATCCCTAGTTCCTCGTCTAGGCTCCAACAGAAAGAGGGATTCGCCATAGAGCGTCATGGTATCCAGGTCATTGGGATAGCGTTGCGCCACTTTTTCCATGGCCTGGGCATAGGCTGCATCTCGTTCGGGCTGGGTTTCAGGGTCAAAAGTTGGGCTATAGCGGAGGGCGATCGCTTGAATCAGTTCTTGTTCTTCAGCCGTACCTGTATTGACTAACGCCAGCGCTTTTTGAGCAGCAGCATAGGCCTTGGGCGCTTCTTCCGCCGTCATCGGTTCATTGAGATAGCCCCCCAATGCCCAAGCCTCCCCCCAGAAACACATCGCACAGTCTGGATCTTGCTTTTCTGCGGCTTGGAATGAGCGAATCGCCTCAGGTTTCGCAAATCCATAGCGGAGTTGGAAGCCTTGATTAAAGTAAGCCTGTGCCACTGCATCAGTGGTTGAAATTTCATGGTGAAAGTCACCCGTCATCACTTCGCCATACAAAGGAATGGTTGGAGGAGTGAGTCCTGCCAACCGAAATAACCCATCTTTGAAGATGAGCGAAACTGCCAAAATGAGCCCCAAACCAAATAGGAGGATTAACCGAGTTGTCTTACTACTTTTTTTAAACACGATGTTGTGCAGGGTGGAGTCAAAGTTGTGATCAAAGAAGGGAAGCTTCGTGGAGATAACTCATTAAATTAAACATTTCACAACCTATTCTCCCTGTTATAAGCACTGTAAATCCACAGATAGTTTGCCCAGCCGTATCCAGTAATTATACGTAGGCATCAAAACAAAAACAAACCTGAAGAGATTGATGCCCTTAATTCCGCTTAGCTTTCCAGCATTAAGGATAGCAAGCGAAAATTTAGACTGGCTCGCCCATCTGAATAGATCTGAAAATCCTCGGTAGTTCTAATACACCAAAGTATTTAATACTGCAAAAGCATAATATCTGCATTGACTTACAGAGCATTTTAGATTGAACAGCTTACCAACGTATATTTACTGTCCTGCATTTGGCTGACATACAACACTGGGCTGCATTGAAGTCAACCACATCCAAAGATTTCAAAGTAAGCGACAGACCGGAACAGCAATTGGCCTTTACGCTTGACCTCCCCCTAGGCACTCAATGAATATTCTCAGCTCTGATCTCAATGTTTTAGAATCAGAATTGCTTCAAGAGCCAGCGATCGCAGCCCAAAGACTCCTCCACCAAGCTTCTCAAAAAGCTGTATTTGAAACTCAACTAAGAGAAGCCTTTGGCAGCCTATTTGATGGCCGAATAGGGGTGCAGCTTACAGAAGAAATTGCTCAAGCGCGTTACGATTGGCCAACGATCGAAGTCCTAGGCAACGACGAATTGCAAGGCGCAGCAGGAGCCTACGCCGCCCAAACCAGAACCATTTATTTATCGGCTGACTTTGTCCAGGCGAATGCGATCGCAGCCCCCGAGAATATTCTTGCCGTTCTACTCGAAGAAGTCGGCCATGACCTGGATGCTCAGCTCAACCCTGGCGGGGATGCTCCGGGAGATGAGGGTGAAATTTTTTCCGCTCTCCTGCGAGGTCAAGCGCTAGATGGAGCGCAACTCAACGAATTACGGTCGCAAAATGATCATGCCTCGATTGTGCTAAATGGCATTGAGACCGACCTCGAACTGGCGACCAGCGGGGCTAGCGGAAATAGTCAGCCCATTAGTAATCGCGACCCCTACAGCACGCTAAATTACGCGATCGCCCTGCAAGGAACCTTTCCCAGCCGCAACCTCAGTACCGAACCTGTTCTAGGTGCAGTCATGCAGTTTGCAGGGACCTTTGCACCTCGGGGCTGGGCTTTGGCCGATGGCCAACTGCTCTCCATCAATCAAAATCAAGCGCTGTTTTCAATCCTGGGAACGACCTATGGAGGAGATGGTAGAACCACCTTTGCGCTACCGGATTTGAGAGGTCGCGTTCCCGTGGGGGCTGGAAATGGCCCAGGGCTCGACAACGTGAGCTTAGGGCAGAAGCTGGGCTCAGAAACCACAACGCTGACCCTAAATAATTTGCCTTCCCATAGCCACAACATTCCGGGGCAAACGAGACCTACTAGCACAGTGGGCGGCAGTCAGTCCTTCAGTACCCTAGCCCCCAGCCTAGGGCTCAATCCGGTCATTACCGTGGAGGGACTGTTCCCGTCACGCAACCTCAGCACTGATCCATTTATTGGCTCTATTGATTGGTTTGCAGGCAACTTTGCCCCTCGGGGAACGCTATTTGCCCATGGTCAACTCTTACCCATCGCCCAATACAGCACATTATTTTCCCTACTGGGCACGATCTACGGTGGAGATGGCAGAACCACCTTTGCCCTTCCCGATTTGCGTGGGCGAACCCCAGTTCACTACGGCTCTGGTCCAGGACTACCTTCCATCGCCCTGGGTCAAAGCGGCGGTAGTAATACAGTCACACTGACTCAACAAAATCTTGCAGCTCACAGTCACAGCCTACCTGGGCAGACCGGGGGAACAGCTTCAACGGGGGCAAACCAGAGTTTTAGCAACCGGCAACCCTTCCTCGGCGTGAACTATCAGATTGCACAGTTTGGAGTCTTCCCAGCTCGTGACAATTTGGAAGCTGAACGGCCCGGCGAGCCCCGTCCTGTTGAGGATTCAGATTTTTCAGGCCTGATTGTGGGTGACAACATCCTCGAATCTGAAGCAGCGCTCAAGACAGTGAACGACTTAGCCCAGGCTGGCATCGACCAGTGGGTCGCAGCAGGAATCAGCCCAGCCCAGCGGGCTCAACTAGAGTCCGTTACCTACGAGATTACAAATCTGGAGTCAGGCAATCTGGCTTTTGCTGGCACAGACAATGCCATAACGATTGATGCAGATGCCTCGAATCGAGGCTGGTTTGTTGATACAACTCCTGAGGAACATTCAGAGTTCGGCTCGACCGATCCTCGCACGGGCGAGTGGTTGGCCACAGAAGCCGACGCAATCAGTCACTTTGACCTGTTCACAGTCATCTTGCATGAGCAAGGCCATATCCTGGGCCTCTCCCATACGCCAGAGCCAGGTAGTGTCATGTATGGGGCACTGGGGACAGGTGGACGTTTATTGCCTCAAGCCGCAGATCTAGCCGCTGTCGAGTTAGAGGGTGAGCATTCGGAGCATGAATATTCAGACCATGAACATTCAGACCATGAACATTCAGACCATGAGCACTCAGACAGTCCTTACCTCTCGGCGAGTTCCCAAGCGATCGCAGGCGTGGGCATGTTTGCAGGCGACTTTCCCATCCGAGGCTTCGCTTCAACGAACGGACAGCTAATTTCTACGTCTCAAAACGACGCGCTATTTAGTCTTATTGGAACAATCTATGGGGGAGATGGCCGTACAACCTTTGGCCTGCCGGATTTACGCGGTCGAGCTGTTGCCCATGCAGGCACAGGCCCCGGACTCTCAACACTGCGCTTAGGTGAAAAAGGAGGGTTCGAGACAACCACCCTTAGCTTGGCTACGCTTCCCAACCACAGCCATGAGTTTGAGATCAACACAGCACCTAGCATTTCTGGAAGCCCCGCCACCACCGTTGCTGAAGACAGTGCCTACAGCTTTATTCCCACTGTTGTAGACCCAGATACAGGAGATACGCAAACCTTCTCGATTCAGAATCAACCGGCTTGGGCGAGCTTTAATACGAGCACAGGCGAGCTGAGCGGAACGCCCAATAATGATGCAGTGGGTGCTACAGAAGATGTCATCATCCGCGTGACAGACGGGATAAGTGAGGCCGTTGCTTTAGCGGCCTTCAACCTCACCGTTACCAATACCAATGACGACCCCAGCATTACTGGAACGCCTGAAACAAGCGTTGCTGAAGACAGCACCTATAGCTTTACCCCCACTGTCACGGATCCAGATATTGGGGATACGACAACCTTCTCCATCCAAAACCAACCCGCTTGGGCAAGCTTCAATACGGCCACAGGTGAGCTAAGCGGAACGCCAGACAATGATGCTGTTGGCACAACCCAAGACATTGTCATCAGCGTTGCAGATGGTGCTAATACAACAACGAGCCTAGGGGCCTTCAATCTCACCGTCACAAATACCAATGATCAACCCACAATTCTGGGAAGTCCTGCAACCACAGTCGCTGAAGACAGCCCCTACAGCTTTACTCCCACTGTCACGGATCCAGATGTTGGAGATACAGCAACCTTCGCAATTCAAAATCAGCCGACCTGGGCGAGCTTTAACACCACAACGGGAGAGCTGAGCGGCACCCCAGACAATGACGCCGTGGGAACCACTCAAGGTATTTCCATCAGCGTGACCGATAGTGGTCTTTCCACTTCTGCCATACCGGCTTTTGATTTAACGGTCACAAACACCAACGATCCTCCCACTGGCGATGTGACGCTGAGCAGTACCACGGCCACCCAAGGCGTCACGCTCACAGCCAGCAACAATTTAACGGATGCAGATGGCATCGGCAGCCTGAACTACCAGTGGCAGCAAAGCAGCAATGGGAGCGACTGGAGCAATATTGTTGATGCAACATCTGATAACTTCACTCCCAGCGATGCCCAGGTAAGGCAACAACTTCGACTCGAAGTCAGCTACACCGATAATCGTATGGCGATGGAAACGGTCTACAGTGAT
>CALECT010000114.1 GCA_937949725.1 uncultured Pseudanabaenaceae cyanobacterium
GGGACGGAAAGACAACAGCCTGGCCCCCCTAGCCATCCAAGGGCAAACCCTGAAACCCAGCCATTATCACTCCCCCATTGCCTCGGCCCAGGTGAAGTCTTGTGTATTACTGGCAGGCCTAATGACCCCTGGAAAGACCACAGTGACAGAGCCTCACCTCTCTCGCGACCACAGTGAGCGGATGCTGCGCGCCTTTGGTGCCCAGGTGGATGTGGATGCTGCAACCTGTAGCGTCACGGTGACCGGTCCAGCGACTCTCACCGGCCAAAAGGTCGTGGTGCCTGGAGACATTAGCTCCGCTGCCTTCTGGCTGGTGGCAGCGAGCATTGTGCCCGGCTCCGAGTTGATCATCGAGAACGTGGGCGTCAACCCCACCCGCGTGGGCATCCTCGAAGCTTTGGAGATGATGAATGCCGACATTGAGCGACTGAATGAGCGAGAAGTGGCCGGTGAGCCCGTGGCGGACCTCAAGGTGCGCTCTGCACAGTTGAAGGCCTGTGAGATTGGCGGCGACATCATTCCTCGGCTGATCGATGAGGTGCCTATCCTGGCGGTGGCAGCAGCCTTTGCGGAGGGGACGACGGTGATTAAGGATGCGGCGGAGCTGCGGGTGAAGGAAAGCGATCGCCTAGCAGTCATGGCGAAGCAACTGACCGATATGGGAGCCAACGTCATCGAGCATCCCGATGGCATGGAAATTACTGGTGGGAGCCCGCTAAAAGGAGCGAAGTTGGACAGCTACACAGACCACCGCATTGCCATGAGCCTGGCGATCGCAGCTGCCGTTGCAAAGGGCACCACTACCATTGCCCGTGCCGAAGCGGCCTCCATCTCCTATCCCAACTTCTTTGAAACCCTAGAAGAGGTCTGCCAAGCGAAATAGGTTTCGACCCTCGCGGGGAAATCGCCCCCATCGCCCATTTCCAAAAATCACACACATGTTAGGGACATAGCATCGCTATGTCCGATTCCCCTGGCCCTGCCGCAATCGGCTCTAACAGCTCCAGGACCCACATGTTCTGTATGGAGCCTCGGCAGAACAGCCAGACATGGAAGTGCCATATCCATACCGTTAGCGATGTTTTTGGGCAGGTGATTAGTTAATCCATGGAAGCCAGGCTCATACCGCTCTTCTGATCCTTCACGCCCATCAAGAAATCCAGCTTCTCCAACATCTCCCCCGCTAACTTAACGAACGCCTTAGCTCCCGACGTCGTGGGATTGCTAATCACAACCGGCTGAAAAGTATCCACTGCCCGCGCCACCTGAGTGTCATTGGGGATCTGGGTCTTAAACACCTGATGCTCAGCAAAATCCTGCTGAACCCGCTTCATCACCTGGTTGTAGTAGCGGCTGGTGAACAAATTTCCAGACATGGTGAAGACAATTCCCAAGAGCTCAATATTCATCGGCTCCGCAGTGTCCTTGTAGTTTTGGCGCAACCGAGCGATACGCCGCTGGAGCAGCTGAATTCCAGCAATAGAGAGGGGTTCTGGCTTAGCAGGCAGGATGTAAAAGTCACTGGCCACAAAGCTACTGCGGGTCAGCAAGTTGTAGCCCGGTGCACAGTCGAGAATGATGAAGTCGTAATCCTTCTCAATGGGAGCCAAAATCTTCTTGATTAGCCCGCTCTCAAAATTGCTCCAAGCTGCCTCAAAGTCTCCATCCGAAGCAGCGCCATCTTCTCCAGCTTGCTTCAGTGCATCGCGGTGGAGTGCAGCAGAGACCATGTAGTCGTCATAGAGATCCAGGTCACCGGGTAGCAGAGACAAATCCTTCTGCTGACAAACGTAGGAGCGAATCACATCCGCAGGCTCATGCAGCTGGGGGCCTTCCGGCTGGACCACCTGACTGATCAGCTGACGCAGGGTGCGCTTTTCCTTGCGGCATTTCACAAACTCCTGGGGAGACATGAGGCTGAGGGTGGCGCTGATTTGGGTATCGAGGTCCACGACCAGCACTCGCTTGTTGAAGTTGCGAGCCAGGCAGGCAGCCAAGTTAACGCAGAGGGTCGTTTTACCCACGCCGCCTTTCATGTTCGTGGTTGCGATAATTTGGGCCATGGAATCCCTTACACCGGTGGAAGTCTTCAAAGGGGTCAGCTGCAAAGGGAAGATATTTCACCCCAGGGAAGCCCGAGCTTCTCAGCTGGCTCGATGGGGATCGTTACCTAACGCTGTCAAAATTAGACATATTCTATGGTTTCATGGGCGATCGCGCAGCTTCTTGGACATCCCATAAATCCCGAGTTGCTCTATCCCTATGGGTTTTCCCCTGGATGAGCTAGTAGTCTTTTTTATAGAGTTTTATCCATCTTGTCCAAAGCGTCTTACCTCGCCAACATGGGTAACCGCGCCAATCTATCTTGAACTTACGCAATCTCAGGAGTCCCCGTGACCGGCAAGCGCCGCGCCCCCCGCAATCGAACGCTCGTCCTCAATGAGGGAGAACGGGAAACGCTTGCTCCACAATTACTGTCGCTCAATGGGCCTGTAGATTTTGAGACTGTGGGCGATCGCATCCTCCATCACAATCTTTTCGACCTGCTGGACTGGCTCCCCGCC
This sequence comes from uncultured Pseudanabaenaceae cyanobacterium, assembly GCA_937949725.1. GTDB lineage: Bacteria > Cyanobacteriota > Cyanobacteriia > PCC-9006 > JAAUQQ01 > JAAUQQ01. The sequence goes on from CALECT010000114.1 coordinate 2,565, forward strand.
CAATGCGCAGACCTCCTCTTCTTAGATCCGCCCTACAACCTGACGAAATCCTTCAACGGAAAAACCTTCCGCGAACGCTCCAACGACGACTATTACGACTGGCTCGAATCCTGGTTTCCCCAATTACTCAAAACCCTCAAGCCCACTGCCACGGTTTACATCTGCGGCGACTGGAAATCATCGGGAGCCCTCCAGCGCATCGCCGAGAAACACCTCATCGTGCGCAACCGCATCACCTGGGAGCGAGAAAAAGGACGCGGTGCCAAAACGAACTGGAAAAACTGCTCCGAAGACATTTGGTTCTGCACCGTCTCCAACGACTACAGCTTCGACGCCGAAGCCGTCCGCCTCAAACGCAAAGTCATAGCGCCCTACCGCAATGCCCAGCGGCAGCCCAAGGACTGGGAGGAAACAGACAGTGGTAACTATCGCCTTACCAGCGCCTCAAACCTTTGGACTGATCTGACCGTGCCCTTTTGGTCCATGCCCGAGAACACCGACCATCCGACGCAGAAGCCGGAGAAGCTACTCGCCAAACTGTTGCTAGCCAGCAGCAACCCTGAAGATGTCATCCTCGATCCATTCCTCGGCTCAGGCACAACGGCTGTGGTGGCCAAAAAGCTGGGCCGACGCTTCATTGGCATTGAGCAGGACTTGACCTACTGCTGTTTAGCGCAAAAGCGGTTGGATCTCGCAGAGAGCAA